>JBDTRM010000300.1:0-42250 GCA_039931675.1 Bacteroidia bacterium | reverse complement strand
TTGAATCGCGTGACGCTTTAAAGCGCGGAGTTGACGCATTGGCTAATGCAGTTAAAGTTACACTTGGTCCAAAGGGACGTAACGTAATTATTGATAAGAAATACGGATCACCTATTATTACAAAAGACGGTGTTACTGTTGCAAAAGAAATAGAATTGAAACACCCGGTTGAAAACATGGGGGCGCAAATGTTGAAAGAAGTAGCTTCTAAAACTGCTGATATAGCAGGCGATGGAACTACTACTGCAACTGTATTGGCGCAGGCTATTGTTACTGCAGGTTTGAAAAACGTAGCTGCAGGTGCAAATCCAATGGATTTGAAACGCGGTATTGACAAAGCTGTAATCGCTGTTGTTGAATCATTGAAAAAAATATCACAAAAGGTAGGCGATGATTATGAAAAAATTGAGCAGATAGCTTCCATTTCTGCTAATTCTGATTTTACAATCGGTAAATTAATTGCTGATGCAATGAAGAAAGTTGGTAAAGAAGGAGTGATAACTGTTGAAGAAGCTAAAGGAACTGAAACTGAAATGAAAACTGTAGAAGGTATGCAGTTCGACCGCGGTTACATTTCTCCTTACTTCGTAACCAACGCTGATAAGATGGAAGCTGAGTTAGAAAATCCTTACATTTTATTATACGATAAAAAGATCTCTAACATGAAAGAATTACTTCCTATTTTGGAGAAAGTAGTTCAAACAGGTCGCCCGCTTTTAATTATTGCCGAAGATGTGGATAGCGAAGCATTGGCAACCTTGGTTGTAAATAAAATTCGCGGCTCTTTAAAAATTGCTGCCGTTAAAGCTCCCGGCTTTGGCGACCGTAGAAAAGCTATGATGGAAGACATCGCCATTCTTACAGGTGGTACTTTAATAGCTGAAGAGCGTGGCTTCAAATTAGAGAACGCTGATCTCACTTATCTTGGACAAGCTGAAAAAATCAGCATTGATAAAGACAACACAACCATCGTAAACGGTGTTGGTAAAAAAGAAGATATCGTTGCACGTGTTAATCAAATCAAAGCCCAGGTTGAATCAACAACTTCCGATTATGATAAAGAAAAACTACAGGAACGTCTCGCTAAGTTAGCAGGTGGTGTTGCAGTATTATATATTGGAGCTGCTACCGAAACTGAAATGAAAGAAAAGAAAGACCGTGTTGATGATGCTTTGCATGCTACACGTGCCGCAGTTGAAGAAGGTATCGTTGCAGGTGGTGGCGTGGCTTACATCCGCGCAATAGAAGTTATTGCTAAACTGAAAGGTGACAACGAAGATGAAACTACCGGTATCAACATTATCAAGCGTGCTTTGGAAGAGCCATTGCGCCAGATAGTTGCCAATGCAGGTCTCGAAGGTTCAATCATAGTTGACAAAGTTCGCAATGGTAAAGACGATTTTGGTTACAATGCACGCACTGATAAATATGAAAAATTATTTGCAGCCGGTGTAATTGACCCTACTAAAGTAACCCGCGTAGCACTTGAAAATGCTGCCTCTATCGCTGGTATGTTGTTAACCACTGAGTGTGTGTTAGCAGATATCAAAGAAGAAAAAGGCGCTTCTATGCCAAGCCCTGATATGGGTGGAATGGGATATTAATCCGTTTCGGTTTTAGGTTTAAGAAAAACCCTGCTTCGATTGAGGCAGGGTTTTTTGTTTTGTAATTTTACTCTTTCACAATTTTTCTCACATTATGTGCTCCATCAATAATCACATCAAGAAAATAGATGCCTTTGGTAAGCAAACTAAGGTCAACTGTTTTTGTGTAGTTTGGCATAGGATTATTTTCACTTGCATTAAAAACTATCTGCCCTAAAGCATTTTTTATTGTGAATGAAATTTTATTGATGTTTTGTTTTTGGAAAGTAATAGTGATGTTACCACTGAACGGATTTGGAATAATTGTCAATTGTCCATTATCAATTGTCCATTCATTAACTCCTGTTATAACGATTGTGCCCGAACTGCCTGCGCAACCGATGGAATCTGTTATCACACAATAATAACTGCCCGCTTGCTGCGGTACAAAATATTGATTGGTTGCTCCTGCAATAATTCCATTGGTTACTTCATACCATTGATAACTGTAAGCAGGTAATGAAAACAAGGTATCGTTTGATTGATAAATACTGTCGGTTGGGTTTTGATAGCAGGTTATAAAGTTGGTGAGATGCAACGTATCGCAGCCTGCGGCATTGCAAGCAATAAGAGTAACATCATAGCTGCCGTAACTATTGTAACATATATTGGTTGGGTTTTGAAGTGTGCTTGTTAAACTATCAGCACCGGGAAAAAACCATTGCCATGATGTTGGGTTGTTGGTGCTTAAATCATAAAAGTCTATGCAGTGTTTTTCGCAAAAGGAGGTGTCAGAGGATGATAAATTTGTTGAAGGTATAAAGGATGTAGTATCATTAAATTTGATTATCCAAAAATCTAAAGCTTGATTGGTTGGATCCCAATTGGGCTCCGTCTTATAACCACCTATTCCCGCATCAGTAAAACTAGCTATTACATAACTACCATAATTTGTTTGAAGCGCGTATGCTCCATCATCCTCTCCAGTTGTAAAAATTGTTTTATCCCACTGCTTATTTCCAAGTGAATCGGCTTTAACAATCCAAGGTTGTTCAATGCCTAAGTTATTTTCTGACTTATCGCCACTAATACCTGAATTGGATGTGCCGGCAATCAAATATCCCTGATCTTTCGTTTGCATAACATTTCCGCGTTCGTTCTCCCAATTGGTTCCTCCAAAATCTTTATCCCATATTTTATTACCAAACGAGTTAATCTTTACAATCCAAAAATCATAACCCCCCCATACTGGTTGTGTTTTATCTCCATTTACTCCAGACCATGAAATACCTCCGAGAATATATCCACCATCAATAGTTTGGTGTATGGTATTTAAATAGTCAGCGCTCGTACCTCCAAATCTTCTATCCCATTGCTTAACGCCAATCGAATCAATTTTCACAACCCAGTAATCAAATGACCCCCAAGAAGGTTGGGTTTTATCTCCACCTGCTCCGGAAAATGAATATCCCCCTAATATATATCCACCATCAATTGTTTTTTCCATAGAAGCGAGATGTTCAGCGGCCTTTCCTCCGAATCTTTTATCCCATTGTTTATTACCTGAAGAATCAATTTTTACAATCCAGTAGTCACCTGCTAAATATGAAGTTGTATCCTGGCTGTTTTGTGTCTTGTCTCCACTAATATCCGATGTTGAGTTTCCCCCTAATAGATATCCACCATCATTAGTTTGCGCTAATGAGTTTAAATGATCATACCCAAATCCACCATATCTTCTATCCCATTGCTTGTTACCAACGGAATCTATTTTTACAACCCAATAATCAAAACTAACTTGGGATATATCCCAATTCGGTTGGGTTTTATCACCACTTACACCTGAACGGGAAGATCCACCTAAGATATATCCTCCATCAATTGTTTGTTTAAACGAATTAAGTCTATCTTCTTCAATTCCTCCGAATCTTTTATCCCATTGTTTTAGTCCCATTGAATCAATTTTTACTATCCAAAAATCAGATTCACAGTTAGGATTACACAAAGTATCTTGATTGTTTTGAGATTTGTCTCCGCTGCTATCAGAAAATGAAGGCCCTCCTAATATATATCCTCCGTCAGCGGTTTGCTCAAAGGCATAGAGCCAATCAGTGTTCGTCCCCCCAAACCTTTTATCCCACTGCTTCACCAGCGGATTTTGCCCAAGCACACCTCCACCAAATCCCAAAAACATAGCAATAAAGACTACCCGGTTTTTCATTCCCTGTAGGGGTTTTAAAATATTGATAACGAAAGTAGGGAAATAATTGAAGCGGGAATAAAAATGTAGGGGCAAACCGATATGTTTGCCTTCGTGCGTATTGTTGGTGTTGCATGGTAGAGACGTTGCAATGCAACGTCTGTACAATGCAACGTCTCTACGATAGGGCATCGGGTTACAACCCCCATCCCAAATGTTTCGTTATTGTCTGTTGTAATGGTTGGTAAAAAAAAATACCAGCCACACACAAAAATATAACGGGTTTAGTACGCGGTGACCAAGTTTGTTACATACATGAACTAAGCATACATGATGTGCCACAATCCCAAACCCAGATAATTCAGCTCACAATAGACTAATAACAGATGCAATTTATTTGCGAACGTTCGTTGCTTCGTAAGCAACGAACGTTTTTTATTAAATAGCGTTCGCTCCTAACAGAATAGGGTCTGAACCGTGAAGTATTAATTTAGGGGCAACCCTTGTGGTTGCCCGCAATGCAACAATAAAAAAAACCTGCCTCAACAGAAGCAGGGTTTTTTTGGAGTTTCATTTTCCGGTAAGTGTAGCCTGAAGGGCTTCCCTGTAAATAACCATCGGTGCAACCGGTGGAATTAATGCACCACTGTAAACGAACCTGTAACCGGCTGCATATCCGTTCCTGCTATACGCATAATGTAACGACCATTTTCATAATGACGCACATCAAAAGTATTGCGGTCAATATGCTGAATGTTCATTGCATCAACCTGGCGACCTGTTATATCATAAATTAAAAGCGTTTGAGCATCTCCATTAAGATTACTAAGATCAACAGTTACAAAATCAGATGATGGATTTGGATAAACACTTTTCACATCAACAGGTGCAATGTCAGCTATTCCTGTAGGTCCTGTTGAAAGAAAGTAAGAAGCACCACCAGTTGCTTGTTGTGCAAGACTGTCGGCACCTATTTGTAACAACAAAGCACCGACACCATTACGCACCCATATCAAATTTGATGTTTGCGATACTGACGTACTTAATGGCGTATAACCTAAACCAAAATCAATATAGATAGAGTCAGTTTGCAGATCAACTTCCTTTACGCGCAATGTTGAAGGGTAATTGCCATTAGGCAATACCAGGGAACCATAACCATCGCCATTAAAAGTTTGCTGTGTAATTTGAACAATTCGCAAATTAAGACCGTTAGCATTAGTGTCTAACTGGAAACGTGCCGTATTAACAATGTTGCTATTGTAAGTAAACGGAACAGGAATAATTAAACGAGCGGGATTGTAATGTATGGTTGTTCCACTTGCAGGATCAACTATTCCATTTACAGAAAGACCGGTAGCATTTGATGTGAAATAAGCATAGGCTGCATTGCCTGCTGGCGAAGCGAGATTAGAGCCCGGAAACTGTGCTGCATAAGGTGTTCCGGCAGCAGCAACAAATGAGGTAGAGTCTTGTTGATTGTTTTGAAGCGTTGCATAATTCCATGATTGGCTTACACCGCCCGCAGGTATTGCTCCTGTGTAACCGGTATCAGTGGCTTGTACCCATAAAGTATTTGCTACAGGCAAATCACTTTGATTGATGGTGATTTGTGCTAATGCTGCAATTGGAGCAGCAGAAATTAAGAATAGTAAGATTTTTTTCATCTGATTGTGTTTTAAATTAGGCAACAAAACTAATGTTTGATTCATTAACTCTTTGAATTAATGATGAAAAAAATCAAGAGGCAATTTGCAAAGGGCAATTTGCAATAAGCAAAGTAGAAAGGACTGTGAACTTTTGCCAGTTGGTTGGGTGTTTTTTTCACCAACCACTAAGATCACCGTCAATGGTTGGTGAAAAAAACAGCAACCAAACACACATTGAATACGGATGAAACTCTGCTGTTGAAAAATGATTTGCAGAAGTCTGACTTTCGGAAAGTTCCTTCAACTTTCCGAAAGTTATGCACGGCAAAATGTCTGACACCCGAAAAAGGTGTCTGACATTATCCATAACCGATTTACTGTATCCTTACTAATCCAGCGCCATTATAAGAGTGGTACTCGCCATTATACATCGCATCAGCGCTTACAGGTCCCATCTGAAAAACGCCTTTGGTTACACAACGAACGATGTAATAAAAATCCTGTGCAGATGATGATACGCTTGTAAATAAATTAACACGATCATCGCGAAAGTCCTGGTGTTGCGGTTCCGATTGATATTTTATCCACGGCATATCATTGGTGATACCGATGCGTGGATTTTCAATTTCAAAACCTGCGGGTAGCATGTCAGTGATCACCACATTTTCAATTTCATTATTGGTTAATCCCATCACAGAAATTTTTATCACCACCAAATCATTTTGTTTAAAAGTGAGATTTGAAATTATCTTTCCATGCTTATCAAAAAATGTTTTGCGCACTTTTAAGAAATTATCTTCCTGCTTATAACTTCCGTCAGCGGTGAGTCCTTCAGAATTCCAGAAATAATAAACCTTTCCCGCACCGCTTGAAGTGATGTCAACTTTTTTTCCATCCATTCCTTTCAAAGTAAGTTCTGCATCTTTATCACTCATTGCTGCAATTGCTTTTCCGTTTACACGGATGGTAGCCGTTGCATTATTGTTGCGATTCATACGCGCAATTTTTCCCATTGCAAGAAAAGTAAATACACGTTCCTGCGTATTCGGATACCTTTCCTTTTTCAATTCCTGAGAAACATGACGTGCCATAATTCCAACCTGCGGATTGTTTGGATCCACTTCTAACAAGGCATTGAGCGCCAATGCTTCATCACGAATGGCACTGTAAAAACTTCCGCCTGTAGTTGACAACGAAACTTCGCCTTCAAACTTTTGAGGAAGCAATTGCTGATAGTTCAATTTATTTCCAGCCAATGCATAAGATGCAGCTAACAAATATTTTCCATCAAGGCTAAGCATATCCCAATTAGAACGATAGTAATTCATCATGCTTGTTTGAGGTTTATTCGCAAGCGCCAACACATACAAACTATAAGCAACTTCTTTAGGTGCAATCTCCTTGCTTAAATTAGCATTGTAATAATATTTGAAGGTTTCTTTAACTTTTAATTTGTTAATCAAATAAACATGTAATCGGTCAACTACATTCTGATCCACATCAAACCCCGCCTTCTTTGCTTCAAATAAAAAGTGTGCAGCATAAACAGTCCCGAACCAACTTTCGTAGCCTCCACCAGGCCAGTAACTCAATGAACCGTTACTCATTTGCATGCTCTGCAGTTTTGCAATTGCTTGTTGAACATTATAATTAGGGTTAGGATCTTTACTCGCTTTTTTCATCACGCTCTTGGCGAGATCATAAAAATAGATTTGCGGAAATGCTGCGCTTGTGGTTTGTTCAACACATCCATACGGATATTGAATAAGGTAATTCAAATCATCGGCAAACGATACCAAAGGAGAACGGCTTACAATTAATTTACTTTCAATAGTAGAAGGAATAAAATTACCTGTGAGGCTAATCGCCTTAGTTTCACCTGCATTAAAATCTCCATTGCCACTCAGCTTTTGCAATGATGCTGATGGGCGAACAGTCATTTCAGTTTCATCAACAAAATTTTCGTTCATGGCGTTTACCTTACAGGTTATCTTACCCGCACCGATATTATTTTGCGCAGCAATTTTAAAATTAACTCTCGCCTCGCTATTTGATTTTATATTGATGCTTTGTGTTGATGTTGATACCACATTAAACGGACCTGTAACAGTTATTGTAACATTTGCAGTTGCATCCTTTTTTGTTGTGTTGGTTAATGTAACGGGCATAGCAACTGTATCGCGTGGCGATGTAAATCGGGGCAAGCCTGTATTGATCACAACAGGATCGGCAACTTTTATATGCGCATCAGCACCTGCAAATTTATTATCGTTGTAAGCAACAGCCATAATGCGCAAGTCGCCATTAAACTGTGGAATGTTTATGTCATAACTTGCATTACCGTTGCCATCGGTTTTAATAATTCCGCTCCACATTGCAACTAAATTTACACGTTTATTAGTTAAAGGATTAACGCGCTTAGCCAAATCATATCCTCCCCCGCCTGTTAAATTTTTCTTCAACATTATTTCGGGAAACAAACTTGGATAAATGTCATAAGAACTTACTGCCAATGCCCGCGATGCATAAAAATAATCGTACGGATCGGGTGTTTGATAATTCTTCAATTGCAAAATACCTTCATCAACCACAGCAATTGTAATACTGCTGTTAGGAGTTGTTTTTACACGAATGGTTTGTTTTGTTTTTGATCGCGATGTGGCTGCTGCTGTAATTTGCAATGGCAATTTATTATCAGGATTTTCAACTCGGATATCTTTAACTCCATGAGCAACTATTAAAGGATTGCTTCCGTCATCAGCAGCACGGATTAATGTTGCCGATACAAAAACGTTTGGCACAAAATCATTTTTAATTTTCAAATTATATGATGCTGATTTTGCATCCGTATTCAAAGTGAAAACTTCCAATACTTTGTCTTGCTCAGTAGTGATAATCAACCTCCCCGCAAAGGGTGTTTTGAAAAGTAACTTTGCAGTCTCTCCAACTTTATATTCCTTCTTATCAGTTTCAATGGTAACATTTCCTTCGTTGCTTACTTCGAATGATGTGTTATCTGTGTGTCCATATCCGTAAGCATAAAAATGTTCGGAAACATAATTATTGGCACCTTTTAAATATAAACGCACTTCATAATCGCCTGATAATACAGGCGTGTAAGCCACAGATGCTTTTTCATTAATGACTATATCTTTACTGAAAACTACACGCTCCACTTGTTGCGAATTGTATTGAAAACGATTACCAACCTTTTGCAAAACAGTTTGCCACTCGCGCTTAATCACGGTTATGTATGTCTGAATATTTTTTGCGGGTTTATCATTGGCAGTGATAGCGGCAACATTAATCGTATAAGGCTGATTAAGGCTTGTATAAGAATCGTTGTATTTAATACCGACAAAAATATTCTGTGTATAAAGCTTAAAATATTTTTCACGGTTCACCGGTCTTCCTGATTCATCAAAAACTGTTGTAAATATTTTTCCGCCAAGCAAACCATTGTTAGCATACTGAGATTGAGGGAATGAAAATGTTTCGTGAATCTCACCTTGCTCATTAGTTTTACCACTTCTTTCCACTACAGCATAATTTGTATTTCGATACTGAAAATTAAAATTGTAATCGCTGTAAGTATTGCTGCTGAAGTATTCGCCATACAAGCTCATTTCCATTGTATAGTTTCGATCGCTTGCCGGTGGACCGAAAAGATTTGTTGCAACAATATTTGTTTTAAGCGAATCATCCACTACAACTGAATCTTTCGATAGTTGTGCACGAACAGTAATTTTATCAGGCATAAACTCTTCCACACTTAAACCTTTTGATGCAAGGAGCACATCATCACCACTGCTAACAGTTACCCTATAGGTTCCGGTAACTATTCCCGGTGGCAACTGAACAGCGGCTTCAAACGAACCTTGCTCATTTAAAACTTTTTTCACTGTTTTAAATTCCCGCCCATTTGGCAAATAGATTTTCATTTTCACAGGCATATCACCCGGTTTATTCCATTTCAAATCGCGGACTATGCAACTTATGTACATTGTTTCGCCCGGGCGGTATATATCGCGATCACCGTATAAAAATGCATCATATTTCCTGCCGCCAATGTACCTGCCACCGGTTTCGTCAATATATTCACCGTCCCCTTCGTATCCGCCATTTGAATACTGAAGCTTCAGAAAATTATAATCATTATCAAGTTGTGCAGTGATTAAACTTACATCATAAGGCGGGAAAGCATTTTCTGTTTTATCAAATAATGCCACGCCTTCATTATTGGTTGTAACGGTTTGTACTATTTGATTCTTACGGCTGATGATGTTTATTTTAACTCCGTTCAATGGTTTTGCATCGTTAATAGAATTTGCAATTACCATTACACTTTTTCCAGATTCTTTTACAATCAAACCAATATCACTGATTGCAAGAATTTTATTTGCCTGTATCCAGCTTTCATTGCTGCTTTGAATCTGCATCACATAAATGCCATGCTGATCTTTTATCTTATCATCAAAATCCATTTTCAATACACGCGATGAATTTTGTTTTTCCAATTTTCTTGTTTCATAATCCTGCTCGTAAATCACATCACCATAATCTTCGGTATAGTAATGATTATATTCATAGTAGCGGTAATCATCGCCTTCGTCATCGTCACCTTCATCATTCCGGTCATAATGCGAATCGTATTGCATGCCCTGTTTCATAAACTGAATAATGTTGTTTTCATAAATCTTGTAAATGCGGACTTTTACTTTCGGTATGGCAGTAATATTTATTGCAATATTCCTGCTGCCTTTTGCACCGAGATACATTCCCCGCTCATTTACAAATTTTACTGACGGTTGCAGCTTGCCGAAAATCACATCCTGGCTGTAAGCCTCTTTTAGCTTACCGCCCAGCGTTCCTTCTAACGTTACTCCTATAGTAAGTTTATAAGAATTGCTTGCATCAAATTGTTTACTCGTAATGGTAAAACCTCTTTCATTTGTCATCACATCAAAATCAATTTGAGGATCAAATTTCACAGCCGTTTTGATAGTACTTTCCTTCACTTCTTCCGATGTTATTACCATGATGGAACCTTGCTCGCCCGTATGATCAGTTTCAACATTTGTAATCACCAATTTGCTTTTTGAAGGAATGACAGTTTCATAACTCATCTCTTTATCAGTTACAAATGTTGACTTGGGAACAGGTATTCCTTTGGCGATTATAATCTTTACAGGGATATCATTTTCGCTGATCGGAGCATCTGTTATTTCAAGATGAATGGTTGCACTGATACTTGTTTCTGCAAGTTTTACGGTAAGTTTTTTTCCATCTGTTTCAACATTTACCTGCCGCATTACTTCTGCGGGATTCAAAGCATAATTAAAATTGAGCAATAAATTTAAAACAGGTTGTTGTGCATTAGTTTCAGAAGCTGTCCAGTGAAAATCGGCACTTTCAAAATTTAATTTCGGAGTGTGAAAACTGAATGCCACATCGCCACCAAGAAAAAGTTTTTTATCAGCTCTCTTTAAAATGCTTTTCGGGTTAAGCTCCAATTTATAATCGGTGCAAGGGGCTAATCCATCATTAGGCGAAAACAAAATTTCATGCGTACTCACCCATTTAAATTTACCCTCAACAGCAGGAGTGAATTTAAAATAGTCGGCTGTTTCCCAGCGGTCAAGCAGTGAATCAGCAATCAATTCGCGATTAAAAGTAATATTGAAATTTTGCTGTAGTTCCACTTCATCCATAAAAGAACGTTGCACCACTTTCACTTCATTGTCTTTGTTTTTGCAGGATTGGAGGGAGGTTGCGAGAAAGAGGAAAAAAAGGAAATGATGAATGATGAATGGTGAATGATGAATGTTGAAGTTAAAATGTTTTTGTGCAATGGATGTAGCTATCCTAAGGATGCTTTTGTTTGGAATATTTTCCATGTGTGAAATGCTTTGGGATTTGAGTTATTGGTGGATTGATAACAAAAAAGTATTTTAATTATTGTGTCGAAATTAAATTATAATTTGATTGTACAAACGTGGCGAAAAAATTCAATAACCGGATCAACAGGTATTGATCATAAAAAAGTTTCCTCCTGAATGGCACTCACCGCGATTTGTCATTCAGGAGGAAACCTGTTGGATATTTAGTAGGATTTTCTTGTATTCCCTTTTTATCAAGGCGCGTCATCAAGAATAAAATCATTTTCCTCTCCACTTGAAAATAATTTCTTCATCGGCTTGTTTGAAAGTGATGTCAAACAAATCAAAAACTTTTTCGCGACCTAAAATTAAATCAGTACAATTATTATCCTGAACCCAAGCTACCGGAGCGAGGAAAGAATGTGTATCAATTATAAATTCAATATTTCTTAAAATATATGAAATAGCTCCGCCAATTCCCGAAGCTGATAAAATTGCTTCTCCAGGTGAATGTCTGAATCCCAACTTCAATCCTGTATGAAGAGGCAATAGCGAAATATCAGCACCTGAGTCAACCAGCATTTTCAGTTTAAGTTTTTTGTTATTCAACTTGACAATTACATCATATTCAGGCGGCCACTCATGCGTTTTTAGTGATTGAATTCTTATTGGTCTGAAACGAAATTCATCCATATCAGGCGATACAAAGTAACTGATATAATCATCGGTTTGCTTTTCTGCCATCCTCGTCATTTTCAAAAAAGAAACGTCAGATGCAATAATTCCATTCTTTGTGTATCCAATCCATTTGCCTTTATACTTACGCAATAACTCCCTGTTATTATTTGTCCAATTTTTAAAAGACGGATTGATGATTTTTTTTTCTTCCATTTTTATTTGTTCATTATGCAGCGAATTTACTAAATGTATTAATGTTTCATCCCATTCATCAACTCCTCAACCTCCTTCTGATAATCATACTGCAAATCCTCATGCAATTTGGCCAATGCTTTATTGATTTTTATTAATTGACTTTCGTAAAGATTCATTAGCGTGGTGCTGCCTTTTACCTTAATGCCTGATTGATTTAATTTAGTGCAGAAATAAATAAGTAACTCAACTTCAGTTTGCGGCAAGCCTGAATATTTTATTTTCTTATTGGTGATTCGCAATACCTTTCTCAGATTTTTCTTGGCGAGATAAAAAGTGCTCTTATTCATTTCGCTGTAAAGTTCATCAATTTCACTTTTCACATGTTCAATGTAAGCGGCTTCATTATGCGCCTCGAAAAGCAAATAGCTTAGCAGTTCCTTATTATCCTTTTTAAACTTTGCAAGACGCATGCAGCAGGCAAGCACCTCTGCGGGCTTTAATGCAGTCAATTCTTTTTTTACTTCGCTAAGTGAGGCGGTGTTCATAAAAATCAATGATCAGGTATTAAATGAGAATAGTATTATTGCAATGCCAATGTTACTTTAAAATTTAAAACTCATGTTGAATAAATTAAAATTTACGATTTTACTAATGTTGCTCTGCGGAACTATTTCTGCACAGCTCGCAACAGGAGCGCAAAGCAACACAACACCTCCGGACAGCCCGACTGCAACGCAGGCAAAGCCAAAGCCCAATACTTCAAAATGGACTTACAAGATTATTGAGGCTTCGAATAAAACTTTCGGGTATGATATTTATTTGGATGGAATATTGAAGATTCATCAGGCAAATATTCCGGCAGTGCCCGGCAATGAAGGTTTCAAGACAAAAGCTGATGCTGAAAAAGTTGCGCAATTAGCAATCAAAAAAATAAAAAAAGGTGAAATGCCGCCAACCGTTTCTGTAGAGGAATTGAAGAAATTAAAGGTGATAAAATAATTTTCAGAAGCTGCTTAAGATTTCAATTGATACTTTCGACATTTTCAATAATTACACTCCAGACATTATAAATGATAAATCTTAAAACGACTTTATGAATTTATTCAGGAAAAAATCAATTTCAAAAATCCTAAGTGATGTTGCCAAAGGCGAAGCTGCTGACAGTCATGGTTCGCTCGGCAAACATCTCGGAGTGCGCGATCTCACTGCATTTGGTATTGCAGCTATTATTGGTGCAGGTATTTTTTCCACCATCGGAAATGCAAGTGCAAGCGGTGGACCTGGTGTAATTTTTCTTTTTCTTTTTACTGCAGTTGCCTGCGGATTTGCAGCTTTTGCTTATGCAGAATTTGCCTCAATGGTTCCTGTAAGCGGTAGCGCATACACTTACAGTTATGTTGCATTTGGTGAAGTGATTGCATGGATAATTGGCTGGGCATTAATTATGGAATATGGTATTGGAAACATAACAGTAGCCATTTCATGGAGCGATTACTTCACTGGATTTATGGAGTATTTAGGTGTGCATATTCCTGAATGGGCAACGATGGATTATTTTTCAGCGCATACTGGATTTGATACAGCCAACACTTTAATGTTAAGCGGAAAGAAATTTGAAAACCTAACTTCAGCTACACAAGAAGCTCACACAGCATGGCTCAACGCACCGCTTATCGGAAGTTTTCATGTGATTTTAGACATACCTGCAATTGTAATGACCTTCTTAGTTTCAGGATTGGTTTACATTGGTATTAGAGAATCACGCAATGCAAGTAACATTATGGTGGCAATAAAAATTGCAATCGTACTTCTCGTAATTATTGTAGGAGTTTTTTATGTGGATACTAAAAATTATCATCCGTTTTTACCCAATGGTATGACAGGAGTTTTGAAAGGAGTGTCTGCCGTGTTCTTTGCTTACATTGGTTTTGATGCGATAAGTACTACAGCCGAAGAGTGTAAAAATCCTCAGCGCGATTTACCGAGAAGCATGATGTATTCCATTATCATCTGCACTATACTCTACGTTTGTATTTCACTGGTGCTTACCGGCATGGTTCATTACAGCGATTTAGGCGTTGGCGATCCACTTGCATTTGTTTTTGAAAAACTACACATCACGTGGATGATTGGCATTGTTGGCTTGAGTGCAGTAGTTGCAATGACAAGTGTGTTCTTAGTTTTTCAGTTAGGACAACCCAGAATCTGGATGAGCATGAGTCGTGATGGATTATTGCCACCTGCGTTTTCAAGAATACATCCTAAATTTAAAACACCATCCTTTGCAACGGGTGCAACTTGTTTAATTGTAGCAATTCCTACACTTTTTCTCAATATGAGTTTTGTTACCGACATGGTAAGTATAGGAACCCTGTTTGCATTTGTATTGGTTTGCGGTGGCGTTTTAAAATTAGAAAACACACCCGAAGCGCCTAAAGGAAAATTTAAAACCCCATATTTCAATTCGAAGTTTGTAATGCCCGCTTTGGTTGTTTTAGGAATAGCACTTTGCTTCATTTATAATGGAGATGATACAAAAGCATTTTTGAAAAACTCTCCAAAAATGTTCCAGGCTACATCATTCGTCACCAGTCTCGATGCTGAAGATTTGAATACAGTATCCAAACAAATCGGTGTTGCTGACCCTAAGGGTTATGATGCAGTTAATAATGATCTTGAAGCCTACCTCACAAGTCTTGATCGCTCAACTTATCAAACTACAATCAAATCACTTTCCATTGAAGAGAATAAAAAATTTGAATCGGGTTTTGATTTGTTCAAGCATAAAATACCAACATGGATTTTCTTTATCATCACCGGTGTGCTTACATTTATAGCCTTCACAAAAAATCTTTCGCTCATTCCATTGTTAGGTTTGGAATCGTGTTTATATATGATGAGCGAGCTTGGTTATAAAAACTGGATGTACTTTTCAGGATGGTTAGCAATTGGATTGATTATTTATTTTGGATATAGTTATCGAAACAGTAAACTTCAAATTGAAAATTAAGAATTATGCCTATCATTTTTATTACAGGAGCAACAGCAGGATTCGGACAAGCAATAGCTTATTTATTTGCACAGCGTGGTTATGATCTTATCATTAACGGAAGGCGATTGGATCGCCTTCGTGATATTGAAAATGATATCGTGGCAAATTTTGGTGTGCGCGTTTTGTCATTACCATTTGATGTGCGCAACCAGGAAGATGTTGAAAATACAATACGTTCCATTCCTGAATCATGGAAATCAATTGATGTGTTGGTAAATAATGCCGGACTTGCAAGCGGCCTGTCAACCATACAGGAAGGTAACATCAGTGATTGGGAAGTAATGATTGATACTAATCTGAAAGGTTTGCTTTATGTATCGCGCGCGGTGATGCCATATATGATTGAACGCAGATCAGGACACATTATCAACATGAGTTCGCTTGCCGGCAAAGAAACTTATGCACGAGGAAATATTTATTGTGCTACCAAACATGCCGTAGATTCACTTTCAAAAGCTATGCGGATTGATTTGCTTCCATTCGGAATTAAAGTAACCAATATTGCACCCGGTGCAGCCGAAACGGAATTTTCATTAGTGCGCTTTCATGGCGATGCCGAACGTGCCAAACAAGTTTATCAAGGCTATGAACCATTACGTGCAATAGACATTGCCGACATTGTTTACTTCGCGGTAACACGCCCGCCACATGTGGTTTTGAATGACATTACAGTAACTCCAATTGCACAGGCAAATACTACTTATATGGTGAAGAAAAGTTGATTTGCTAATTCGTCATTGCGAGGAACGAAGCAATCCCTTGGATGGATTTACTGAACTGAATGTTTAAAATTGGAAGCCTAAAACATTTAAAGATTGCTTCGTTCCTCGCAATGACGGAAATCACAAACCATTTTTGCTTTTACGACATTTGTCGTTATATTTGCGACAAATTTCTAAAACTGCAAAACGATGGGAAAGCAACTTGCAAAACGCAAACCGGTAGCTAAAGCCATAGCACTTAAAAAACAAACGGATGTTTTTACGATAATAGGATTAAATAAATTTCTTAGTCCTGATGAAATTAACTCCTTCAAAATTATTGATGTGATAAGAAAAGGTTTGCCAATGGGCATTCTGAATAAATTGGCAATGCTCATGTCCTTCAAACCAAAAGATGTTGCTCCTATAATTAATGTTTCTGAACGGACATTGCAACGCTATGTTCCGTCTAAACTTTTAGATAAAGAAACATCGCTCAAAACAATTCAGTTAGCCAGTCTTTATGAAAACGGTGTTCAGTTATTCGGATCAGTGGAACGCTTTAATGAATGGATGAACGCAGAAATTTTAGCCTTGGGGCAAAAAAAACCAATTGAATTTATTGATACATCGGTAGGAATAAATGAAGTGCAAAAAATCCTTGTGCGAATTCAACACGGGGTTTATTCATGATTGTTTATCGAATAGGTTTTCAGAAATTTATTAAGGATATATCAGGCACAGGTGCTGAATTGCACGGTGGCAGATGGAATCCAAAAGGCTATCGTGCTCTATATACAAGTCAGACTGTTGGCACTTCGGCAATGGAGTATTTGGTAAACCTTGATGCAAAACTCACAGGATTAAAACTTGCTTTAGCAGTAATTGAAATCCCTGATAACAGTATAATCACGATTGGTGAAAATGATTTACCGGCAAACTGGAAATCCTATCCTGCCAATGAATCACTCTCATTGATAGGAAAAAAGTGGCTTGACGAAAAAGAAACTTTGGTTTTGTCAGTTCCTTCGTCAGTGATTTTACTTGAACGGAATTTTCTTATCAATCCAAAACATGAACTTTTTAATAAAGTGAAAATCAAATCAACCCACATCTATGAAATTAATGAACGAATTGCTAAAAAATTGAAGTTGTAACTTTTCTACTTCCTGAAAAACCTATCCTCAAAATTTACATAGTATAATTTTTCAGTTGCGCGGCTCACTGCAGTATATAACCAGCGCAAATGTTCGGTGGTATAACTCTCCTCAGTCATATACCCCTGGTCAACAAAAACATTTTTCCATTGTCCACCCTGCGCTTTATGACAGGTAACTGCGTATGCAAACTTAACTTGCAATGCATTAAAAAACTCATTACCGCGCACTTCATCCATTCTCGCTTTCATGCTTTTCACCTTTTCATATCCTGCAAATATTCCATCCCAAAGTTTTCTGCTGTCAGTATTTGAAAGAGCTGGAGTTTCAGCATAAATAGTATCTAAAAGTATTTTCACATCAAGCTCAGGTTCATCGGGATAATCAACTAATTTAATGCGCACATCTGCAAAGCGAAAACCATATTGTTCATCAATATTCTGAACTGATTTAACTCTTACCACATCACCATTGGCAATAAATCCTGCCTCACTTTCATCACCTAACCAGAAATAATTATTTTTTAAAACCATCAATTGGTCGCCTGCACTAATCTCATCAGTTTGCTCGAAAAGATTATTCCTGATGTATTGATTGTAACGATTGGCTTGCTTATTTGAGCGGGTAATCACAATTGCATCATCAGCATTTTTAGTATTGAAACTATTTGCCAATTGTTCCATTACCTCATTACCATTTAAACATTGCACATCATCAAAACCAACCGATTTGAGAACTGGTTCTTTGTCACCTCGATTTATCAGTATCCGCAATGCAGTTGCATTCAACAATATTCCTGAATCTTTTTGCTGCCTCACTACATCTTTAAGCTCATGCGTAAATACATGGGTATTGTAATCAAATCCTAATAACTCTATATCCAAGGCAGGGCTTATGTTCAGCTTTACCGGAGGCAACTGCGCAGTATCACCAATAAACATCATGAAACAATTTTTGCCCGAATACACATATTCAAAAAGATCATCTAATAATTTTCTTTGTCCGAATGATGCCTCAGCATCAGTTTCAGAATTGCCTATCATAGAAGCTTCGTCAATAATGAACAGCGTATTGGTGTGCTTATTTTCTCTGAGAGAAGTTACCGCCCGCCCGGCTTTATCATGAGCTATGTTGTAAATTTTTTTGTGAATGGTAAATGCCTGGCGATTTGTGTAATTAGCAAGCACTTTAGCAGCGCGGCCTGTAGGAGCAAGCAAAACATATTTAAAATTTAATTCGGGCAATGACTTTATCAATGTGTTGGTAAAAGTTGTTTTACCTGTACCTGCATAACCTTTCAACACAAACAATTTTCTTACACTCTTATCATTCATAAAAACAACAAGATGGTCAACTAACTGCGATTGTCCAACAGTAGGTTGAAAAGGAAAATTTTTATGAAGGAGTTCTTTGAGTTTTGAAAACATTTGATTGGTTTACTGTTTGCGGTTTTCCGTCATTGCGAGGAACGAAGCAATCTGTTGATGGTTTACCATTTCCATTTTTTTCATAAACCTCAAACATAATCTTTAAATCAAAATAGTAGTTTTGTTTCGATTTATAATTGATGATGACAACAATAAAAAACTTCGATTCCGACTTTTCAATAACTGATGAATCATTAGGTCAGGTTCAGCGCACCGACTGCAAATTGCTTTTAGAAATAGATGCAGGTGAAATATCGTACGCGCTGCTTTCTTCTAAAAACAATCGCTTTCTTGTCTTTAAAAGTTATGAATATGACTCAACAGAAAACCTTAATGAATTAATAAACATTGATGAGTTTCTTAACTGTAAAGAATATGAGCAGGTTGTTTTTTCAATTGTAAATGCAAAATCAACCTTAGTTCCAAATGCATTTTATGATGATGAGAAAAAAGCAGATTTGCTTTTATTTAATCATCCAATCGAAGCAGATGAAAGTATTGCCAAAGATGATTTCCGTTTTTTTGATGCAAAAAATATTTTTGCGGTTAAAGATGATTTGATTCACTTTATTGAAAAGAATTTCAATAATCCATCATTGCATCATTGTTCCACTTCGCTGATTGAAAGTTTATTATTACGAAATAAAAATCGCAAGCAACCTATTGTAAATGCAAACATGCATCAGCATCAATTTGAATTAACGGTGATTGAAAATAATCAGTTGTTGTTCTACAATGCCCTCCCCTGCCCTACTGCTGAAGATTTTATTTACTACCTGCTTTTTATGTTTGAGCAATTAGAATTGAATCCTGAATCAGTAGCATTAGAATTGAGCGGGAAAATTCAAAACAATTCTGCATTTCATACCATAGCAAAAAAATATATCAGGAACGTAAATTTTGCATCGCGAACTATCAATCACGAATTCAGTTATGGTTTTGAAAACCTTCCTCCACATCATCATCTTTCATTATTTGATTTAAGCCTGTGCGTATAATAAGTGGAAAATTCAGAGCAAAGCAAATTGTAGCTCCGGCTAATTTACCTGTGCGACCCACAACCGATTTTGCTAAAACAGGTTTGTTCAACATTCTCGCACATAAAATTGATTTCGAAAAAGTAAAGTTGCTCGACCTTTGTGCGGGCACAGGTTGTATCAGTTATGAATTTGCTTCGCGAGGTTGTGAGAATATTTTAGCAGTTGATGCAGATACGAAATGTGTAAAATTTATTCGCGACACATTTGATAAATTAAATGCAATAGGCTGCGAAGTTTTGCGAGCTGATGCATTTCAGTTTTTAAAAAACTGCAATGAAAAATTCGATGTGATTTTTGCTGACCCGCCTTACGACTTAAAAGGAACTGAAAGAATTCCGCAATTGGTTTTTGAAAATAGTTTATTGAACCCGGGAGGTTTGCTCATTGTTGAACATTCAAGCGCGAATACACTTGAAGGCAATTATGGAAAAATGGAAACGCGAAAGTATGGACATGTGGCTTTTACATTTTATCAATCTGAAATTGAAATTGAAAAATAATGCTGATGACAAAGGAGAAAATAAAATTGGTGATGGATGACATCACAAAACAAAAAGTGGATGCCATAGTAAATGCAGCTAACTCTTCATTGCTTGGTGGTGGCGGAGTTGACGGAGCAATTCATCGCGCGGCAGGGTCAGAATTGCTCCATGAATGCAGACTTCTTGGCGGTTGCAAAACAGGCGATGCGAAAATTACTAAAGGATATAACTTACATGCCAGTTTTATTATTCACACCGTTGGTCCAGTTTGGAACAGAGGTAATAATAACGAAGAGCAATTACTTGAAAGTTGTTACCTTAAATCACTAACTATTGCAATTGAAAATAAAGTTAGAACCATTGCCTTTCCAAATATCAGCACGGGTATTTATGGATTTCCAAAACCGCTTGCAGCACAAGTTGCAGTAAATGCAGTAAGCAATTTTCCAAGAAACAATGATTCATTATCCAAAGTTATTTTTTGCTGCTTTGATGAAGAGAATTATCACATTTATGAAGCTCTTTTAAGCAAACCTTCACACTAAAGCAATAATTCACTCAATCCACAGTTTACAAAAACGGCTTTGTGCAAAAAATAAATACTTTTGACACCGTCATTCCTATTTCTATTACATGAAAAAATTTGCAACTATTTTAATGCTGTGCATCAGCAGTTTTGCTATCGCACAAAACAATAAAGACCTGGTTCAGTTTACTGGCGTTACTGTTACAGGCGACAGCCTTCTCGGAGTTCCCTATGTAATAGTAAAAGTAAAAGGCTCTAATCATGGAACAATTACTGACTATTACGGCTTCTTCTCATTTGTTGCACACTTAGGCGACACCATTGAATTTTCAAGTGTAGGTTATCATAAGGCACGCTATATTATTCCTGACACCTTGCGTGAAAACAAATATTCATTGATCCAGGTGCTTAATATTGATACCGTTAATTTACCAACCGCTACAGTATATCCATGGCCAACCAAGGATGAATTCAAACAAGCTTTTGTAAACCTTCAGTTGCCTGATGATGATTATACCCGCGCACGAAGAAGTTTGGATAAAAATAATTTAGATGCAATAGCAATGAACCTGCCTCCTGATGCAAGCCTTAATTACAAATATTCTCAAAACGAGCGCACCAGCCAGTTATACTATGCCGGGCAATTACCTCAGAATACACTTTTGAATCCGATTGCATGGGCTAAATTTATCCAGGCTTGGAAAAGCGGTGCATTTAAGAGAAAAGATAAATAGAACTTTGGATTAATAGCAATGAATATAGTGTACTGTCTAATCATCAACAGATTGCCCGCCCGTTCCGGTTCGGTCGGGCTTCGTTCCTCGCAATGACCAATTCCCTAATTCCCCAACACCACATGTTCAAACAAACAACAGCACTTTTAATTTTCTTATTTGCTTTTGTTTCCATTTCGTATTCACAAAACAGGGGAACTGTTTTTGGAACTGTGCTTGATGAAAAAAATAAACCTGCTGAACAGGTAAGTGTTTCTGTTTTTGGTTTGCCGGGAGCTGCCAAGACTGATATCTACGGTAATTACTCCATCACTGTTCCGGCTGATACTACTGTTGAATTAGTTTTTTCGAACATCGGATATAAGACAGAACGTATAAGCATCAGGTTAAAAAATGGTGAGAAAAGACAATTAAATAAAACACTTGTTACTGATGCCGTTAGTCTGCCAATAGCTGATGTACACAATGACAATCGCGATAACGCTACCATGCAAACCCTTTCCCCAAAGGTGCTTGAAGGTTTAGCTAACCCTTCAGGAAATTTTGAAGCCTTGCTTAAAACAACTATGGCTGTGGTAAGCAATAATGAGTTAAGCTCAGAATATTCGGTGCGTGGCGGAAGCTTTGACGAGAATTTAGTTTATGTAAATGATATTGAAATCTATCGTCCATTCCTTGTGCGTTCAGGCGAGCAGGAAGGATTAAGCTTTGTGAATGGAAGCATGGTCGAAAATGTATATTTCAGTGCAGGAGGTTTTGAAGCAAAATATGGCGATAAGCTTTCATCTGTACTTGATGTGAAATACCGAAAGCCACGTAAACGTTTCGCAGGTTCGGCAAGCGCAAGTTTATTAGGTGGCGAATTAACTTTAGAAGGAACAGATGCTAAAAAGAAGTTTACCTATATAGTAGGCGTTAGACAAAAATCATCACAATATATTTTAAAAAGTTTAGATACAAAAGGTGAATACAAACCTTCGGCAACAGATTTTCAGGCGTATCTTACTTACCAGTTAAGCCCGCGTACCGAGCTTGCCATATTGGGAAATTATAATCGTAACCAATACAAAGTAGTTCCGGTAAATCGCGAAACAGAGTTTGGTACTGTGAATGAAGCATTGCGATTTACAGTTTATTTTGAAGGCCAGGAAATTGATAATTATAAAACAGGAACAGGCGCTGTAACGCTAACACATCGTGTTGACAGTAACTTTCGGATGAAGTTTATTGCTTCTGCTTTTAAAACACAAGAATCAGAAACCTTCGACATACTTGGTCAATATTTTATTGATCAGTTAGAAAACGATTTAGGTTCTTCTTCGTTCGGTGATGTTGCCTTCAATCGAGGTGTTGGTAGTTTTCTGCAACATGCGCGTAATGAATTAACAGCCACAGTTTACAACTTTGAGCACAAGGGTTATTATCTTTCAAATAATGAAAAGAATTATTTTCAGTACGGTATAAAATATCAGCATGAGAATATTGATGATAAACTGAATGAATGGATCTACTTAGATTCAGCAGGATTTTCTATTCCAAATCCATTTGATAGCATAATCGAAATCAACAGTGTTTTAAAAGCAAAAAACAAATTACAGAGCGACCGCTTTAGTGGTTTTGTTGAAAACACAACAGAGTTTGGTAAGCTACATTCATTCAAATTAAACTATGGTATTCGTGCCAGTTATTGGACAGTGAATCAAGACCTTGTATTCAGTCCGCGGGTTTCGGCCATTTACATGCCCCCAAACAGAAAACGATTGCTGTTTAAACTTGCCACCGGCATTTATTATCAGCCGCCATTTTATCGTGAGATGCGAAGCCTTGAAGGTGTGCTCAATAAAAATCTGAAAGCTCAAAGTGCATTTCATTTGGTGTTAGGAAGTGAATACACTTTTTTAGGTTTTGGCCGCGAGTTCAAATTTGTTACCGAAGCCTATTACAAAAAATTGAATGATAATGTTCCTTATGAAATAGATAATTTACGGCTACGTTATTTTGCAAATAACAATGCAACAGGTTATGCTTACGGAATTGATTTCCGTTTGAATGGCGAGTTTGTGGAAGGCGCAGAATCATGGATAAGTCTCGGATTGCTTAACACCAAAGAAGACATTAAAGGAGATTATTATTACGATTATTACAATGAGGCGGGTGAAAAAATAATCCCCGGTTATACGTTTGATCAAACTCCCGCTGATAGTATTTATTATAACCCCGGCTATATACCCCGACCAACAGATCAGCGCCTTACGTTTAGTATGTATTTCCAGGATTACCTGCCTAAGTTTCCAAGCTTTAAAGTTTATCTCGCATTGATATTGGGAACAGGTTTACCTTTCGGACCTCCGGGAGATGAGCGTTACAAAGATATTTACCGCTATCCGCCTTATCGCAGAGTTGACATTGGTTTTGCAAAAGTTTTCATTGATGAAGACGTAAAAAAACAATATCGTTTGAAATTATTCAACCACGTGAGAGCGCTTTCGCTTTCGCTTGAAGTATTTAACCTGTTGCAGGTTAACAATACCGTTTCGTATTTATGGATTGAAGATGTTACAGGTCGAACTTATGCCATACCAAATTATCTCACTGCACGCCAGTTGAATTTGAGGTTGAATGTGAAGTTTTGATATGGTGATTCGTCATTGCGAGGAACGAAGCAATCTCCCGGAAGGTTACTACCCAATACAGATTGCTTCGTTCCTCGCAATGACGGTGACCTACAAACCATAAACCGTAAACGAAAAATACTACCTTCACACTATGAAACACGTTAGCTTTACATTATCACTTTTTATCTGCCTGCTGATTTTTAATTCGTGCAAGCAGGATAGCGTTTCCACTACTTCTTCATTTAAAACTGAAAATGTTATTATCATTCTTATTGATGGTCCGCGCTATTCTGAAACCTGGGGTGATTCGACACATCAGTATATTCCCGGCCAGGAGGCAATCAGTAAAGAAGGTGTTGTACTTACTGATTTTAATAATGACGGCACCACCAATACGGTGAACGGTCACACTGCTATTACAACAGGTTATTATGAAAACCTTAATAATACAGGCATGGATACACCAACGCATCCCGGGTTGTTTCAATTGTTTCTTGAACATAAAAAGTCAGCAATTACTGATGCATGGATAATTTCTTCAAAAGATAAACTACAGGTGCTTGGTGATTGCAATGACAGCGTTTATAAAGGGCGTTATAACCCTCAAACCGATTGCGGCAATAACGGATTGTTCACCGGGTACCGCGAAGATTCAACTACCTTTAATGACGCTGTTAATATTCTCACTACGTTTCATCCTCACTTTGCCTTTATAAGTTTTAAGCAACCTGATATGTCGGGACACCTGAATGATTGGAATGGCTATTTAACCGGTTTGAAACAAAGTGATGATTATGCTTACCTTATCTGGCAACTGTTGCAAAGTGATCCTCATTATAAAGATAAAACCGCTTTATTTATTACCAACGATCATGGCCGACACCTTGATAGCGTTGCCAATGGTTTTGTATCGCATGGTGATAATTGTTCAGGCTGCCGCCATATTATGTTACTGGCTGCGGGACCTGATTTTAAAAAGAACGCAACCATTGATAAACATTATGGCCTTACTGATATCAATGCCACCATTTCGTATTTGTTCGGATTAAAAAACACCGGACAAGGTGTGGTTATTGAAGAGCTTTTTAAATAATTTTTGATTTAGGATTCTTCTTAATTGAGAGGTGTTTTTTGTGACGATTAAAGCAAAAGACTGCATCCTTGCAAGAGCAAAGGGACAAAGAACTAATACCTTTGTCATTCGCAAAAAAATTATTTTTCTTTGTTCAGCAAATTGAGTCAGGCACAAAAATGTCTTAATCACTTGTATATATGGAGATTTTCAGCAATGAGAATGACGAAATGAAATTAGAAAATTCATTTGTAATGCTTTAGAAAGCTGCGCTATATATAAATCTTTCTTTCTATTACCAGATAGCTTTAAATATTACATTTGACACTGTGTTATTTCGTTTGAGAAAATTTATTTCGGTTTTTAGGTTTGCCGTATATATGTTTTCTGTTCTCACAGAAGCGATTCCTGCATTTAAGCACTTATATCCACTTTTTATTTAAATCAAATTTGTATTTCAATAATCAACATATAACTTTCACCCGAAATAAAAGTTGATCGCATTCACTAAAATATTCATCTCTTAATATTTATCAAATGAAAAATAACTACATGCAAATGGACTTAACTCCATCCATTATTGACAAATCAAAAGCAAACTTCAGTGATTTATTGAAACCGGTTTACGCAATTACAAAGCGATTTACACTCATCAGCTTATTGATTATTTTTCTTTATAATCACCCTGCAAATGGCCAGGGCAGAAGTTGTGCAACTATGGATTACCTCACCTGGCAAAAATCACTTGACCCTACAATTGAGGCAAGAATGATTGCTGACGAAGCACAATTGCAGCAACTCATTGCCAACCCTGACCTGCTAAAAACAACAACTATTGTTACCATCCCCGTGGTTGTACATGTGGTTTATAATTCCGCTGTGCAAAATATTTCAGATGTCCTTATACAATCGCAAATAGATATATTGAACGAGGATTACAACGCCATGAATTCAGACGTTGCAAAGGTACCGCCTTACTTTAAAAGCCGGATCGGAAATTCAGAGGTGAAATTCTGCCTTGCTTCGCGCGATCCTTCAGGAAATCCTACTAACGGTATTGTACGCGTTTCAACAAGTACAACTTCATTTTCAACAAATAATAATGTTAAGCATACCAACCTTGGTGGACATGATGCATGGCCCATGGCAAGTTATCTTAATATCTGGGTTTGTAACCTTGGTGGCTCATTACTCGGTTATGCTCAGTTTCCTAACGGTGGATCGGCTGCTAACGATGGTGTTGTTATTCTTTACGATGCCTTTGGGCGGCTAAGCGCAGGAGCACCTTTTAATTACGGACGCTCTGCCACGCATGAAGTGGGCCATTGGCTGAATCTATTTCATATATGGGGCGATGATGGTGGTACCTGTACGGGTAGTGACCAGGTTAGTGACACTCCAAACCAGGGGTCAGAAAACTATGGATGCCCTTGCCAGAAAGTTTCATGTTCAAATAACCCGCACGGTGAAATGTATCAGAATTACATGGATTATAGTGACGATGCCTGCATGTATATGTTTTCAGCCGGACAGACTGCACGTATAACTGCAACTCTCGCGGGTGCCCGCGCTTCGCTTGCAAGTTCATTGGGTTGCACTCCGCCATCTTTAAATGCCGTTGATGCAGGTATTTCCGAAATTATTTCGCCTGTTATGACACCATGCACTAATACAACCAGCGCATTTATTCCCGAGGTAACTTTAAAGAATTACGGCAGCGATACATTAACTACCTGTACAATCAATTATAAAGTTGATAATGGAGCAGTCCAAACGTACATCTGGACCGGTAGCCTTGCTTCCGGTGTAACCACCAATGTTACTTTATCTTCAGTGACTGCAACAGCAGCGGATCATTTATTTTATTGCTATACTACCAATCCAAATGGTGCTGCAGATGGTAATGTGGTTAATGATCGTATTACAGGTAATTTTATCGGCAAGTCAGTTAATACTGCTTTGCCATTATTGAAAGACTTTACATCCGCGCTTTTTCCGCCAGCGTATTGGACTAATAAAAAGTATGATTGTTCAACAGGATGGGCACGAACTACTACAGCCTTTCAGTCATCGCCCGCTTCTATTTATTTCAACAACTTTGCACAAACTGCTACCAATTCGGGCAGGTATTATGATTTATATACGCAGACCATTGATCTGAGTTCGGCTACTAATGCAAGCATGGCTTTTTGGGTAGCTTACGCTCCCAAGACTGTAAGCAATTCAGACACGCTTGAGGTTTTAATTTCAACCGATTGTGGCTATACTTATACTTCGATTTACAAGAAGTGGGGAAGCACTTTACAAACAGCCGTTGCACAAACAACAGCATTTGTACCAACAGCATCGCAATGGCGGCAGGATTTTATAAACCTGGGCGCTTACGCAACGGTGACTAACGCTATGTTCATTTTCAGGAATATAACCACCGCAGGAAATAATATGTACTTAGACGATATTCAGTTTGATAATGCACTTGCAATTGCTGATAATCAAATTCAAAATGGATTTAATATTTATCCGAACCCCACCACTGGTTTATTTAATATCACTTGTGATTTTAACAGTGCTAACGCTGTTAAAGTAAGTGTTGTAAATGTTTTAGGTAAATTGATTAGTGAGCAATCGGTATTACCCGCAACAGGAAATACTATTGCTCTTGATTTAAGCAAGGCATCAAAAGGAGTTTATTTTGTAAGATTAGAAACTAAAAACGGCACTGTAGTAAAGAAGTTAATTGTTGAATAACTTTTACACTGGTATGATTGGAAAACATGTTTATTGTTATTTTTTATTTTCGATGATGTTGATTTCATCTTCGCTTATATTGTATAACTCATAAGCTAAGTTATCAATTTGGTTATCTAATGTATTGCATTTGTTTTGGTAATAAGATTTGTCTTTGTCAGTTTTGGCTGATTGTAATTGTTTTTTTGCTAAAAGCATTTGATCAACTAATTGTATCATTTTCTTTTTATTCTCAATACCTGTTTTCACAATGGGTAACTGATTTAAACTAAAAATAGTTACCTGGGGAAAAGAATTTTTAAAATCAGAGAACATTAATTGCCAATAAAATTTGATCAGTTTTGAATTTAATATTCCAAGTATAAATTTATTATTATTTGCAGAGTTGGAAATAATTGTAAAAATATTGCCGGTAACAGCAATTGGTTCATCAATAAAAGTTGCTGTTGGTTCAAAGCCAATTTGCCTTATCAGTATTTTGTTATCAGCAAAATGAACTGTTTTATCCCAACAACCACCAGAAGTGGATGGTCGTTCAAATAATACATATTCGGAAATTGAATTTGAAAAATATCGAAAAATATCACTGCCTGCAAAAATGGGCACATATTTATTATTAACTTTTTTATCAGAAAAATATTTATTCCTGTCACCTGTTATTAAGCCCCTGTTGATATTACTTATTGTGTTCAACTTTACAGAAACAGTTTCTACTTTATCAATTATTTTAATGTTTTCGTCATTAAGCAAGATATTCCATACTTTGCCTTCAGTGTTACCAAATCTACTCTGATCAATTTTTTTATAACTAATCTTCTGACCGTTTTTTGCCTGTTCAAGATTTGTTGAAGTCAAAACTTTTTCTTTTCCTGCAGTGACACCTTTTTCAAAAACTACTACGCATGTATAAACATCAGCATCAGTAAATACTTTTTCGCGCGTTAATGAAATTATTTTTATTGACGAATTATTTCGAATCCATTCTCTCAGGTTTTGTGCATAGACATTATTCAGTATTGATGAAGGTATAATATATCCTGTTAATCCTTTTAATTTAGAAATGGAGATTGCTTTTTGCAGAAACAGGTGAAAAAGATCAATTTTAAATTCAGCCAAAGTATAATGATCCCGAAAATAGTTTAAGGTTAATGAATCAATTTCTTTAGGCTGCATTAACCTGTAAGGCGGGTTACCCACAATAGCATCAAAGCCCCACGAATCATTTTTATTTCCGTAAGCAACTATCGGTTCATGAAGCAAATCAATATCATCTTTGTTTTTCTTCAAATGCGGTTGAGGAAATTCTTCGGCTTCAATTATTGGAGTTGAAGAGTTGGCAACATCCACTGAAGCAATTTTTCTTTCGACTACTTCAACTTTTATTTTTGTTTTTGTCTTTTCAATAACTGTTGTTCCTCTTTTGAAAATATGAGGAAAAGCACTTTCAAAATCCATAGGATTTAATTTTCTTTCGTCAAGATTCTCTTCGCTGAATAAATCCCGGGTAAGTATATCAGTTCCGATTAATGAATTGCCGCACACAATATTTCTGCTCATGTCAGGTAAAATCTTTTCGTGAAAAAGCACCTGCATTTCATTAGCAGTTGCTGTTGTTTCATCTTCGAGCATTTTTAATGACAGTGATAGTTGGGTAACTTCCACTGCCTGGCTATCAATGTCAACACCATAAATATTATTTCGTAAAATATTTTGTTTTTGCAATAAACTCAGTATCCATAAATCTTCTTTAAAAAGGCAACCATCTTTTTTTGCTTTGTCGGGATGGTGCTGATAATATTTATTGTGATAAGTGAGCAAGCAATCAAACACCCCGATTAGAAAAGAACCACTGCCACAGGCAATATCGGCAAAGTGTAGTTTGCTGATTTGTTCGGGTGTTTTATTTTCAATGAGCTTGCCAATAGTGTTTTGTACTATATAATCTACAATATACTTTGGAGTGTAATAGACACCACCTGCTTTGCGTACTTCAGGTTTTTCTTCAATCTTAACACGCTTATCAGTTGCATGTACAACTTTGCCGAGAAAGCGTTCGTAAATACTGCCCAGTATGTGTATGGGAATCTGATTGAATAAAAATTTTGATTTGAGATGACACAAATCTTGACAAACAGCGTGAAACTCACTATCAACAGGTCCTATGAATTTATTATCATCAATAAAGTTTCTTTTAAAAACGATGCCATTATATTTTACATCTAACTTTTTGCAGACAGCAATGAAGTCATCCCAGGCTTTACCTTTTTCACCAAACTGATGCACATAATGTTCCTGTTCAATTAATTTATCTTCGAGAAAACGAATGAAAACCAAACGGTCAATTATTTTTTGAGTGGCTTCGGTAAGCTCTTCACCATTCAAATCTTCGTTATTTCTCTTTAATGCTTTTGCAAGTATTTCGCGTTTATCTTCAATTACATTTAAAAATTCTTCATCAATTGTTTGATACTTTTCTAAAGCAGATAAAGCCTTTTTAACGCCTTTGCCTTTTGGCTTTGGCAATCTTTCTGCAATTTTCGCAATTGAATTATTTGCCACAGCCTCGCGCGAAAACAGCCAATATATTTCTGCAAACTTTTCTTTGTCAGCATACTCGCTGTAATGAAATCGCTTAAATTGCCTGTTTAAAACAGTAGAAATATCAGGACCAAAACGGCAATCGAGAATATGAAATTCTTCAAAGTCGGTAAGTGCTGCCAGTGGCGTTGCTTTATGCCAGCCATAACGAATGGTTTGAAAATAATAATCAGCATTATATAAATCGTGAGAAGGCTTTTTCGCTTCAACAAAAAATTTAGCATCGCTGTAATTTGGTGCAAAAGCAAAAGAATAATCAGCACGTTTTTGAGCGCCACTCATCATCATTCCCTTTTCAACTTTTACTTCCTGCCCGTAAGGATCTTTTTGATGGTCATGATGTACATCCCATCCTAATGCAATAAAGAATTTATCTATAAAATCCTTTCTTACTTCTGCTTCCTGGTATGAGGGAGACAAATAATGTTTTTCGCCAGCTTTAAAATCTTCGACCAAAGTTTTTATTTCAGAGAATGCCGAATCAAAATTTTTCATGGCTTATGGAATAGTAGTATAAGGATGCTGCCCAAGTTTGAATGATTTATTAAAGCAAAGATATATTCTGCTTAATTGGTTGAAAAGGAAAATAATTTTTGTTTAAACATAAATTGTTTAAAACAAAAATGAAGGTGTTAATTGTTTACCGTAAAAAAAGCGGGGAGGCAACCACTCCTCCCCGAACAACCTAAACCAACCATTATCAATTTTTCCCGGAACTATTTTTTTCTGATATAATCGTGTGCCTTTATCGGATCGTTTGAAGATTTTTTAAAAAGCGGGGAGGGTACCACGCCTCCCCGAACAACCTAAACCAACCATTATTATTTTTTTAAAGAACTATTTTATTTAAGATGTAATCGTTTGTTTTTATCGGATCGTTTTATGAATTTTTTAAAAGCGGGGAGGCAACCACTCCTCCCCGAACCTAAACCAACCATTATTGTTTTTTTAAAGAACTATTTTTTCTTAAAGATGTAATCGTTTGTTTTCAACTGCTTATTTGAAGATTTTTTTAAAAAGCGGGGAGGTAACCACTCCTCCCCGAACAACCTAAACCAACCTAAAAAACATTATAAATTTTTTTGATGAACTATTTGAATTAAGAATTAAGAATTTTAAAAAGCGGGGAGGGTACCACGCCCCCCCGAACCTAAACCAACCATTATTACTTTTTTGAATCACTTTTCGTTTAATATTTAATTATTTCCATTTCACACTATGCATTTTTCATGCCCTGTTATTTGATTTTAAAAACTGTTTATTTATTACTTCTTCCACCACTTCTTTTCTAAGTGGCTTTTCATAAAAGTTTTTATCATTTTCGGTAACAGGAAAATATTTTGCGTTATACAACCGTTCAGAACCATCGGGTTGCGTATGGTTTATTTCATACTTTATTATTTCTCCATTTAAAACTCTCTGCAAAGTTTCTTCAATAAGTTTACGGTCGGTGATATCCTGTACTATTCCATGAGTCTTAATAACTTCATTTTTATCATTCACTATCACTTTACCCTGTACATAAATTGTTTTGGTAACTCCTTTTAGCGTAACAATTCTACATTCATATTCAAACGGTTGATGATCTCCGAGATACTTTTTATAAATATCTTTCACGTTTTGGCGATCATCAGGATGAATGAAACTAATATATGCATCGTAAGAGACATTGAAAGTTGTTTTTTCAATATCAAAAATCCTGAACATTTCATCAGACCAAATCAATATATCATTCGCAAAATTTTTTTCCCAGCTACCCATGCGGGCTATTTTTTCGGCCTCGTTTAAGCGGTGGTTGCTTGCTTTGAGAGTATCGCGCATTTGCAACAACCTTTCTTTCTGATTTTCTTCTTCCTGCAGACGGCCCAATTCAAAATTTAATTGAATGTGCTTTGCACTGTATTTATTAAAATGAAAAGCCCATAATCCACATAGAAAAAATACAACCATGCTAAGCAGCGTATGAATAATAAAAGTCTGCAAATCCATATATGCCATTTGCGTAAAATAAGTGTTACCAATGCCTGAAAATTGCAGGTAATCAAACAATGCATGGTGTGCAATCACTACCAAAAACAGCGGCAACTGCAGTTTCCATTTTTGATAGGTAACCAGCATGGCACTGCTGATAAAAGCCGTAAAGTGCATTTCAAACAATCCATGCATCTGGTAAATGTATTGCGCCATAAAAATACCGAGTAACACACTCAATACATATTGATACAGGTCAGAACCCGAAAAAAAATACCTGGAACCATAATAAGCAAGCAGTGATAATCCTCCTACACCTATTGCAACTGTCCAGGTATCATAAAAAAAAGCAAGTCCTAATCCCACTAAAAAATAGCTTGCAAGAAAATAATTCATCAGCACATCAGATTTATTTTTAATCTGTTGTGTAAAAGCATCCAGGTGTTTTATACATGGATCTTCTGAATTAATAATTTGAGATTTCATTTTATGCTATTGCAATTTGGGGGAAATTGACAGCCTTACTATATAAGTAAACAGGTTATCTTCAGAATGGGCTTATTGATTCTAAGCTCAGTGATAATGCTACTTTCCTGCAAGCTAAATTTTATGATTTTAATTAATTGAAATTTGTTTAAGCGTTTCGGGTATTCTTTCGAAGTCATTTGACTTATCGAAAAAATAATTTGCCCCAAGCGATATGCATTTGTCACGATACTGCGGCTCAATGAGATTAGTGAGCATTATTACAATTATGGAGGGACATTTTTTGCGCAAGGCTTCGAGCAGGTTTAATCCATTCTGATCAGGAGAATCATCATGCAGATGAATATCAAGAATAACAACACTTGGCCTTTGTTCATTTATTAACTGCATTGCCGAACTAATGTTATGTGCATACCCCGCAAACTCAATAAATTCCATATCGCTGAGCATAAGTTTTAGCCTTTCCAACACAATCAATGAATCGTCAACAATTACGATTTTTAATAGTGAAGTAAGCGAAGCTATACTCATAGTGTAAATTTTACACCGCAAATAACAGTAACTCATAACCGTAAAATGATAGGGGGAAATATGAAAATGTTGTAGTTGTTTGCACTACAAAATGGCTTTTGGCTTTTAGCCTTTGGCTTTTAGCAAATAAAACTTTGACAAAGGTTTTTCACTTTGTTGAAGCTGGAGTTTTAAACTAATCCGTGATCAAAAGCATAGCGTGTAATTTCAGCGTTATTATTCAATGAATGTTTTTCGAGGATGCGGGTGCGGTAGGTGCTGATTGTGTTTACACTTAACGAAATTTCATTGGCAATTTCAGATACTGTTTTGCCCGAAGCAATTAGTAGAAGCACCTGCATTTCGCGGTCAGATAATTGATCATGCAATGGCTTGTTTAAATTATCCCCTGCTCCTTCGGCTAATTTTTCTGCAAGCGTTGTTGAAACATATTTGCGGCCCGATAGTACTTTGTGTACAGCAGCAATCAGTTCCTCAGTTGCACTGTCCTTATTAAGAAAGCCCGATGCCCCGGCTTTTAAAACCCTTAGCGCGTATTGATCTTCGGGATGCATGCTGAGCATTAATACAGGGGCTTTAATTCCATCGGCACGTAATTGTTTAAGCACTTCTACTCCATTTCTACCAGGCATTGAAATATCAAGCAGAATAATGTCCCATACTTTACTTTTTATTTTTTCAAAAACTTCACTGCTGTTGTTGGCTTCAATAACCTGTGCATCAGTAAATTCTTCGCGCAGCAATTGAATTAATCCTTTGCGCACAATGGCGTGATCATCTGCAATTAAAATATTTATCATATCAATTCTTTGGCCGGTGCAAGTATCGGAACTTTGATTGTAATAACTGTTCCTTTTCCCTTTTCGCTTTGTATGTTTATTTCGCCACCAAACATTTTTGTACGTTCTTTCATGCCAATCAATCCTAATGTATTTTTTGATTTTGCTTCATCCATTTCAAAACCCTGCCCGTTATCCTTTACAGTTAAAATAATTAAACCGTTATCATTTTCAATTTGAGCTTCAACCTGTGTGGCATTTGCATGGCGGGCTACGTTGGTAAGTGTTTCCTGGTAAACCCTGAAAATTCCTGTGGTCATGTCTTTTTCAATATCCAATTCGCTTATTTCCGAATTGAATTTACAAGATATGCCGGTGCGTTTTTCAAACTCTGAGCTTTGCCATTCAAGCGCAGCAATTAATCCGAGGTCATCTAAAATGCCGGGGCGAAGCTCAGATGAAATGCGCCTTACAGTTTTTACTGTTTCATCAATTAACGTAATCATGCCATCAATTTTTTCGTGAACAATTTTTTCATCCGGTGGAATTTTTTTGTTGATCCACGATACATCCATTTTCAATCCGGTAAGTTGCTGGCCAAGTTCGTCATGCACTTCGCGTGCAATACGTGTGCGCTCCTCTTCGCGTATAGTCTGCAGGTGAGCTGTAAGCTGTCTCAAATCGAGTTGCGATTTTTTTATTTCTTCTTCTGCTTTTTTACGTACGGTAATATCCCTGAAACTCCACACACGACCTATATACTTACCGTTAATCAGTTGGGGTTGCGAATAACGTTCAAAGGTGCGGCCATCTTTAAATTCAAGAATATCGAAACTAACGGCTTCCTGTTGAGCATATAATTCCTTTACTTTTGAAAGAAAACTCTCAGGACTTATCAATTGATCTAAAACAAATTCAAGCGCTTTATCATCATCTCCTGTTGCAAGTATTGCTGATGGAATGCGCCACAATGCAGCAAACTTTTTATTGAAACGAATAATATTGCCATTATAATCGGCAACCAGGATACCATCGGCAGTTGATTCTAATGTTGCTTCAAGCATTGAAAATGATTTCGCTAATTCCCTTTCGGTTTCTTTCTGTTCTGTTATATCCATCATGCTTCCTATCATACTGGTAGCAATTCCTGTGTTATCCCGTATTATATAACAGCGGTCGTAGATATTCCTGTATTCATTGCCTGGATCCAAAAAACGATATTCAGTAATGAATACACTTTTATCAGAAGCAAGACTGCGCGCCTGCATATCAATAATTTTATCCCGGTCGTTGGGGTGAATCCTGGTTTTCCAGTCTATTTCGGTTGGTACAGGATCAGCCATTGACAGGCCATATAGCTTTTGATGTGTTTCATTACCCCATAACTCGCCTGTTACAAAATTCCATTCCCACAATGCATCATTGGTTACTTTCGAAATTGTTTCGAACCGTTTATTTGTTTTTATAATTTCTTCTTCTGCTTTTTTTCGCGCAGTAATATCAATTCCAACACCGATAAGGCAGCGTTTATTTTCGTAATTAACTATTTGCCCGTTGAAGTAGTAAGGAATATTTACTTTGTCTTTGGTAACAACCTCTACCTCCACTTCTGCTGCTGCTCCGTTTTCAAATACTCCTGCAATTTTTTCTTCAACTATATTTTTATTTTTCCCTTCAAAGAAATCGAGCGGATGCATTTTACTTATTTCCTCGTGGCTGTATCCTGATACAGTTTCAAAATTTTTATTCCAACGCAAAAAATTTCTACTTTCATCATAGAGATAAAAAACACCGGGCAAACTGTTAATGATAGAATCTGAAAGTTCCTTCTCAGTGATGATTTGCTCCTCTGCCTTTTTTAAGTTAGTGATATCAATACCCACTCCGAGAATGGCTATGGCTTGCTCGTACAGTAACCTTCGACCCGTAAAGTAGTAAGAGATTTTTCGTCCATCCTTAATAACGAAACCGGCTTCAAAATCAGTTGCTCCTTCATTGAATGCAACTTCTTTCATTTTTAAAACAAGTTGCAGGTCTTGTGAATCGAAAAAATCACGGGCACGCATTGTCTTTAGTTCATCCGATGTATATCCTGTAACTGTTTCGAAGTTTTTATTCCACCTGAGCATTTTCCCTTCAATATCATTGAGATAAAAAATTCCGGGCAAGCTGTTGATCATCGTTTCTGAAAGTTCTTTTTCATTGATGAATGAGGTGAGATAATTTATTTCCTTAGTTGCTTTTTTGCTTTTATTAAATTCCTGCTGTAGCAGAATAAAGATACCGCCAATAATGAAAAAACTCAATCCTGCGAGCAGGTAATTAATTATTGTTGCATTAATTGCCAATTGCTGCTGCTCTCTTTCAAGTTCCCGTAAATGCTCTCTTCCTATGTTTTCAACATCTCTGATTAATCCACTGATTGTTGTTTCCAGGTCAATCCTTGAATATATTAGTTCGCCACGTTTAGATTGTTTCTTATTTTCTGTTTTTGCTACGGGTTCTGGAATTGTGGTAAGATATTGCGTATGGGAAATGATGTTGTTAACCTCTTTCGAAAAAAGAGGATTCTCATTTGCCGATGCGAGCAGCTTTTTTTGTGTTTCACGAAGTTGGTTTTGTGAATTGCGAAAACTTTCTAAAAAGTATTTGTCCTGACCTTTTGCATATTCATCATAGCTTGAAAAAATTTCGAGCGACTGAAAGAGCGCATCTTCTATATTTTTCATCATCAGGTTAGTGTTCTGCAATTGCACACTTATAACATAGTTCCGCTTGTTGCTTTTAATTGATAAAAGAGTTGCGAAAAACAACAGGAGGCTGATAATTATAAACGATGCGATTATCTTTATATCAAACTTTGGTTTCATAGTGAGGATATTTACTTCAACAGGGCTATTCAAAGATATGTTTAATTTGGTTTGGGCTTTAAGGTTTGAAGTTTAAACATGCGATACAATCGCGCGCAGGAGATAAATTAGTGCTGTTCATTTTGCCATTACAAAAAACTAATGATGTTTTTTTATTTTGTTGCAAAAGCATTCACACCAACATATTTAATTATGTTAGCTACCTGATTAATTTATAAACCGATAAATTATTTATGAAAACAGGCTTAGTTCTTTCAGGTGGCGGTGCAAGAGGCATTGCCCACATTGGCGTACTCAAAGCGTTGGAAGAATTAGGAATAAAACCTGATGCAATTTCTGGCGTAAGCACGGGTGCATTATTCGGTGCATTATATGCTTCAGGTTTAAGTACTGTAGAACTAATCGGTATTGCCAAAAACAGTCATTTGTTTGAGCTCAAAAATTTCAGGTTTAGCAAATCATGGTTTTTTAAATCTGAAACCATACGCAAAACACTTAAAAGAAATCTCAAACATGATTCTTTTGAAGAACTCCTCATACCACTTACTGTTGCTGCTACAGATTTTTTAAATGCCACTACTACTTATTTTTCGAAAGGAGAATTGATAAAACCATTAGTGGCATCGTCATCAATACCGGTAGTCTTTCAGCCTGAAAAAATTAATCAAACTATTTTTGTTGATGGTGGTTTGCTAAATAATTTACCTGTGGAACCATTAATTGGCAATTGCGATATCATTATTGGTGTGCATGCTAACCCACTCAATACACGTTTAAAAAAACTAACACTGAGTACAGTTATAGAACATAGCTTTCATCTCGCCATAGCTCATACCATTAAAGAGAAAAAAAAGCAGTGCACCATTTTTATTGAGCCGCTTGCGCTATCACGCTATCATGTTTTTGATATGAAACACGCTACTGAAATTGCTGCCATTGGATATAAGGCGGCAATGTTGCAAAAAGAGAAAATCCTTTCTTGTTATAAATGAGGTTTACATCCCTCTAAAAAAACCTTTTTGATTATGCAGCGAACGGGATAAATAAGTGTACAATATCACAGCAAAAAACCTTATCCTTTTTTTGAAACCTTAGTAGAAAAGTGCAGCCAGTTATACTGACCTTATTACCTTATTTCTCTGATAAAACAAGGTAATGAGGTTGTGCTGAGAGAGGTGAATTTTTCTACTAAGGTTATTTTGTCACTGATAACCTTTTCTATACAGAGCAAAAAATCTTATCTTTTTTTGAAACCTTAGTAGAAAAGTGCAGCCAGTTATACTGACCTTATTACCTTATTTCTCTGATAAAACAAGGTAATGAGGTTGTGCTGAGAGAGGTGAATTTTTCTACTAAGGTTATTTTGTCACTGATAACTTTTTCTATAAAAAGAATTTTGTTATGAAATGAGATTTATAGTTTCCTCCAAAAAAATTCAATGCATCTAATTCTCAAGTATTTTAGAATACTTGTTTGAGTTGGCAGGATTAATTTCATCAAGTGTTTGCTTTGCTTTGGTTTTAACATCACCGGGCGCCCCACTGAAAATATTCACTAACTCATCTGACTTCGCATCAAAAAACACAGTAAGCAGGTATGCATTTGGCTTGTCGTTATGAACCGGTTTAAGTGCTTCTAATCCGTCAGCAATTAAACGCACTGATGTTTCCTTATCCTTTGTCATGTTATCTAATGCTTTCAGATGCATGTTATATTCCAGCTCACGAATTGGTTTATAATTAGGACTCAATAAATTTTCTGTAAGCCAATAGCGGTCGCGATCACTTTCAAATGCACGCCAGCCCGGTTCGCGCGCACTGTTCATCTGGTTAACAATAGCATGAGCTTTTGAAAAGTAAGCTGTTCCTCCTAACATCGAATACGAATCATAATCAAACCCAATGATGATGTTGGCATAATACGCAAGCACTGCAATAAGGTTTGGGTTTAAATTAGTTTCGATATACTCAAGAGTTTGAAACTGGTTGAACTTAAATTGAAAATACTGATCAGAAATAGAAAGCATAGGCGAGCTGTACGTTGATTTAAAAACAGGTCTTGATGATTTTATTTCAATCTTGCCTTTAAACTCATCAGCAGAAATTTTTTCGTTTACGGTAATCGTAATCTGACATTCAATCCGTTCTTCATTCTGAAATTTATCAGTTCCCCATTTTGTGTTATTCATAAACTCACGCACTGCAGTTTGCATGGTGTTAAAAATTTCTTTGTCTGCCGTGCCTTGTATGCTTGGCGCCTGCACTGAAACCTGGCAATTAAGTTCCTGGCCTTGTGCTATTGAAACAAGAGATGCAAAAATGAGAATGAGAATTTTTTTCATGAGGTTATTTTTTTATCGCAGATAAATCACATCCCAAACATAATCACTTTTGTGAAATATATTTTTCAATGCTGTTTAAAATATCAGCAGCTACATCAGCTTTGCTTTTCAACGAAAAATTTTCAATGGTATTGTTACGATGTATAATTGTAATCTTATTGGTAGCTGTTGCAAATCCTGCACCGGCATCCTGCAGTGAATTAAGCACAATCATATCTAAGTTTTTTCGCTCCAACTTTTGCTGCGCATGTTTTAATTCATCATTAGTTTCTAAAGCAAACCCAACAAGAAATTGATTCTTCTTTTTTGATTTTCCTAAAGTAGCAAGCACATCAGTAGTTGCTTTCATCTTAATTTCGAAAGCATCCGTTTTCTTTTTTATTTTAATATCACTGTAATCTGCCGGAGTATAATCAGCCACCGCAGCCGACATAATGAATATATTGCTTGCCGTAAAATCTTTTTTACACGTTGTAAGCATTTCATCAGCAGAATCAACATATACAACAGGATAAGATTTGGCTGAAATTTTTTCAGCGCCTTTTCCTAAAATCAAAGTTACAGCTCCTCCCCTATTGTGTGCTTCATCAGCAATAGCAACACCCATTTTGCCGGTGGAATGATTGCTTAAAAAACGCACAGGATCTAATGGCTCACGGGTTGGGCCTGCAGTTATCACTATTCGTTTTCCCTTCAGTGTTTGGGAAGCAGAAAAAAATTGGTCTAAAAAATTTACGATCGTTTCTGGTTCTTCCATTCTACCCTCACCACTTAAACCACTTGCAAGTTCGCCTGTGGCGGGACCGATAAAAAGATTGCTGAATGATTTTAATTGCTCAATATTTTTTTGTGTTGCCGGATGAAGATACATATCCACATCCATAGCCGGAGCAATCAACACCTTGCATCTTGAAGAAAGATAAGTGGCAAGCAAAAGATTATCACAAATTCCGTTAGCCAATTTTGCAAGTGTATTGGCGCTGGCTGGCGCTATTAAAAGGCAATCGGCCCACAGGCCAAGTTCAACATGGTTTTGCCAGCTTTTATTATCATCAAATAAATTTGAGTGGACAGCATTTTTTGAAACTGTTGATAATACCAATGGTGAAACAAAATCCAAAGCCGCAGTGGTGGTAATTACTTTTACCTCCGCTCCTTTTTTAATAAGTTGTCTTACTAATTCAGGTGTTTTATAAGCAGCGATGCTTCCCGTAACGCCAAGAATAATTTTTTTACCTTTTAACATGATGAATAATTTCTACTGCAAAATAAAAAAACGAAACCCGAAAACATGTTATGTACATGACATTCCGGGTTTCGAATTTTAAAATTGAAATTTTCAATTATGCTTCTTTAGTAGGATTGCGGGCATAAATTTTTCCTTCCACATACTCGTTTAATGCCACCAATGTAGGCTTAGGCATTTTTTCATAATGCTTCGAGATTTCAATCTGCTCGCGGTTTTCAAATATTTCTTCCAAACTGTCAGAAGATGTTTGAAACTCAACCAACTTTTCAGTTAACTCTTCCTTTACGGCTGCCGAAATCTGGTTGGCGCGTTTGGAAATAACTACCAGGCTCTCATAAAGATTATCAGTTTGAGTGATATACTCATTAAGATTCCGGGTAACGATTGCATTTTCTTTTGATGCTAAACTCATTTTATTTTATATTAATTTGTTGTTGACGTTTGATTCTGACCGGATAAAGTAAGCGATTTTATTCCTGATTGCGAATTGGCGTAAAAGTCATTTGCTTCCTTTAAATACTTAGTGTCAGGGAAGGCTTCTTTAAGTGCATTGTAACTTTCTATAACTGCTTTGTAACGCTCCAATTTCTTCTCGTCAATGCTTTTGCGGGCGTAAAGGTAAGAAGATTTTAAAATCAGGAACAAACACTCCTCTTTATAGCCGGTGCCGGGGTAATCGCGAATTACATTATTCAATGCTGTGATTGCTGATTTATAATCTTCGGTATTGTAAAACAGCTTTGCATTATCAAACTCTTTTGTTTCCAATTTGAATCGCAACTCATCCATCAGCTTATTACAATCAGCCACTTTCTCACTTTGAGGATAATGGTTAGCAAACAGTTGAAACTGTTGTATAGCCTGCATAGTGTTCTCCTGGTCAAGGCTCGAAATTGGAGAATCAAGGTAATAGCAATACGCATTTAAATAGGCACATTCCTCAGCACGTGTACTCGATGGAAACGTTTTTGTAAAAGTTTCAAAATGATAGGCTGCGGTTACATAGTCCCCTATTCCGTAATTTGATTTTGCGTAATAATAATAAACATCCTCACCCTTAGCTGTTCCGCGATAAAGGGCAATAAGTTCTTCTAACAACTGCAACGACCGATAATAATCCTTTTTATTATAATAATCTACAGCAGCTTTGTACTTGGCCTCATAATCGCCACTTTTAAGCAAGCGCTGATATTTACTACACGAAACCAAGCTAAACATCACTGCACACAGCAATAAAACACTGGCAATTTTTTTAAACATGGCCGCGAAGGTAAGATTTGATTGGAAACATGGAAATGGGGGTTGGGGATTGGGGAATATGGGAATATGGGAGTATGGGAGTATGGGAGTATGGAAGTATGGAAATATGGAAATATGGGAATAATGGAATAATTGTTTCATGAACTGATTTCACTTTCGGAAACTCGCGATAGCTATCGGAGTTCAACTTTCCGAAAGTTGCAAAGACCTAAATGTTGACATCCGAAATTTATCCGTGGCGGGATGCTATCCCGCGTTACTTTCCGAAAGTTTGCAGGAACTTTTATTTTGGGAAAGTTTTTCCCACTTTCAGAAACTTAATTCCCGATTAAATATATTATAATGATTCATCAACGAAAAAATGAATAAAAGAGTGTGTATGACAAATTGCACTAAGCGGATTTTTTAATCAAGTTTACTACTTCGT
>JBDTRM010000299.1:0-24149 GCA_039931675.1 Bacteroidia bacterium | reverse complement strand
CGCGTCAAATAAGGGCTGTAGCCGAGCAGGGTCACCAAGTTTAGTGAAGTCAGGATGTGTTTCCCTTTTGAAACTCTTTACACCGGAAAATTTTAGAACCGTGCCAAGGCAACTATATAAAACCCTAATCCTTCATAAACTTTCCGCGATAAACTTTACCTCCATTAATAACTTCAATCATGTAAAGCCCTTTTGCAGTGCCATCCATATTAACATCAACAACTTGTTGCCCTTTGCCTATTGCCCCTTGCTTATTAAAAATGGTTTGACCTGTAGGGTTAATGATACTGAGTGAAAAATCTTTGGTAATGGATGAGGTTAGAGTAATTGTGAAACTTCCATTGTTGGGGTTTGGTGTAATAACACACCCCTGGCCCCTCTCGAGAGGGGAGTTGATGGCGGTAATAATAATGGTATTACTCGCGCCTTCGCAGCCTGTGGTATCTGTAACGATAACAAAATAGCTGCCGCCTTGTGTGGGTATGTAGTAATAGTTATTAGCTCCTGCTATGATGCCGCTATCTACACTCCACCATTGATAAGCAACACCGGGTGATGAAAACAAAGTATCGTTTGATTGGGTAATAGTTGGTGTTGGAGCAGGGTACTCATTAATAAAACCTGGTAGCAACAGTGTATCACAACCCGCGGCATTGCAGGCAATAAGCGTTACATCAAAGCTACCATAACTATTGTAACAAATGTTGGTAGGATTTTGCAGTGTGCTAGTTAAACTATCTGAACCGGGAAAAAACCATTGCCATGAGGTGGGGTTGTTGGTGCTAAGGTCAAAGAAATTTATGCAGTGTTTTTCGCAGAAGGATGTATCGGAACTCATTACGCCAATAAACGGTACGGCAATTATTTGAGTTGTGTCCATAAATTTAACAATCCAGTATTCGCCCCATCCCCAATGGGGTTGAGTCTGATAACCGCCTGGGCCGCTACAAATCCATTCAGATATTGTATAAGAACTATCTGTTGTTTTAATAATAGATGAACCTCCATTAATTCCACCTGTTTGAATTGTTTTATCCAATTGTTTATTACCAATTGAATCCGTTTTAATAATCCATGACTCAACGTAATAAAGATTGTTTTCCGTTTTATCACCGCCAATTGGAGAATCAGATTCTCCAGAAAGCAAATAACCTTTGTCTGATGTCTGGGTGATGTTTCCAAATTCATTCTCCTCACCAGTTCCGCCAAAATCTTTATCCCATTCCTTATTGCCAAGAGAATCAATTTTCACAATCCAATAATCACGAGAGCCCCACGAATTTTGTGTTTTATCTCCTGTATTATTTGAACGTGACCATCCTCCTAAAATATAACCGCCATCTTCGGTTTGTTGCAATGAATGAAAAGCATCATCATTACTACCGCCAAAATCTTTATCCCATTGCTTATTACCAAGCGCATCAGTTTTCACAATCCAATAATCAGCCGCCCCGCGCAAAGTTTGTGTCTTGTCTCCACTAATATCGGAATATGACCACCCTCCTAAAATATACCCACTATCAGAGGTTTGTTGCACTGCATAAAGCCGTTCATTACTTGCTCCCCCAAATCGCTTATCCCATTGTTTATTGCCAATTGAATCAATTTTTACAATCCAATAATCTTCTCTGGCCAAAGGATTTAAAGTTGTGTCTCTACAGTGTTGAGTTACGTCTCCTGTACTATCTGAATGTGTTAATCCTCCGAGTAGATATCCGCCATCAAAAGTTTGATATAATGAATATAAGTAATCATCATCTGTACCTCCAAACCGTTTATCCCATTGCTTATTTCCTAACAAATCAATTTTAACGATCCAGTAATCATAACCGCCTCTGCAATTTTGTGTCTTATCTCCATTTTTAGCTGAATGTGAGTATCCTCCCAAAATGTATCCGCTATCAGTAGTCTGTTGCAACGAAGTAAGCTCATCAATGTTAAGACCTCCAAATGTTTTGTCCCATTGCTTGTTACCAATAGAGTCGATTTTTACGACCCAATAGTCATCTTTTATATTATTCAATAATGGATCCCAACAGTTTTGGGTTTTGTCTCCTGAGCTATCAGAATTTGAATAACCTCCTAAAATAAACCCACTATCCAAAGTTTGTTTAAAAGAAGTAAACATATCTGCGCCCGACCCCCCAAACCTCTTGTCCCATTGCTTCACCAACGGATTCTGCGCATGCAGCACCCCACAACTCATCCCAAACAAAAAAATAAGCCCAGCCACTTTTAACCTTTGCCGTATAGGTACATGCAATTTCATGCGTTGTGTTTTATGAGGTGAAGCTACGGAAAAATAATATGGTGTTGATGTTTGTTACTCGGAATATTATCCCTAACCAGAAATAAATGTAATTCAGAATATTCTCCCGAAATATAACGTGAAAAAGTTCTTCCGCTCGGGATGGTATCCCGAGTTACTCCCTCACCACCTTCATCATCTTACTCCCTTCATCCGTTTGGACTTTCAAAAAGTAAATGCCTTTTGACAAAGCTGATAAATCCAAATTGGTTTCGAATTTATCATTCATCACATCATAATTTTTTATGATGATTTGTTGACCGGTTACATCAATCAGTTGAAGGGTAAGTGAATTTATAAATTGTAGCGAAGTAATTTTCAGGTGCTGCAAACCTTCAGCAGGATTGGGCTGCAGCCCGATGCTGAAACTACCCATAACATCATTGATACCTACATTGATAATACAAACAGTATCAGAAGTCACACTGCATCCAAACGAATCAGTAACTATTACACTATAGCAACCTGTTGTAGGAGCGATAAGAACATAAGAATTACCAACAGTAGGTGAGCCATTAAGCAGCCAAGAGTAACCCAGGCTTGTTGACTGAATGGAGCAGGTAATTGTAAATCCTGCAGCGCTCAGTACAGGTGGAATGCTGGTTTGCGGAAAATAAACGTAAATGGTATCAGTGCTCGTAGTGCCACAGGCTCCCGTTGCAGTAAGCCACATCGGAACCAGGCCGGTATCAGCCAGGGTTGTTATGTAGCCTGTGACAACGCTGTCAGGTGGATTAAATGTGCCGGTTCCTCCCGACCATTGCAGTGATGTGTAGTTGCCTGTAACATTACCATAAAGATAAATGGTTGCTGCCGAGCAAAAAATCCTGTCGCTGCCGGCATTAGTATTTAACGAAGCAACCAAAGCCTGGCAACCGTAATTCAGATAGGTAGGATTTCCGGCATTATCAAATTCTACCAGGGCCCCATCGTTATAAGAAGGGCTGCCTCCTATACCTCCGCCTTGGTTAACTAGCAGTGTGCGGTCGTAAGTTACAGAGTCAACGCAGCCCGCAGGATTCAAAAAGCTCATTATCAAAGTGCGCAGCCCTGGTGTAGAGCTATTGTTTGCAAAATGACCGGCTATATTGCCAGAGCACTGAAAAATAATAATCAGCGTATCGTTAAGGTTAGCAAACGAGTTAAACGTAGTGCTAAAGTCAGTGCTCGTAACCAACAGCACTTTCGCGTTGGCAGGCAACATGCCACCTGTAGGTTCTACCAGCAGACCACAACCAACTATGCCATTGTTTAAAGTATCCACCTTTAGAGCTGTAATACTATCCTGGCAAATTCCTTTAAAAGAATTTGAAGGCCATGTAATATCAAGGTCGGTAATCGCAAGCGGTGCATTGCCTACATCAAATCTAACCATTTCATTTTCGCCTTCGGGCGAACCGCAGGCATCAACCAAAATGCTTGTTATTTCAAAGCAATTTTGCGCCTTAGCGGTAAAACAAAAAGCAAGAAGCAATGCCATTGCAAAAAATAATTTTGGTGAGAGGGAGACGTAAAATTTATTCATATCAGTAAGAATTTATATTTATGGTAAACCTAAAGCATTACATCAAATCATCAAAATAAAAGTAGCCTCTTTTACATATAAAAAAAGCAACCAGTATAAACCAGTTGCTCTATCTTAAACTTTATGACTATTATTTATTCAATTACTAATTTACGCAGTGCCTTGTTGCCATCGTTAATCAATTCAACAAAATAAATGCCTGAACTTAGATTGCTGCCTATAGAATAATTATGCTCACCCGGCTGCAGGTGTCCTGCTTTTAAGGTGCTGCAAGTTCGGCCAACTACATCGCGAACATTAATTTCCACATTGCCGGGCTGGGTAAGCACGAAGTTAAGGTTGGCTGCTTTATCTGTGGGATTAGGACTTAGCGACATTGCAATCTGATCGGCAAATTGTTCATTAATACCAACGGTTCCATTAATATTTATATCGTCCACATAAATATTGTTGCCATAGTTGCCACCAGAGCTGTAAGTATAAACAAATTTGAAACGCACATTGGGCTGATTAGAATAAACACTTGCAAGCACTGACTCCTGGCGCCATTGCGATGCGCTTGGGGTAAAAGATGAGAAGTTATTAATAGAGGTAGTGGTAGCCAAAATTGACCCTGATTTTACGTAACGCTGTGACCACGTTTGACCGCAATTGGTAGAACCATATACCTGCAACTTATCGGTACTGGCTGCATTTCGCATGGCAAAGGCTACTTTAAAAGTCATGGTTACCGCAGACACACTTGAGAAATTATACGATGGCGTTACAAATACATCAGTACCTGAATTACCACCCCAGTTATTAATGTAAATTGACTGGAACCCCGATGCTGCTGCATTGGAGGTTTGAGCCCATCCGTTTTGCGCCAAATTATAAACATCATAATCTGTACCCGGAAAAGTAATGGTTTCAAAACCTTCGCTGAAAGGAACAAATTGAGAAGCAAGAGTAGAATATACTGAAACCATTAATGGATAGGTTACAGAATTAGTACCCGCAGTGTTTGTTACTGATAAAGTAACATCATAATGGCCTGCAGTATTATAGGTTATTGTTGGGTTTTCCAAATTTGATGTGCCGGGAGTTCCTCCCGGAAAAGTCCATAGGTATGTAGTAGCACTTGCAGTATCAAGGTTAAGTGTATTATGGCTAAAAGTTGTTGAGCTGCCTTCGCACAATGTTCTTAATGCATTATTCAAATATGGAGTAGGTATGCAGGTATATGTTGCTCCATCAGTTCCGGTAGCAGTTAAATTCGCAGTTGTCCATAGATTATTTCTACCTGATGTGGAACTGGTAATGGCAGCTCTCATCCTTGTTTTTTGTCCTTCGGTAAACATTACATCGCAATACGAATAGTCCATGTAATTCTGAACATTTTCAATAACCGGAGGATTACATACTGATAAAGTCAGATTACACACACCTACTATAGAACCGATTGTTTCGGGAGTATCGCCAACACCATCAGTGCCTCCACAGGAAACTCCCGGTTGATTAGTAGTGCCCCAGGGATGGTATAAATTAAACCAGTGACCTATTTCATGCGTTAATGTGCGTGAGTTATATGTAGAGCCTGTTCCAATGCTGCCAACAAAATCGCTCAAGGTAACAATGGCATCATGAAAATTATTAGTGGGCCAGGTTCCGGGAACATAAGTGTATGCGGCAACATTACCCCCTCCGCCCATAATGCTTTTTACTACGTAAATATTCAAATATTTAGTTGGAGCCCATTGACCTGAACCTGTACCGGTATATTGATACGGGGTAGTGCCTTGAACCCAATCTGTATTCGTATTATAATACCTGTTAATACCATTGGTACAATTTCCGTTCGGATCCTTATGAGCGAGCCTGAATTCAAATTCAACATCGGCAATAATACCTTGAAAACTTGGAACCACATTAGCGGTATCAGCATTCAATTTTCGGTAGTCGCGGTTAAGGATTCTCATCTCATCATATATCTGATCGTCAGTAATATTTTCTGATCCCCAGGTATGAAGTACATGGAATACCACCGGAACTACATATACGGTTCCTTGTACTTTGTTTGCACTTCCGGATTGGTTAACCTGCTTTGTGTATTCTTCTGTAAACTTTTCTAATTGCTCACGTCTGATAGCGGCATCGGGATTATTCTTTATTGCTTCGCGTGTTGCCTGGTCAGTATAGCAAGGATTTATTTGCTGAGCAAAAGATTGATGGTTTAATAATGCTGAAAAAATCAGGATCAATAAGATGGATAAATTTCTTTTCATTTTTTGAATGTTTTATTTTTGTAAATGGTAATTATTAAGGCTGCTAAAATATAGAAAAAAGGTTCACGTGTTAGCCACCCTCCCATTCTATGATGTAGTATTTGTAAAAAAATAACAGTTACTTCAATTGTCTGAACTAAGATGGGTTCGACAAGCTCACCACAAGTTCGAAGGATTATAAGATTTTAGGATTCGATATCGGTTGCTACCGCGAGCTTTTAGCTCCTGTTTATTATCAGCAGCACGAGCCATAAGCTCGCGCCAGCAATCCATTTCAACAATGTAACAGTGCTACAATCAAGCAATCTTGTTGTTAACCCAACGCCTGCTTTAAATCATCAATTAAATCATCAATATGCTCCACACCGGTGCTTAGGCGAAGCATATTATCCACTACACCCACCCTTTCGCGTTCTTCTTTTGGTATAGATGCATGAGTCATAGTAGCTGGGTGATTAACCAATGATTCAACTCCACCCAGCGATTCGGCAAGTGTCCACACTTTGAATGATGATGCAATTTTAAATGTGTCATCAAGCGTTGCGTTTTTTAATGTGAATGAAATCATTCCACCAAAATCTTTCATTTGGGTTCGTGCCACTGCATGGTTAGGATGATCGTAAAAGCCAGGCCAGTAAAGCTTGTCCACTTTAGGATGGTCGCGCAGAAACTCTGCAACAGCACGTCCGTTATCACAATGCCTTTCCATACGCAGGTGCAGTGTTTTAATACCGCGGAGGACTAAGAAACTATCCATTGGTCCCGGTGTGGCACCACAGGAGTTATGTATAAAAGCCAATTGTTCATAAAGTTTATCGTCATTCAAACACAAAGCGCCCATCACCACGTCACTATGTCCACCTAAATATTTGGTTACTGAATGCATTATAATATCAGCACCAAGATCTAACGGAGTTTGCAAAAATGGCGAAGCAAAAGTATTGTCAACACCAAGAATCAAATTGTGCTTTTTGCAAATCATTGCACACATCTCAATATCTATAATCTGCATAGTTGGATTGGTGGGCGTTTCAATCCACATCAACTTTGTATTCTCATTGATGCAATCATCTATTGCATTAAAATCAGTGAGATTTATGAAATGAAATTTGATTCCATAATTAGCAAACACCTTTGTAAACATGCGATAAGTGCCGCCATATAAATCATCGCCTGTTATTACCTCATCACCCGGTCGCAAAAGTTTTGCAACGGCATCAATAGCACCCATACCGCTCGAAAAACACAAGCCATGTTTTGCATTTTCTAAAGCAGCAAGACATTTTTCCAAAGCCGAGCGGGTAGGATTTTTTCCTCTCGCGTAAGCATAACCCTTATGCTTGCCTGGGCTTTCCTGCCAGTAAGTTGAAGTTTGGTAAATAGGAGTCATTACAGCTCCAGTGGTTGGGTCAGGTTCCTGACCGGCATGAATGGCTTTTGTTTCAAATTTCATTTTTAATGATGTTATAATTAAAACACAAATGAAGCAAAAGCAACCCAATAAAAAACGCGGCCTGTTAGAGCCGCGTTTTTATTTTATAGATTTAACTATACTTAAACTTCAATATTAACTGTTACTGATTTTCACTTTTATTTTACTTCCGGCCTTAAGTTGCTTACCCGATGTAAAACCATTGTAACGCATCAACTCTTGCACTGAAATACCCTGAGCGCGGGCAATGCCATAAAGTGTATCGCCTTTTTGTACAATGTGATAAACTACTTTGCCTTCTTCAACCGCTTCAGTTGTTTTGTAATAATCTTCAGGAAGATCTTTTTGATTAGGATGAATTTCAGTAGCCACTGTTGTTTGATCTGCAGGAACAGTACCATTTATATAATCAATCAGATGATAAGAAGTGTCTTTAATAGAAGTATCATTGTTAGCCAATGTTTCATTTTCCTTTTCAACTTTCTTCCTTTTAACAGCCACCTGTTGATCAACAAATACATTTAGCTTTTGCCCTTTTACAACTTTACCTGATTTTAATTTATTCCATTTCTTAACCTCAGCTATGCTGCAACTATATTTATTCGCAATTGAATTAAGCGTTTCACCCCTTTTTACAAGATGTGATTTTTTCACCTCTTTAGTTACCCATTCATATTCTTCGGGGTTGTATTTACTTTTCTTCATCAGGTTGCTAAAGTCGGGGCGTTGAGCTGCCAGAGTTTGCTCTTGCTGATTAATTACGTTCTGATTATTTATAAAGGCAGTAATTTTATTTGTTGGCAATCTTAAAACATTTGCTTTTCCATCGGTTGATGCAGGAATCATGTTTCTCTTATAAGTAGGATTCAAAAACGAAATTACATCAGCAGGGATATCTAAATTCTTAGCAAGGGTGGAGAAAGAAATACGCTCAAATACATTTACAGTATCAGTTTCAAAATAAGTGATAGATGGAGCTATAGGCGAAAGATTATGCTCGGCAGTGTAATGCATCAGGTAAGCAACCGCAATAAATGCAGGAACATATCCACGTGTTTCAGCGGGAAGATATGGACTCACTGCCCAAAAATCAGTTTTGCCACCTGAACGAATTATTGCGCGATTAACATTACCCGGTCCGCAGTTATAAGAAGCAATAACCAACAACCAATCGTGATATATTTCATACATATCTTTAAAATACTGACAAGCTGCAACCGTTGATTTATACGGATCTTTGCGTTCATCAATATAAGAATTCACACTAAGATTATACATTTTACCAGTGTTAAACATAAACTGCCACAAGCCCGTTGCACCGCAATGCGATTGCGCCACAGGATTTAATGCTGATTCAACTATGCTCAGGTATTTAAATTCCAAAGGCAAACCTTCGCGTTCCAAAACTTCCTCATACATAGGGAAATAAAGATTTGACAAGCCCATCACTCTCTTTGTGAGATCACGTTTGCGTGAAGCATATAAATCAATGTAGCCTTTAACCTGTGAGTTATAGGTTAATGGTATAGGAGTATTTATTTTGGAAATACGATCAGCATAAACCTCATCGCTAAATGTTGGAATTGATGTTTCAGTTGTTACCGAAAATGGGCTTATCTGCTGATACTTTACTACATTATTAATAGTAACCAAGCTATCAAGAATAGCTGAAACGGGGTCGTAGTTACCTGGCACGGAAGCAGGATTCACCAAAGTGTTATTCGTTTGGGCTTGTGTGTTCGTGATTGCCGCAGCAAGCAGAAACAATAAGGCTTTAATGTTTCGTGTCATTTTTTTGATGTTATGCTAATGGGGATTTGACATTGGAAAATTATATATGACTTGTTTTTATTCCAATCTTCAGGAGTACGAGATTGGGTAAAACTCTTTTTTGCGTGGGTAAAAGTAATAATAATATTTTATAACGCCAACATCCTGCCAAATATTTTAACACTTTATAATATTATGTGGTTTTATCTACAGGTTTAACGTAACTAAATTATAGATGCATTCTTATATGAAATGATTCAAAAAACTATTTCAATCAATTTAAAGATTGCAGAAAACTTTCAGCATCCTGCTTCACTTTTTCATCCTTTTCTTTTGAGATAAATTCTTTCAGATTTTCTTTTGCCTTAGTTGTATCACCCATCTGCAGATAGGTTTGTGCTTTATAAATTCTGACTTCATTTCGTGCCGGATTTATTTCAAGCACCTTATCAAATCTTTCAAGCGCTTTTGCAAATTGCTGAGATTTGATAGATAAAAAGCCGAGATTCAACTGAGCATTTTCATGTTTAGGATTTTCTGAAATTACTTCGCGAAGCATTAAAATTCCTTTCATAGGAGTGCCGGTACCTTCGGCATAGCAAACACCTAAATCAGTTTTCGCATCAAGATTTTTTGGATTAAGACTGATTACCTTTTCGTAAGATACAATGGCCTTGTTAACCATTTCGCTTTTTAAGGCTGAATCATCTGTAAGTTTAAAAGCATCAAAATAACGGTAAGCTGCATTGATGTAACTTTTCTCATTGTTATCTTTTAAAGCTTTCTGTTCAAAATAATGCGCTGCAATTCCCGGTTGCTTCAGTTCATCCCAAGCCAATCCGATTGAATCAAAAATTGCTAAATCCGTATTACCTGTCGGAATTTTTTTTTCAAGATCATTAATCACCATTAACTGTGCAGGGCGATATTGCTTTTTAGTTTGTGCTAAAACATCTTCAAACTGAAAGCCTGAACCACCGGGCCTTTCCGACTTAGTTTCAGGAGTATTTTTTGAAATTGGTAAAAGGTATAACCAAACAGTTAGTGCTAATATTGCAGCGACTATACCAATCTGAATTTTTGCTGTTTGAGCCATGTTTTAATTTTAATGCCACTAAGGCACGAAGACACTAAGAGAATAAATGAAAAGACCTTCGTGTCTTCGTGGCAAAATATTTTTTTAAACTTCGGGTGCAGAATATTTCAACATAAACTCTTCGGCTCTTTTAACCATCTCATACGATCCGATAAATAACGGAGAACGCTGATGCAATGATTTTGGTTGTGTGTCTAAAAGCCTGTTGAAGCCATCGGACGCACGACCACCCGATTGCTCAACAATAAATGCAAGCGGGTTACATTCATATAACAAACGCAATTTCCCTTTCGGGGATTTTGCTGTTGACGGATAAACATAAATTCCGCCTTTGATCAGATTACGATGAAAATCAGAAACCAAAGAACCAATATAACGTGATGAATATGGGCGTGCTGTCGCTTCCTCTTCAACCTGGCAATATTTAATATACTTTTTCACACCGTCAGGAAAGTGTACATAGTTACCTTCATTAATTGAATAGATGGTACCGTCTTTAGGAATTTTCATGTCGGGATGCGATAAGCAAAACTCACCGATTGACGGATCTAATGTAAATCCGTTAACTCCTTTACCTGTGGAATAAACAAGCATTGTAGAAGAACCATAGGTGATGTAACCTGCTGCAACCTGTTGTGTTCCTTTTTGCAAAAAGTCATTCATTGTGGCAGGGCCGCCAAGTGATATTCTGCGGTAAATAGAAAAGATGGTTCCGATGGAAACGTTTACATCAATGTTTGATGAACCATCAAGCGGATCAATGGCGACCACATATTTTGCATTTTTTGAAACAGCACTATCAATGTGAATGATGTCATCATTTTCTTCGGATGCAATTGCACAACATTCGCCACCTGAATATAATGCTGCAATAAATTGTTCATTGGCATAAACATCTAATTTCTTTTGCGACTCGCCCTGCGGGTTCATCGTTCCTATATCGCCAATAATATCCATTAAACCGGCTTTATTTACTTCGCGGTTTACAATCTTGGCTGCAATGCCAATGTCTCTCAATAAGCGCGACAACTCGCCTTTTGCATACGGAAAATCTGCCTGGCGTTCTATAATGAACTGACCCAGCGTTAAGAATTTATGTGCCATGTTTAAGGTTTATGTATTTGGACAAACGTAACAGAAAATAAGAAAAGTGCAAAGTGCCAGTAATTCATTAACAGGTTTAGATCAAATCTTGATTGATAGATTATTAACTTATTTAACCTTCAGTACGGCTCAATAATAAAATTGCTGCCTTAACTTCCGGACTAAATTCTTTCAAATCATCTTTTGAAACTACTTCGTCAGCTAACTGCGCTGCAACAATGAAAATGTAATTTGAACCGGTCATTCCATCATATCTTCTTCCAATGTGCTTGTCAAATTTAATAATCATTTTGTACAGAAGTTGATAGGCTGCCTGATTATCCGTTTGATTATTTTTCCAATTGCGCAAAATTGCATCCGCCTCACTGAGTCCATTTGCAAATTCTTTTTGCAGACCTTTTTCTATTAATTCCCGTGCAGTCTTTTTATCTTTTTTTGAAAGTTCCATTTTTAAACTTTTTAATTAGCTCACAAAATACCTCTACATCAAACTCCAAACAATCCCAATAAATATCAGGCCTAACTCCTTTCCATTTTCTCTTTGCTTAGTGCGGTGTTGCTCTACCTGTTCCACTATGCTTGCGAATTTTTGTTGTAGCAAATGCAAAAAATTAATCCGCTTCATTTCTCCAACCCCTTTTTTCATGAAGCAAATGCAGCGTTTCCTTTGTAATTGATTTTATTTTATTCTTAAACTCCTTGCCAGGTTCAATTTCTTCGTAGTGTGCAGAATCTATTATTGAGGCAGATTGAAAGGCAAAGGATAATAAGGTCTCGGTTCTATCGCTTGTGGATAATTTTTCAAGCATCACTTTATAATTTTTTAAAGGTTGTAAAGCGAAAAGTTTAAAATCTTCTAAAAATTTTTCATGCAATGCCTCTGCCTTGCCTGACAATTGAGCTATCCTCCAACGAAGGTTTGAATCCTCGCATCCATTTCTCGCTTCATTTAGTAACCAGCAAAGGGTAGCTAATTCCGCGACAGTTGATTCTTTTTTTAATACCGGAACTATCATTATGTTTAAGTTATTTCACTTCAATCATTATTTGAAGATTTTTCTCATCCAAAATATTTTTGGCACAGCGAATATAACAATCCCGATAGCAACCAGAACCAATCCCTTTTCACTTTCTTTTTTCCAGTACTCCTTTGCTTCCATCATTCCCAAAACAAAATGAATTATTGGAGCTACCCTGATGCATTAATCATTCACCTCCCCATCATAAGTAGCCGAATTATTTTCAGTTTCGTTTACTGTAACTGCTAAATGATGTTTTTCGTAAATTTTTTTCCGCAGGATATTCCAGATAACAACAGCAATATTTTCTGCTGTTGGGTTTAGGTTTTTAAATTCAGAAGTATCAAGGTTCAGATTTCTGTGATCAAATTTTTCAATCACTTCTTTTTTAATCAAAGTGTCCAGCAATTTTAAATCAACCACATATCCGGTATCAGGGTCAATTTCACCTTTAATGCTTACCATTAAATCATAGTTGTGACCGTGGTAATTCGGGTTGGCGCATTTGCCGAAAATATGGGTGTTTTTCTCCTCTGTCCAATTGGGATTGAATAAACGATGCGCTGAATTGAAATGTGATTTGCGGGTAACTGTAGCCTTCATTTGTTTATGTATAAATCTCTGGAAAAACGTTTTTCTGAAATTCAGGCGTCAAAAGTATGAAAATTTATTGTTTAACAAAATGTATATTTATTTAAACAAAATATTTTGATGTAGGTAATTTAGTTTTACTTTTGTCGAAGAAAATTATCAAATCTATAAACAAATGACGCAAATTGATTTTAACTGCCAGGTACAAAACCAATATCAACCGCTTAAAGGTTATGCAATTCGCCTGACTCAAAATACCGAAGAAGCGGAGGACTTAGTGCATGATACCATGTTAAAAGCTTTTATTAATAAAGATAAATTCCAGGAAGGCACTAATCTTAAAGGATGGTTGCATACCATAATGAAAAATGTTTTTATTAATAAGTATCGCAGGATGAAAAAAAGCAACATACAAAGTGATGATACAGAAAATCAATTTTACATAAACAATGCTTCTATCGCTGCCAACAATAATGCACTTTCATCACTTGCATTAAAGGACATTACAAATGCAATCAGCCAGTTAAAAGATAATTTGAAAACTCCTTTTATGATGAGTTACACCGGTTTCAAATATGAGGAGATTGCACAGCAGTTAAGCATTCCATTAGGCACCGTAAAAATCAGGATACATTGCGCACGTCAAAAACTGAAAGATTCTCTTAAAGTTTATGGGGAAATGTTTGGTGAGAAAATAGCAAGTTAAAAAAATTCCTCTTTAACAGCAGTTACTATATATGTAACGCCACATTTCCGTAAGCAGCAAGGCAAGCTTCTTTAAATGCTTCGGTATAAGTTGGATGAGCATGGCTCATACGTGCAATATCTTCGGCACTTGCCCTGAATTCCATTGCCACGACTGCTTCAGCTATCATATCAGCAGCACGCGGGCCAATCATGTGCACTCCGAGTAACTCATCTGTTTTTTTATCAGCCAATACTTTTATTAACCCGTCCGTATCCATGCTTGCACGCGCGCGTCCGCTGGCTTTGAAAGGGAATGAGCCTGTTTTGTAGGCTATGTCTTTTGCTTTCAACTCTTCTTCGGTGTAGCCAACGGCTGCAACTTCAGGCCAGGTATAAACTACGTTTGGAATTAATAAATAATTGATGTGAGGCTTTTGCCCGGCAATTATTTCAGCAACATAAACTCCTTCATCTTCTGCCTTGTGCGCAAGCATGGCACCTTTTATTACATCGCCTATAGCGTAAATGTTACTTACATTGGTCTGCAAGTTTTCATTTACATCAATGCGTCCGCGATCATCTTTTTTTACACCTGCGTTTTCTAAATCCAAATTATCTGTAAAAGGTTTTCTTCCAACGCAAACGAGACAATAATCGCCATCAAATTTCACTTGTTTTCCGTTTGCATCTTCAGCCGTGAGTTCAACATTTTTCCCTTTGTTTACTACAGAGGTTACTTTGTGTTTATAATAAAATTCAAAGCCCAGTTTCTTTAAGCTTTTTTCTAATTCTTTAGAAAGGGTTCTATCCATTACAGGAATTATTGCATCTAAAAACTCTATCACTTTTACTTTTGCGCCTAACCTTGCATATACACTTCCTAACTCCAGGCCGATTACTCCACCACCGATAATCAATAAATTTTTCGGTACCTCTTTTAAGTTTAATGCTTCTGTTGAAGTGATGATTCGTTTTTTTTCAATCTCAATTCCCTTTGGTAATGCAGGTTTTGAACCTGTTGCAATAATTATATTTTTTGCTGAAAGAGTTTTTTGTCCTCCTTTTTCATCAGTTACTACAACTTCTGTTTTCGATTTAAAACTTCCAAAACCGTGATGAACATCAATCTTATTTTTTTTCATCAGGAAGTTAATGCCGTCAACAGTTTGTTCAACCACACCATCTTTGCGCTTAATCATTTGATCAAGATTAAGTTTAAGATCGCTGATTTCAATACCATGCTCTTTGAAAGTTTTATCTGCATTATGATAATGTTCTGATGAATCAAGCAATGCTTTTGAAGGAATGCATCCTACGTTTAAACAGGTTCCTCCCAAACTTGCATAACGTTCAACGAGTGCAGTCTTTAAACCTAACTGAGCGCAGCGTATTGCAGCTACATATCCACCGGGACCTGAACCAATAATTATTACATCGTACATGGGGAAGAAGTTTGTTGTTTATTGTTTGTTGTGCGATTCACTCTCCGAAAGTTCCTTCAACTTTCCGAAAGTTGACCAAGCCGCTTGCGAATAAAAACCGCGCAAAGTAAAATCAAAACACTTAATGCAGCACATAGTTTTGCTAAATAATCTCCATGCTTTGCATAAAATGTAAGTTCATCATTTGCATTGATCGTAGCTTTCAGTACTGCCGGTACCCACCATTGCGTTTGTTGCAAAACATCTCCGCGCTGATTGATAACTGCCGATATACCTGTATTGGCCGAGCGCGCAATACTTCTTCGCATTTCAATTGCACGCAGGCGGCCGTATTGAAAATGTTGACGATAACCCGGTGAATCATCCCACCAACCGTCATTGGTAATTATAAATAACAGTGATGCTCCTTTTCTTACATACCTGCTTATATATTCACCATAAATTGATTCGTAACATATTATAGGTGCCACTTTATATTTTTTGTTTTGCTGATTATGAAATACCGAAGGTTCATCCTGCACGCCAAGGCTACCGGATGCACCGCCAAGATCAATTGCAAATTTTTCAATTGACTTAAACACCGCAGGAAAAGGCATCTTCTCAACTCCCGGAACTAATTTTGATTTATGATATAATTGTATTCTATCGCTGCTGTCTAATTGCATTGCAGTATTGTAAGAATCATATAAGTCATCACTATCAGTAAACTTACGCGCTGTTGCAGAATGTGGAGAACCATCAGGATAAAAATGATCTGTGGAAATTCCGGTAACAAGATTGAGATGCGGAAACTTTTTTAAAAACAATTTTAAAAAACGAATTTGTGGGTTAACACTAAGTTTTTCTTCCCAAACAGCATTTGGAATTGAAGTTTCAGGACCAATTAAGTAATCAGTAGTTGAATCAACATAAGAAGATGATATGCTGAGCATCTTTTTCAATTGTTCTTCACTGCTCATGCCTCCGAATTTTTCATTGTACGGATCAATGTTGGGTTGAAGTATAACAACGTTAACAGGATCCGATTTTTCTTCATAGCTGTAATAAATCAGCAGCGACAATGCGATCGGAAAAATTATCCATGACAATGCAACAGCAAAAATTTTTCGATCAAATAATTTTTTATCACGATAAGCTTTCCAAAACAAAAACAACAGAATATTAGCAACTAAAACCCAAAGTGTTCCCCCAAGCACTCCTGTGTATTCATACCATTGCACTATGTGGATGTATGCAGCAAAACCATTGCCCATCATCAACCACGGCCATGATAAATCCCAATCGAGGTGCAGCCATTCCCATGTAATCCATAGCACCGGTAAAGCTGCATAAATCCAATTGTCTTTAAATTTACGATGCACTAAGTGAAAAATAAAAAACACCAAAGCCATAAACAGGGCGTTAAATATAACGGCCATTACAGCTCCAAATAAAGTGGAGTAAACAATCCACCAGGTTGTAAAAAGATTGAAGAGAAAAAAAGCAAGATAAGTGAGTGAGAAAAAATATCGTTTCTTCAGTTGAGTATTTTCAAAAAAAATATTTTCAATGATAAGTAATGGAATCCATGCTATAAAAAGCAAAGGTGCAAAACCGCGTGCAGGCCATGCCATCCAAAGCAATAATGCAAAGAGAAATGCAAGTATGAGAAGTGAGGATTTTTTTAATGCCATACGTTTAAAAAAGCATTCAAAGGTGTTGAATGAATTGTAATTTACAAATGCCTTATCGCATCAGGTACATTTTACCCCAGCCGTGTTTAAAATATTTATCGGCATCGGTTTCACGTTTTTGAATGGATGTGCCGTTAAGTTGCGTTTGCACACGATACAAATAAACACCATTGGCTAACTGATCTCCAAACTGATCTTTGCCATCCCATGCATATTGAGTAATGTTTCGCCCGATGTGTAAAGGTCCAAGTTCCTCTTTGGTTATTTCGCGAATTATTTTCCCGGTAACGGTCATGATCTGAATCTTAAAATATTTAGGCAGATCAGAACCTGTGAGCGTAAATACAAATCTTGTAGATGTGCTGAAAGGGTTTGGATAATTGATCACTTCAGTAATTGTACTGTTAGTGTCCACCTCAAAATCGGTGCGATAGGCATGAGGTCCTGATTCATTTAATGAACGATCAGTTGCGTTTATTTCAATGGTATAAATACCGGTAGCTAACTCAGGCGTGTATTTTATTTTAAAAGTGTTTTTACCGGGAGTTGCTTCAGTCCATTGCATTAATTCTTTATTAGTGCTGATATTCGGAGCAGATTCAAAATGCAAACGTTTCCTTGAAAAACTTTGCCCCTGCGGATAAATGAAAGAAATAAAATTGCCTGTATCATTCAACAATAAAAACTGGTTTTCATCTTTTAATGAAATCTCAACCGTAGGTTTTGCAGAAACGATGTCGCCATTTAAAATATGTACACCATCAAAAGTTACGTCTAATATGGGGTTAGTAATATCGGTTTCCACTTTTAAACTTATCTGTGCATAATTATTAAAATGGAATTGCTCTGCCTGGTCGTTGCGCGGATTGGCTTCTATCCACAAAACATTATTACCGGCTAAGGAAGCAGTGCTGAAACTTATTTCACAATGCAAAGAGTCATTGGCCGGCAACTTGCGATAGCGTTTCGATGGGAAATTTATTTTTTGATTCTGTGCATTATAAATGTAGTAATCAACCAACATGCTATCCATTGGCGAATTGCTGATGTTTTGTATCGCCATCTGAACCGTTACTGAATCGCCCTGCATTGGTGTAGTTTTGCTGATATGATAAAACAATTGTGGGTTTACCATAGCCTCCGGCACTTCCTGAAAATAAATTTGCCACCTGTCAAGCTGCGATGGATCGGGTAAAACAGAATCATCGGCCAAATACATTTTAAAATATAGATACTTATAAAATTTCGCATCAATATTTTGATACAAATTGTAAATATCTGTTACCGCAGGTTTTATAGCGTCAATTAAAAGTGCTTCATGCTGTAAAGTATCAATGCCCCACAATTGCAACAACACAGTGTCTAATGGTTCCACATTATTAATGTTCCAGTGAAGCGTTTCCCATTTATTAGAAGGGCCTATTTTTTCGGAAGTAATAAATCCGCGATTCCAGTTACCTCCAAGCGAATCAATTAAAGTAATATTTTCATTGGGTAGCGAACTGGTAACTTCATGTGCAATGGTTGTGTTTCCCACCTGGGTAAATAAAATCCAAGCCTGGCCATCCTTTAAACTATCAATACTGTCGCTACCAAGTCCTTTAAGAATTTGTTTAAGTGAATTATCAAGTATTGAAAATTGATTTAACTGCCATGTGTAAATCAAAAGAAAATACCCTGCAGGCACTTTACCGGTGAGCAAATTTTTTAAACTGTCAACCTGTGCGGGAACACCGGTTTGAAATTCAAAGAACTTATCCGGTCGTGAAGCGCGGCATAAACCATAGTCATTATAATTACCATAATGTGTATCAGGCTGACCTGTTTGTTTTGGCTGCAATGTCAGGGGATCTAAAATAACTACAAACAAAGCAGGTGCAAATCCGCATCCATTATAATCCTGCAAAATTCCATTTATATAATATTGTATTTCTCCCTCGTTTACGCCATTGATAGGTTTGTTATTTGTTTGCGCTTTCAGTATGCTTTTTGTTGTTACGTAATCCCATTTTCGCGATGGCCTGTTGAAGATGATATTTTTATAATCGTCATTTTTAAACTGGAAAAAATGAGCCTGGCTCCAACCTGTTTTGGTAGGTAAATAAATAAATGATGCTTCATTCCATTGAGGATGCACAGGATCGCCCGCCATTGAATCGCGCGATACACGCCAGTAATAAACTCTATTGGAGTCAATGGGATAAGGAAGATTTTTTGTGATTAGTCCACCTGCTGCGGTAATTGTATCATGCCAAAACATCGGACTGTTATAGGTATCGTTAGTATCCATTTCAAAAACATAACGTGTTGACGGAGCAAACTGATTAACCGTGCTTGCTTTCAATGTAAAATTATTAACCGGAACTATGGCATACGGAACAGGATAGACAGGGGTGATATCATTTGATAAAATAAATAACTGCTGCTGCGCAGTATTATTGGTATCCGTCAATTCATCAATTGTATTTGCAGGATCAACGATAACTATATAAGTGTTATAGCCCGGCCCCTGAGCAGCATCAACCGGAAAATTGAGTTTAAGTGTATCAGCATAACCAATTTTAGGACGCTGAATTATTGTGTCAGTGAAATTGCCATTCGGGAAATTTCTTCTGATTTCAATGGCATAAGGACTATTGATTGCTCTACCTATATTCTTAACTGTTACACTTAGCGTAAATGAATCGAGCGCTGCTGAAACTGTTCCGGGTATAAATAAAATATCTGAGTTGTGAATTCTGAGATCAGGTTTTTCTGAAGCATTCAAAATTATAGCCGGGTCGCCCTGCAGGTTCATGCCTATGTTAACCGCCTCAGCATAAAATTGACTTGGGTAAATTACATAAGTCGTATCAATAGCTCGTAACATACACTTGCCAATTGGCTGACCATAATTGTATTTGCTAAACTGGTAATACAATGACTGAGTATATGGATAAAGGTTATCAATAAAGTTAACCGCTGCACTGCCAATAAATCCAATAGCACCTTTCTTATTTTGCAGCACAAAATTTTCAACCGCTGTGCGTGTATCCTGGTGTGCATCGCCCACATAGCATGAGTTACCTATAATCATGGGGTAACGATCAACATTGTGCCACACGCCTGGATCATCAGTGCTGATATCAAATGTAGAAGCACCTGCATGAGCATAAAATGTCATTAATGTAACACCGCTATCAATAATATTTTGCAGGTTGGCACTTAATGAAATCTGAATGGGATCGGTAACGGTTTTTGAAAGTGTACGCACGTATCCTCCGAAAGCAGAGTCAGTTACAATAGCTGCATAATTGTCTAATTTTGATTGTATTTCATTGCGCTGGTCAATGTCAATTCCCCCGGCAAAATGCAATACATTTTTCATCCATTCATCTCTTGGATTGGATTCATAAGCCTGTATTTTTTCAAGATAATCATAAACATCTGTTTCGTTAGTAGCACTTAATCGTCCCACTCCAATTAATGGTTTAGTAAAGCCACTTGTATCTTTGTTAGCTACCAACATTAAATCAGAGGGCGGATTTCCAAAGGTTGGAACAAGATTGGCGGCATCAGTCCAGGGTTGAATAAGTTTTAAATAGTTCTTGATGGATTTGCCAATAAGGAATAAATATTTTGGCTTCACACTAAAATTGTTCAAAGCGTAAAACACGAAGTTTTTAATAGATAACGGATGCTTTACGATACCATAAGCAAACTGATCGTATAACTCATTACTCTCAGCCATCATGGTATTCGGGTATTGATTATATAGGTTAACCTGGCGATAGCTTTTGTATGCAGTTGCAGCATTCCAAAGACTTTGATGGGTAATGATTAAATATTCAGCATTGGGATTGTAAGCGAAGTTTGTAAATTTAGCTAAAGGAGCAGCGGGATCGGAAGCAACCACAGGTGATACGGTGTAATTTATTGTAACGTTATTTGTAAACGTATTTGCAACCGAGTCGAGCAGCATGCATTTTTTATCAAAACCATAAGTAGGAATAAGGGCCTGGAAAGTATTACCGCTGCCGCTCAACCAGATTTTTTTTAAAGTATCATCTGAATAAACCAGCAATACAGGATTGCTGAAATTAAGATTTGCAATATCCCAACGGGTGTAATCGGCAGTGACCGAACCTTGGGCAGACGTTTCATAACGTGAAACGGTTTCACCGGCAAAACTGAAAGAGTGTGAATAGCTGAGGTTAACATGATCTATATACATAATGCCTTTTGACTGGTCAGGGTTAGGCAAAGCCGTAAATTTAAAATCGTAAGAAGTCCCCACAGGACTATTATTAATTGCAAATGAATAATCTCTAACCTCATAATATATAAATGCATCGTTTACATAATTTATTCCATCCACATCAATTTGTAAAAGATGATCCTTCAGGTTACCTCCATCCATGCGCAACTGCGCCTGGGGTACCGGCAATGGCAAAGCGTTAGGTGTTGGGAATGTATAAGTAAGTGTTGTGTTTCCTACACTTTCTATAAATGTATAAACAAATCCCTCTCCTGTGGTGTAAGCACTTTGGTGAGAGCCGAAATTATCAGTATATCCTGAAACATAACCATCCCCATACAAACCTGCAGTTTGTGTAAAATAAGTTTCAGGAATGTAGCTGCTATAATTATTATAAAACTCGTAAGGCATTCTCTTGTTAGCCGTTGAGTTGTTATTGATAGTTATAAAGTAAACAGCGGTATCAGTGAAAAGACTTTTATGATCGCTTCCCTGGTCGGTCGGATGTTCGTATAAGCGGTTATCAAATTTCCCGTCATTTTTTTTTCCGTAAAATTCAATATAATCAGCCACATCAAAACTGCTGTCCGCTTCGCCTTGTACATGGATAAATTGTTCAGCACCCTGGTAAAAAATCTGAATCTTTCTTGGATCTATACCTTGAGGAAACTGTGCAGCAAAAAGATCGGAAGGCCTCACACGGTAAAGCCCGTCTTTCCACACTTTAATTTTCCAGTATTGCTGTGTTGAATACTGCTGGCCTGCATCAAAAGCAATCCACTCATTGCAATAAGAGGTTTGTGCAAATAATTTACAACTGAAAAGAATAAAAAATAATAAAGTAAATTTTCTCATTAGTGCATAGTACCTATATAGTTAATGTTACCCTGAATAGCTTAATTAGTTGTTTTTACTTCTTCTTTATGCCTGTTGATATTTAACCGTAATGAAAATACATTGCTGTAAGGAATGCCTGCACCACTGCCGAGGTTTGTTAATGCATAATCAATGCTTACATTTTTAATCTTTACTCCCAATCCGAAATTTGGCTGAACGGTAGTAGTGGTTGAATTGTCAATTTCAGTAACCTGCTGTATATTGTTAAGACCTCCTCGAAGAAAAATAAAATTATCCCAACCGAATTCCAAACCGAATCGAGGATCAATACTCATAGGGTCAGACTTTATTAACACATTACGTTTTCCGTCAAAAGTAATATCAGCATCTAACTCAGCCAACACTGTAAATTTTTTGCCTGCATTAAATTTATATGCTGCTCCCGGAATCAATTTCGGCAAAGTGATCTCTAATCCATCCTGTGGTATTTCATTGCCTGTTTGCGCAAACACATCTGCAAACTGGTCAGTATTAAAATGCCATGCATTGAAAGTAGAAGTCACATCTTTTGCCATCACCCCGAATTTCCATTTATTTTTATCGTATTGCAAACCGGCATCCAAGCCAAAACCCCATGCACTTGCAAAATCACCCACCTTGCGGTGTATCACTTTGAAATTTCCTCCATACCTGAAACCCTCAATTTTTGTTTTCTTCGAATAGGTAAAAAGAAAAGCATAATCAGCAGCTGAAAAAGATTTTAAGCGATTGTAATCAATATTGCCATCAGCATCAATCAAATCAGTTGAATCAATAATATCGTCAACTGCAAAGCGGATAATTGAAAAACCAATAACACGTGTGGCATCCACGGGAGCAGCCAGGCCTGCATAATCGTATTTTGAAATTCCAGCAAAAAGTTCAGCATGTTGCAAACCTAATTGCAAATCGCCTTGCTTTTGAACCAATCCTGCAGGATTCCAGTAAGCAGCAGTTACATCATCAACTATGCCCACGTGAGCGCCTCCCATAGCCTGTGCGCGCGCACCAAGACCTATTGATAAAAATTCATTGCTATACTTGGGCGCTTGTGCGAAAATTTGATAAGACCATAAAAGAATCAGAAGCGTGAGTGACGTTTTATACATGAGTTGAAAATATTTTTTGAAACTTTCTGATAACGCAGCAATCTTAATTTTGTTGTTTCAATGCAAAAAGGGGAATTCAAAGTTACTATTTTATTTCTATTGCAAATTATCATTTGATTTGGGTTTCATAAGGTGCGGGTAAGAATTTGTAGAGTGATTTAGTTATAACAAATCATGTAATACTAACTTTAATACTTTTGGTCGCTGATAATGGCAATAAAAAATCACATCCCCAACTCACTTACCTGCGCAAATCTTTTATGTGGATGCATAGGAATTAAATTTGCTTATGAAGGTAATTTACTATGGTCAGTCTATTTAATTGGTGCAGCACTTGTGTTCGATTTTTTTGATGGCTTTGTTGCACGGTTATTAAAAGTCAGTTCGCCAATTGGTAAAGACCTTGACTCACTTGCAGATATGGTTACGTTTGGAGTATTGCCTGGAGTAATCATGTATCAACTGATATTCAAAGCCGATTGCTTTCATCCGGGTTGGCACACTGTGATTAATAATAAACCTTTATTGCCATACATCGCTTTTATGATTCCGGTTTTTTCAGCATTGCGGTTAGCAAAGTTTAACAACGATCCGAGGCAAACAGATTCTTTCATTGGAGTTCCCACCCCCGCTGTTACTATGTTTATAGCATCAATTCCTTTGATGATATCTGATCCTTTAGTGCGACCCCCGCAGCAAGGATGGACATTTTATCCTCCCCTTTCTGGTGTGCTTGATACTCTAAGCGTTTTTTCGGATACTCAAACCGGTTTGCCTATACCTCTTGGTCATGCCCCCAATTTCACTGACCAAATATTTTCAAACATTTACGTACTGATTGCCATCACAATAGTTGTAAGTTTTTTATTGGTTTCAGAGTTGCCGTTGTTTGCATTAAAATTTAAAAACTTTAGTTGGGCTGATAATAAAATCCGATTTGTGTTTTTAATTTGTTGCGTTGTATTGATGATTATTTTCAAATTTGCAGCCATTCCGTTAATCATCATTTTATATAT
>JBDTRM010000298.1:0-3557 GCA_039931675.1 Bacteroidia bacterium | reverse complement strand
TTTGAAACACCAATGTTTGTACTTGTTCTCAATGCCCAATTATTTTTTATTTCGTATAATCTTCATGTTATCGGATGTGCTTTCTCGCGGTAGTATGTTCTACTGAATAATTATTTTTTGAGTAAAAATTTTTTCACCATCATATACTTTCACAAAATAAATTCCTCTTGAAATATTTTTCAGATTGATTTCTTTTGATTCGTTGTAAATACTTTCACTGAAAATATTTTCTCCAATGACGTTGTAAACTTCAATAGTGCAGTAATTTTTAAAATAGTTCAATTCAATTATAAAATGTCCGGTGGATGGGTTTGGGAAAATAGTAATCGCATTTTTAGTTGTCAATCCATTTATACCTGTGTTCAGGCAAACTGAAATCACATCACTTCCTGCATTAATAACCGTTGGTGCAGAATTAACAACAAAAGCAGGTGATATTATGCTTGATGTAGGTACGGATATAGAAGTCGAATATAAATTGATAATTGTTGTAAAACTGGAATCATAGCAGCCACTATTACCGTTAGCATCTGTTTTTATTAAATATAAATGGTTGCCACTTGCAAAACTATTAGTACTTCCGGCAATGATAAATCCGCTATCGGAGGTTTGAACAACGGAATAGCCAGTTTCAAATATTGCGCCTCCTATTGATTTTGACCATTGCACATTTCCTGTTGAATCAATTTTCAATAAATAGACATCATCCAAAAACTGTCCTATAACCTGACCTGCAATAACATATCCGCCATCAATTGTTTGTTTAATTGAGTAACATCTTCCATCGTCTATTCCAATTGTTGCATCACCAAATGACTTTGTCCAAAGTGTATCACCATTGGCATTTGTTTTAATTAAATATGTAAAATATTTACTTGTTTGAAAATCATAATGGCTATATCCTCCAATAATATAACCTCCATCAGTTGTTTGGTCAACAGAATTGCCACGGTCATCATAATTTGCTCCTCCTAATGATTTTGTCCAAATCATGTTACCACCGGAATCGGTTTTAGTTAAAAATATTTGGCCTAAATAATCTCCTGTTATTATAAATCCTCCATCTGTCGTTTGCTTAATTGACTTACCACCTCCTCCCGTAAATGTTTTTTCCCAAACAACATTTCCAATGGAATTAACTTTCAATAAAAAATATACATACCCATAATATCCGGTAATTACGAAATTTCCGTCAAATGTTTGCTGAACGTCATAACCATTATCCATGCCTGCCCCGCCATAAGTTTTCGACCAGAGTAAATTGCCATTTGCATCTGTTTTAATTAAATAAATATCCCTGTTACCTGCGCCAAAGCTACTGGTGTACCCTGAAACAATATATCCGCTATCAGTTGTTTGCTGCACGGTAAATCCCACATCGTCATCAGAACCGCCAAAAGTTTTTACCCAAACTGTATCACCATACATATCTGTTTTTATCAGACAAACATCAGTAAAAGACCCAGAGTTAGTCGTCAAATACCCGGTGACTATATACCCACCATCAAATGTTTGTTTGACTGATTGCCCTACACCACCTAAAACACCATAAACTTTTTGAAAAGTTATTTGTGCATCTGCAAGCTCGACAAAAATTAAAGTGACAATTAATAATGCGATTTTTTTCATATCAGTTTGTGTTTACCTTATAGATTGCTCGGAGCTGTTAGCATATCCGATAACGTCCTCAGGGATTAACGAAGTAAAAAATAATTGGGGTTTGAAACACAACTGTTCGTACTTGTTCAACTGTTTGTTTGAAACACCACTGTTTGTACTTGTTCTCAATGCCCAATTATTTTTTATTTCGTTTAATCTTTATGTTATCAGCCGTTTTTCTCTCCCGCGAAGTTGCACCGCATCAATCTTTCACAACTTTGCCTTTACTAATTACTCCGCTTTTATTTCTCACTTCGTAAAGATAAATACCTTTTGCAAGTTGTTCTGTGTTTATTGAAGTTGAGTTTGTAAATGATTGATTGAATATTCCTCTTGAAGTAACATCATATAAACTTACTTCAACAATTTCATTCCTTTTTACGGTGATATTTATTCTATCAGTAAAAGGATTTGGAAACAAAATCAAATCATCTTTATTCTCTAGGTCATTTATTCCAACGGTGGAATAACAAGTAAGTGAATCTGAAGAAACACATACATCATCTACATAATAATAAGAATGTCTAAATCCTTGTGGTGTTGGATTTCCACCAGGAACAGATAAAGTATCCGTGTTCGCATCATCATTAAAGTTGCCTATTGTGATAAAACGCTCTCCACCTTGAGCAACGAAACTTCCTTCTATTCGTGTCCAGTTTATTCTGTCCGTAAGAAAATTACCTGCATTATTTGATACTTGTGGAGTAAAAGGTAAAGGGCTCCAGCCTACGCCTAAAGCGCTGTCAACAGAAAAATATGCACTAAGATTATCAACTGCCCAGATGCAACTATCAGAACGTGAAATAAAAAATGTAACATAATAAGTCAAACCTTGTACTAATACACTATCCAATTTTACCTCTAAATATTCTCTTGTATTTGGGTTATATTCATAAGTTAATAAACCTGCGTAACCATTTCCCGATTTTGCATTTTGAACACCAAGTCCGTTAACAGGAACATCAACCGATGGTGACCACGGGAGACCATTGATGGAATCAAAACACGAATTAAAATAATCAGTTGTCCCACTATTTGCAGGAAACCAAGGTATTGCATTTGATAATAAATTCAATGAATTAGGACAGGTATCATACGCCTCAAAATTCCAATTAGGAACTAAATTCTGCGCATCACAAATTCTGCAAAACAAAAAAAATATGAGTAGACAGAGTTGCTTCATCGGTGTTTAAAATGGCTGATAACGAAGAAGGGATTAAAGAAGTTTTTAAAAAGGGGGATTAGATGCACCACTGTTTGAGTACGCACAACTGTATGATAGATGTAACACTGTTTGTTTACCACTCAAAGCCCCCTTTTAAAAAATTTCTTTTAATCTTTATGTTATACGCAGCTCTACTCTGTCCTCAAAGCATAACTATTAGAAGCCGGCAATTTCAAACTCATCTCCATCTATCTCCACGCATCTTTACATAGTGCGCCCAAACATAAGGCCAAGGAATTACAAGAGGAATAATAATTGCCACTAAGCAGTTTTGTGCCGTCTCCAAATTCTCTGCGTCCATTTGATGTGTAGACCAAAGCGGGTACGCAACTGCAATCAGCCATATTGACTTCCATGTTAGTTCAAAGAAAAGAACGGGCAACATTTTCAACGGATAGCGAATTCCCAAAGCTGCCAGGACAGAGACCGCTCCCAGCAAACTACATCCTACGCCATGCCAGAGAGACCACGGTGTTGGGTGGTGCAGTATTTGTGGCCATATAGTAAATGCGAGACCCACAACTATAAGAAGGTACATTGCTCGCAGAAGGTACAGGCGGAAAGTTGATACATCATTCATTTTATGATTCTTTATTAGATATGTGTTTATTTATTTCAATCAGTTTCAAGTTAGCAGTGCCGTTCAATCGGAGCGCAAGAGTTGCGTATAACG
>JBDTRM010000297.1:0-63719 GCA_039931675.1 Bacteroidia bacterium | reverse complement strand
TCAACAATGCGCTCGCCATCATGCAATACAATTGCAATTTCGGTAATGCCATGCGCAGCAGCATAGCCTCCTGTGGTTTCAATATCAACTATAGCGTACATTTTTTTGAAGAGTTCAAAGATAGGTTTTTTGAAAACAGGCAGTGAATATTCAGTCATAAATTTAATCCTGATTTTGAAATTGATAAATGATTTACATTTACCAAAAACAAGGTATTCTGATGTTGATTCGTAAAATATTTTTAGCGATTAATACAATAATAATTTTCAGTGGCTCCATATCACCCGCACAAACCACTGTCATTAAAATTAAATCGTGCAATAAGATTTTAAATGAGAATGAATCAAATTCGGTGGAAGCTATTCTAACCAAACGTTTGGTTTTTAATGGAATAAAAAATGATGCTTTTGAAATCAATCGGTCAGGAGATATTCTTTCAATTTCGTTCAACAAGGAAGTAGCAAGGGATTTTAAAAATTTGCTTACTAAGCGTGGTTATTTTGAAGTACGAGAAGTATATACTTACGGAGAATTCAAAGATGTTCTTTTCAATATCAATAACTCTTTGAAGGATGATCCTGATAAAACAATCATGCAAATGACTGACAGTAGCGAAGACACAGCGAAACAAATATTTATTTCTAAAAATCCATTGTTTGCATTTTTAGTTCCCGTTGATTTTAATGTGCAGGTTTTTGAACCGAAAATTAAGGAAGGTGCAGGCATTGGTTTTGCATTTTCAAAGGATACGGCTGTTGTAAATAAAATTTTAAAGAGTGAAAGTGTAAAAAAATTAATCCCCGCTGATGTTGATTTCAGTTGGTCTTCCAAACACAAAAATGAAAATGTTGATTCAACTGACAGCAATGGCTTATTTGAACTTTATGCTTTAAAAAAAGCTGATGAGAATTCATTGCTCAACTCAACTAACATTGAAAAAGCAAGTGTTGAGAAAAGCAGGTACAACCGGAGACCCGAAGTGATTTTTAAATTTAAACCGATGGCAATTTTAAATTGGGGGCAACTGACCGAAAAAAATATTGGTCGTCCGTTAGCGCTGGTAATTGATGGTGAAACCTACAGCGTACCAATTGTTCAAGCTAAAATTGAAAGTGGTTACTGTGCCATCTCAGGTGGTCTTGATGATGATGAAGCAAAAATTTGTGGAGCGTTAATGAGTTGCGGGGTGCTTCCTGATAAGATGTGTATTGTTGAGCAATAAAAATTATTTAAGCCAAAAACAGATTGCCTGCCCGTTCCGTTCGGTCGGGCTTCGTTCCTTGCAATGACGATTTACCCTATTTCCTTATTTCCGTGTTCCCGTATTCCTGTATTTCCTTATTTCCAAACTCCCTAATTCCCAAAAGCATACATAACAAGGTTAGCACCCATCTTCAAAGCCTGTTGACGTTTTTCTTCAGGGTCGTGATGCACATCTGCATCTTCCCAGCCATCACCGAGATCACATTCAAAATCGTAAAAGCAAACTAATCGTCCCTGGTAAATTAATCCAAAACCTTCGGGTCGTGTCCCATCATGCTCATGTATTTTTGGTAATCCATTGGGGAAATCATAACGCTGATGATATACGGGATGTGAAAAAGGCAACTCAACAAATTCGAGTTCAGGAAAAACTTTTTTCATTTCTCTGCGGATATACTGATCAATACCATAATTATCTGAAACGTGAAGAAAGCCTCCGCCTATTAAATAGTTGCGGAGGTTCTGAGTTTCCTGTGCATTAAACACCACATTGCCATGACCTGTGAGATGTACAAAAGGATAATTAAAAAGTTCAGGACTGCCAACCTCCACAACACCCTGTTCAATATTTATGTTGGTGTTTAAATTCTTATTACAAAAATCAGCAAGGTTTTTTAAAGATGTTTCGAGATTTGCATACCAATCGCCTCCACCATTATATTTAAGCAAACCAATTTTAAAAGCAGGTTCACCGGCTTTAAATGAAAAAGAAAACAGGCAGACAACTACTAAAATAAAAATACTAAACCTCTTCATCTGCTGATTTTTTGAATGGATAAAAATAAATGCTTAAAACTTTCAGAGTGAACAACGAAGAAAACCAGTTAAAAGTCTATTTCACACTACTCCACACTTCACCGCGTTTTATGCGGTAAATCTGCATATTACTCATGCCGAAACGTTGCGCAATTTCGCCTGCTAATTTACCTTTAGCCAAAAGTGATTTAATGGTGCTTACTTTAGCAGGTGTCAACTTCGAATTGCTTGGTTTTGTCTGCAGGCGCAATTTGCGCTCAGGGTTTTTTGTAAGGTTTAAACCAATTTCGGCATAAGTGGCCCAACTCAGGTTTTTCACTTTGTTATTCTCTTTATTGTGATCGAGATGAATAACAAACTTTTGCCGCGGATTTGTTTTCTTAACAAAGTTTTCGGCAACCAATTTATGAATGTAAAGTGTTTGCGAAGTTTCTAAGTTTCGCATGCTGATGGCCTTGTAACCGCCAAGGGTAGTGCCATTTAGAAGGTTGCCATCTTCAACTTTTTTGCTGTAACTGGCTATGCGGCCAAGGTTTGAAACCGCATACTTACTTCGGGCGTTGATACCCTTTTTAAACCTTATAGGTTTCCAGATTTCGTTTTTGTTTACTTTGATCATAATGCTATTTTATTGTGGAGGTTTGCTTAAAATCAAAAACAAAAATAGATTTTATATTATGGCAAACAAATCTTATTAAAAAATGAATTGTGAAAAGGGTAAATGAAAAAGTGGGGAAGAGGATTGGCTTTTGATAAAAACGTTTCCGATTGTTGTTATAAATAACAACAATCGGAAACGGATAAATAAAATAAATTTTTACTTTCGTGCTCATTGAAATGAAAAAGAATTAAGGTATGAGGTATAACGAGTTCAGTAATCACTTCAAAGAGTTTCCGTTATTTTCCACCAATGATATTTATAAAATTGATCCTGCATTTCACCGCAGGAGATTGGTTGAATGGCAGGATGATAATCATTTAATAAAAATTGCAAATGGTTTTTATACTTTCAAAGAGCATAAAATAAATGAACAGTTTCTTTTTCTCGCTTCCAACAAAATTTATCAACCTTCCTACATTTCATTAGAAAGTGCTTTGTCTTATTACCATTTTATTCCAGAGGGTGTTTTTAGTCTTACGGCCATCACAACCAATAAAACTAAAGAATTCGAAACCGAACTTGTTGCTTTCAAATACAGGAAAATAAAGAATGAACTTTTTATGGGTTATTGTTTATTACCATACAACAACGTTTTAATTAAGATGGCAACCGCAGAAAAAGCACTGCTCGATTTTTTTTATTTCAATAAGAACATTAATACCAAAGTCGAATTAGAACATTTACGTTTCAACATTATCGAAATAAAAAAAAGTGTTTCTTTTAAACGCCTGAATGTTCTTTGCCGTTATTTCAATAATTCGAAATTAAATGAACAGGTAAATTTATTTACTCAATTCGTAAATCATGCTTAGCTTAACAGAAATTGAAAAACAATATCCGGCAAATCTTCGCCCCTTTAAAAATTTTTTGTTGCGCGAATACTTGCAGTATAAAATTTTGCAAATTATTTTCAGTTCGGAGTTTGCAAATAAACTTTGTTTTCTTGGGGGAACATGTCTTCGAATCGTTCATAATAATTCAAGGTTTTCGGAAGATTTAGACTTTGATAATTCTGGATTAACAGAAAATCAGTTCAAGAAGATTGCTGAGATAATTAAGGTCAATCTTGAAGCAGAGGGTTATGCAATTGAAATGAAAAATGTAATGAAAGGAGCGTATCATTGCTATATCAGGTTCCCCGGTTTATTATTTAAGGAAGGGTTAAGTGGGTACAGAAATGAAAAAATTTTGATACAACTTGATACCGAACCAAAGCATTTTAAATTCACACCAGATATGGTAATAATTAACAAGTTTGATGTGTTTACTGAGATAGCTGTTACACCGATTCAATTGCTTTTATCACAAAAGTTATATGCAATTTTAAATCGCACGCGGGCTAAAGGGCGCGACTTCTTTGACACAATGTTCCTGCTTTCAAAGTCTAAACCCGACTATAGATATCTCAAACAAAAGCTGAAAATAAGCACTCCTGATCAACTGCGGGAAGCAATCTTAAAAAAATGCTCAACGATTAATATGAATGTGATGGTAAAGGATGTGCAAGAGTTTTTATTTAACCCTAATGACAAAAATAAAATCCGCCTATTCGTAAAGTACTTTGAAAAGGTTGAGTTATGAAAAGAACATTTTTTAAATCGTCACAAAGTTACCCCATTTCTTCCTGGTTTTCCAGATTCTATAGTATCGGGACGCGATGAGAGAGGCGATGCTAAGGATAGAAATAAAAAAACCAGCCCTTTTGGAACTGGTTTTATAATTAAGTCGGGGTGGCAGGATTCGAACCTGCGACCTCCTGCTCCCAAAGCAGGCGCGATGAGCCGGGCTACGCTACACCCCGATAATTTTTTTGATATTTATTTTTAAAGAACAGTGATATTAATTGTATTCGAGCCTGCGACCTTCCCGATTCCCGGAATCGGGACGCGATGAGCCGGGCTACGCTACACCCCGATAATTGTTTTAAAGAACGGGTATTTATTGGGGGTGCAAATGTAGAAATTGTTTCTTACGGTGCAACCTAACTCTAAAACTTATTTGCCACGCCCCTGAACTATTGTTTTTATGGTGTAGAACAGGATTTTTATATCCAGACCGATTGACATATTCTCAATATAAATAATGTCATATTTCAGTCGCTCTATCATTTGTTCTACATTTTCGGCATAACCAAATTTTACCTGTCCCCATGAAGTTATGCCTGGGCGCACCTTGTGTAAGTGGCGGTAGTGTGGGGCATTTTCCATAATAAGGTCAATAAAATATTGCCGTTCGGGTCGGGGGCCTACAATGCTCATATCGCCAATCAATACATTCCAGAACTGTGGTATTTCATCCAATCTTATTTTACGCATAAATCGTCCGAAGGGAGTAACACGCGAATCGCTTGTACTGCTTAATTGGGGAGTTCCGTTTTCAGCATCCTTATACATGCTTCTGAATTTATGAATCATAAAAGGATTACCATGCAAGCCAATCCGCTCTTGCGAGAAAAATATGGGTCCGCGTGAGGTGAGTTTTATGATAATTGCAATTATTGCATAAACGGGTGAGAGTAATATGAGGAAAAATAACGCCACCAAAACATCAAAAATTCTTTTGGCGTTCTGTTGTAATTGCGGCATAATAACCGGGTTCACCTCAAGCAGCAAAGCGCCAAAGATGGAATTCATCTTTACTGTTCCGGTCAATATATCATAAATATCAGGAAGTATTTTTATGCGGACATCTGTATCGTCTAACTCATTTATAATACGTCCTACTTTTTCATGCTCCACTGATTCAACAGCAATAATGGCTTCTTCAACATGATATTTCCTGATTATATCACGCGCATCTTTAAGCTCACCAAGGTGGATAAGTTTATCTTTAAAAAGATGTCCGTTACTGTCATCAATATGAATGAAACCAACAAACCTGTTGCCATAACTTTTTGAACGTGATTCAAATTCTGTAAAAAGATTCAGGGCTTTCTGATTACTACCAATCAATAAGGTATTGAAGCCAATTTTTCGATTACGGATTTTATGCGCAACTCCGGTACTTAGAATAAAACGAAGTGTTGCAGTTAGAATAAATTGCAGCGAAAAGAGTGTGACAATGGTATCGTAATAACTGCGGTAATTAATTATGGTATCGTCTAATAACAGGCCAAAAAATATGATCAGCACTCCGATTATTGATATGTAAAGCGTTTCTGCAATCTCGCGTAAGCGCGAACGTCTCAATACATTTTTATAAGTTCCTATGATCCAGTAAAAACCTAACCAGAAGAGTGGAATAAAAATAATTCCAAACCAGAATTTACGATCAAAATCAACTGCAAGACTATAACCAAACTTATCAGATTCAATATACAGTTTACGATAGGAATAGAATAATCCCCACGCCAACGCAGCCGCTATAAAATCGGCAAACACATATTTAATAGTATAAATTCGCTGCTGCTGCTCCACTGTTTGAAGGTGTAAACTATGTATTGTTATTTTAAATTGAGGTTATCTTAATTGTGAACCAATTTAATATTATCTAAAAATATCTGTGCTGTGCCTGATGTGGCATTGCGCTGTGCAAAAAAATAGACATTATAATAGTCAGCATTTTTAGTATTTACTTCGTCAACCAAACTGATATATATTTTTTTCCATTTATTATCTGATGATAGCACGGTGAGTAACTCCTCACGTATTGATTGTCCGAAATAAGTGCGTTTAACTCCTACCACGAATGAATTGTTGCATTTGTAATTAAGTTCGAGCAGGTTAGTTGAACCTTTTGGTAACGTGTAATGATCAATTGTAATAGCAGAAAAACGAAGGTGATTATCATCAAGGTAAATACCACCGCTAAAGGAACCTTCAAATGCATCAGGAAAGGAAGCGCTGAAGAAACTTGTGTCGCTGTCAGCATCTCTTACAAATTTATTACCGCCATCATCAAAATCATCAATAAGATAAAATGTTGCCCCGCTCACATAAGAGCATCTTGGGAATACTTTTGTGGTTTTGCCGGGTTCCAAGTTAACTATAGTATCATAAAAATTATAAAGCGGGTTAGTACTGCGAAATGAACTGATGCCATCCACTTTTATTCCGGGTCTGATACTGATAGTATGCGTGCCCGTTTCTGTTATGGGAATATTAAAAGGTAATTGATAAGCACCTTGTAAAACATTATCCACATATACCCAGCCATCAATGATGTCTGTACTTGCTGTGCCCTGTGTGTTATAAAACGTAGTAAATGAAACGCTGTCAACACTTAAATAAGCCGGAACAGGTTCTGACGGGTTAATTAATTCGCACGAGGTAAAACCTGCTACAGCCAGTATTATAAAGTAAAATGAAAGAATTGTTCTTTTATGCATTAATATCAGATTCACGCAGCCTTCTGTTTTTCGGGGTGCAAAGAAAAGAAAAAACTATAACCGTGGTTTTTATACAACGTTGTCGTCCCAGCCAACCTTCTAAGATGTTATAGCAGTTGATGGTTGGCGGGGACGCCAACCATGGGTAAACCTGCGGCCCATAATGGGTCGAACTTCTCAGTGCATCACCACTAATTTTTTTGTCACGCAATAATTTTCATCATAAACTTTTAAATAATAAATACCATCATTTAATTGTACAGTGTTTATAGTGGTTACATTTTGCTGAATGTTTTGATTAAGAATTGTACGTCCTAATTGATCAGAAATCAATAATTTCAAATGATTATTAATAATAAGTTTATCTGCTATATGTATGCTTGCAGTATTGCCTGCGGGATTTGGCATCACTGAAAAGTTAAAAACATTTTCAGCATTCATCTCAGCTATAGCTGAAGGATTTTGCTGGTAAAAAATGCCAAGACCACCACTCCAGTTGCCAACTGCCAGGTCAATAAATCCATCATTATTCAAATCGTTTGCAGCCACTGTTGTGTATTTTCCTTCTGTCTTATTAATAATTGTTTTGGCAAGATGCCATGTGCCGTTAATATTACCCTCAATGCTATCATAAAGCAATAGTTCGCCTCCCTCATCACCAATAAACATTTTATAAGTTCCGCTATCATCATATATATAGGGTGCAGCATAACCGGTTACAGGGTAGGAGATGTCATGTAAGATTATTCCGCCAAGAGTATCAACAGTAGGCAAGGCAGGGAAAACAGGATTGGTAACAGTTCCTGTATTACGGTAATAACTAAGGCGGCCGCTGCGTCTCCCGATGACCAAATCAAGCAAACCATCACGGTCAAGATCAACAGCGCAGGGCATGCTGTAATTGCCTACGTCAATACTGCCAAAGAATGGATTGAAAAGTGTAAAGTTTGCAAATCCGCCAACGGGATTATTTTTGAAATAAAATAACTGCCCGTTTTCACTACCTATCATCATATCCGTATCACTGTCGCCATCGAAGTCGCCAAATGTGGGAGCACATGCCACACCAAATCCTGAACCCGATGCAACAGAATTAAAGTCGGCATAATTGCGATCTATCAAATCAAATGAAGGAAGGGTTGGTGTTCCAATGTTTTTAAATAAGGCAAGGCCAACAGTAATATTGTTATTTAATGGTTCGTAATATTCATTGCCAACAATCAAATCCATTAACCCGTCACTATTGTAGTCAAAAAAAGAAGGGTAAACTGCACGGCCAAGATCAATCATAGTTCGTTGAAGAAATTCACTATCAGTATATGAAAATGATGGTGTTGAAGTAAGACTTGCGTCCTTATAAAAATGACAGCTTGTATTTACATTCTCCCGCTTGGCGCTTGCTATTAAATCTTTTTTTCCATCATTGTCAACATCTATATAGGCATGATTTATAAAGCTATTTATGGTAACGGGAATGTTTAACGATGGAAATATTGTATCCTGTACTGTCATTTGCGCAAGCGCTGTTGTTCCTCCGTTAACTACCAATAAAGAATGTGGACTGCCAACATCTCCTATCAATAAATCATCATCATTATCACCATCTATATCAATAGCAAAAAGGCTGCTGATTGTGTCATCTTTCTTTGTAACCAAAGGTTTATCGGGATCAGTATCGGCCATTTTAAATGCACAAGGAATGTTAAATGCACTCACAGAGTTACTTCCAAATGCCAATTGAAATTTTCCCCAGCAATCGGTAACGCGTTCCATGATTAATGAGTCGCAGGACATGCCTAATTCAACCGCTTTGTTCTGATAATAAACCACGCGCCCGTTAGGCACATCAGGCCAGCCAAGCATGTCAAGATCACCATCCTTATCCACATCACTAAATGTAGGATGCGTTTCGGCTGTGGCGCGAACATAATCGGGCAAAGTTTGATAGGTGCATAATAACTGATCGGTTATTAAAGTAAACTGCAGACCTGTTGGTATAGAATAATCATTGCGGTAAACGCGCACACTGCCCGGCACATCACTGAAACAAAAAATATCTTCGCGACCATCACAATTATAATCTTTTAAGAAAACCCATTTATTAAACTGTGGGAACTTGCTTACATATTCAGAAGCAAAATGGTAGTCAACACTGTTTGGAGTTCCGTTGTTAATGAAAGTGGAAACACGATTGTTAGTTGCATCAAACACAAACAAATCTTTTATACCATCGCCATTCAAATCAATCTCGCTCATTAAGGCAGCGTTAATGCCGCCCGCCCACGGGTTGATGAAAGGAATGCCACCTTCAATTACCGGAATATTATCTTGACGGAAAAAAGCATTTTGAGCAATGATCATATTGTTGCAAAGCAAGAGAAAGAGAATTGTATAAAGAGTTTTCATTACAGGTTATTTTATTTCACAGGGAGCGAAAGTAGAAAATAGAAATGCGATAGGTGTGGAGGGAGGGTAAAATTGTTTTTCAGGCGGCCTGTGAAAACCCAGCGACTAAAAACCCGCAAGGTTTTTTCAAACCTTGCGGGTTTGACCCATCCGCCTATTCCTTTACAATCTTCCTAACCGCACCGACTCCATCAACAACTATTTCAAGAAAATAAATTCCGTTTGATAAATCACTTAGGTCAATGGTAGTTTTGGAATCGCTGTTTACGTGAGCTACAGTTTTTGTGAAAACAGTTTTGCCTAAAACATTTTTTATTGTGAAAGATGCTTTGCTTATGTTTTGTTTTTGAAAAATGATTGTAATCTTATTTTCAAATGGATTTGGAATAATTGAAATTGGAAAATTGAAATTAGAAATTTGGTTTGTCGCTGTAATGACAATTGTCCCAGAACTTGCATTGCAACCAATAGAATCACTTATCACACAATAATAACTGCCTGCCTGCTGCGGAATGAAATATTGATTGGTGGCGCCTGCAATAATTCCGTTGGTTACTTCATACCATTGATAACCGAAAGCAGGCAATGAAAACAAGGTATCGTTTGATTGATAAATACTGTCTGTGGGGTTTTGATAGCAGGTTATAAAGTCGGTGAGATGTAAGGTATCACAGCCTGCAGCATTGCAGGCAATGAGAGTAACATCATAGCTACCGTAAATATTGTAACATATATTGGTTGGGTTTTGAAGTGTGCTTGTTAAACTATCTGCACCGGGGAAGAGCCACTGCCATGATGTTGGGTTGTTGGTGCTTAAATCGAAGAAATTGAGGCAGTGCTTTTCGCAGAAGAGGGTATCGGTTGATTGAAGATTTGCATTTGGTAAGATTAAACATCCTACACAGGATGAATCCGGAGTATATCTCCACAAATCATTTTTCATTGCTCCACTTCCTCCCCATTCCCATCCTCCAAATAGCCAGAGATTTCCATTAAAATCTTTCCAGGAAACGGACCCCATTCTTGAACTAATTCTATTAGTAGAATTTGGAACGCCTTTTACGCCATAAATGCAGCCAATATTCGCAGTACTATTACCACTGACCCATATCCATTTTAAAGTGGATGGATTAAATTCCCATAAATCATTATAAGTTAAGTAGGATGAAACACCTGTTTCTCCCCCAAAGAGCCAAAAATTGTTGCATGAATCAACCCAACAAGCTCTGTTTTCAAATCTTCCCTTGGGATAGGTTGTAGTTGAGGAAGTACATTTAGTAGGAAAATTTGCTGCGGGCCAACCACCTGAATTTCCACTAATCCAAGTCCATGTATTAGTTGGTACATTATATCTCCATACGTCATTTTTATATTGGCCAACAGTACCCGAACTATTTCTGTAGGCACCACCCATAAGATAAAAATTTCCAATGTTGTCTTGCCATTTACAATAGCACAATCGTGCGGCAGGAAAATTAAGGGTACTAGGCACCCCCATAGTTCCAGAGATTCCGAATGAGCCAGGTAATGTATCGCCTTTCATTAATGTCCATGTATCAGCAGCAATCTCATATTTCCAAAGATCATTATAACATCCATCAGCGCCATCTCCACCAAATAGCCACAAATTCCCTAAAGAATCCGTCCACGTTGTATTAAATTCTACTCGTGATCCGGGATGAGTACCTGACGGTGCCAGATAATTTCCTGTTGCAAAAACAAAAACATTGAACCCATTAATCCATGTCCATTCATTGATAGACACATCATATTTCCATAAATCTGCTGCAATTCCACCATTACCGTAAGAAGTATCATAACTAATGCCACCATAAAGCCATAAGTTTCCCTGGAGATCAACCCAAGTTCCAGAGCCTAACGCCCTTGCACCGGGAGAATTGATTGGCGAAGAAACCCCTTTAACTCCATAGATCACACTTTGATTTATTTGACCTGTACCAAATATCCAGGTCCACTCATTTGTAAGGGGATCGAATTTCCATAAATCAGAATAAGATGTATTGTTTCCACTAATAATACTTATTCTTCCATATAACCAGAAATTTCCCTGCATATCAGTCCATTGAGAAGCTTCATATAATGAGGGTGGAGTGTTTAACGGACTAGGTACACCCTTAACACCAAAATATCCTATTGGATTATTGGTTGAGTCCCCACGCATCCATGTCCACTCCCCCGCCTGCGCAAAAGCACCGCTGCATAAAAACAAAAAAATAATAATATGGAGTAACTGGTTTTTCATTGCGCCTGTGGCGTATTTTAATTGTGAGAACGAATGTATGTAAATAATTTTGGTGGGATGAAATGTCGCGATAAGCCTGACAGGGTCTGAAGAGTAGATAGCGATTTCTTGACCAGAGATGACAATTTCTTGGTTAGAGATACATATTGACGAACACGAAGATGCCATTTCTTCACATGAAGGAGCGATTGATGAACATGCAGCATGACTTTCTGTCTAAGAGATGGCGATTTCTTGACCAGAGATGGCGATTTCTTGACCAGAGATGACGATTTCTTAACCAGAGATGACGATTTCTTAACAAGAGATGGCGATTTCTATCAAGAGATAAGGTAGTATGGTAGTAGCAGATTGTGTAAACAGGTTAGGTTCAAACACCACTATAATTTTTTACTTCAAATCGTGGCGAACAAAAACAGATAAAAATCAAATCTTCACTGCCTGTATTTTTTATGCGCTGGTTTTTGTTTTTTGGAATGAATACAACATCATCCTTATTTACCATGCCAACTATTTTTCCATCAATTTCCATTTCACCTTCACCGGATAAAATATAATAGACTTCATCGGTATCCTTTACAATATGATTTTCTGTGGTGATGCCGAGTGAAACTTTTGCTTTTGATAAAGAGAATGATGCGAAGTTTTCGGTATTAATAATTTCAGTGATAAAACATTTCTCTTCAAAATATTTTTCTGATCTGCTTTGGGATTTGATGATTCCCTGCATATTTTTTTTTAATTTATGTGATGGGAAATTAATAATTTCTCAATGCCTGGAGCACAAAAAAACCAAAACTCAATTACTGATTAATTCTAACTTCCCCAATTGTCTGTTGCGCTGAGTTGAGTTTTATCCAACCATGTCCACTCGATTGATTGGAAAACGAATTCAACTTTCTCCAATGCGGGGCTTCTCATTTCGGCCTGACTAACACCATTAATCATTTCCTGTGAAAGGCTTGCAATGCTTACATTTGTTAGTTTAAGCCGGTAATAATTAATTTCCATTCCCGAGGCATTGGGCTTCCAAAAATTGATCACTACCTCTTTGAAAACCTCATTTGTTGTGAGTGCATTATATAATTTTACGGATGCTTGATCAACTTCCTTCATAATCATTATTGGCTTATACTGCCTTTTTCCTGATGATCGCCCTGTCGCAAGATCTCGAGGTGAAATCAGCTCATGGCGGAACTGAAAAACAGCAATGGAACCCTCACGACCTTTTTGAGTAACAGCGCCTTTAATTTGTCCCTGTTTTGAACCTGAAAGAGTTAAATATGCTATTGCGTTTCTCGATGTCAGGTTATATGACCTGGGAGCTTCGTTATCGAAATGCTGGCTAAATGATTCCCGGGAAGTTTCAAATTCGTTTTCAAAATCTGTTTCATTAGTAACTTGTGCGCCACCTGAATTCATTAAGGCAAACTTTGAACGTTTATTGATTTCATTTGTCCATGCATATTCAATTACCTCGCGGTGATGAGTACCTTTAGCCGGTTCAATATTTTTAAGATTGCTGAAACGTTTTGCCAGCTCATTACCCCTGACACCAGGGCCACTTATTTTTCCGCTATAGGTGAATGCCCAATAATGATAAAATGGTTTGCCTGAATTTTTTTCTAAAACTTTTTCCCAATTATAATTGTAGAAGCAATCAAAGCACCAACATTCATCAATGTTAGCGTTAAGTGCATTTTCATTTCTCAATATAGCACTCATTGGAAATCCACCTGCGGAATGTGCTGCAAGTACAATACGGTTAACTGTTGATCCGGCAGATAACTGATTCCTGCCGATTAATTCTTTAATGCAATTATTCACAAATTGATCAAGGCCGTTTTTATACCTGAAAACCAAATCAGATGCCTGCGGATCACTGCCGAGAGCTGGTGCTATAAGTATAGCATTCCTGTTACCCGTATAAAAATGCTCGCGAATGTTTGAATAGTTTTTCCAGTAATACGCCATTCCATACTTGTAACTTCCAAAGTCGTAAAGCCCGTGGAGGTAAATGATAATATCCGCTTTGCCTGTTTGAGTATATCCTGAAGGTATAAAAACTCCCGTTCTGAGCGAACGATTTTTTATTGCGCTTACATCAAGATAACCTGTAATACCAAATTTCGTATCTACATTATATTCATTGGCAAATGTAACTCCGGTTGATTCAGGAGATTTTTCTCCTTCAAATTCCTGCTCAAACTCTTTATCATTTGCATCTTCAAATTCCTGATCATTTTCATTCGTAGATTCAAATTCGTTTTCAAATTCTTCGTGGTCGGCCTCTTCAAATTCTTCATTCCCATAATTTAAATTTTCGAATTCAAATTCCGAATTATCAGATTCGTATTCATTCCACTTTTCAGTTGTTTCATTGCTATCCTCAAATTCGTTTTCTTCTTCAAACTCATATTCACCGGTTGTGAATACCTCCTTGTCGGCTGCGCTGGTCCGTGGACGGTAAACACCTTGAAAGCGATGCCCTCCGTAAGGGCCAATTTTATTTTCATTAACATCGGTACCGTCTATAGGATGCTTGTCCCACCAAATCTTTGTATCGGTATCAAAAAAAAGTGTTCTGCGAGCTATGCCACCGGCATTTACTCCATACATATCAGTACCCCATGAAGCGTCAACAATAAAAGAATGTTTGCTACCTGAATTTGTGTGATCCACTACTATAACTGTATGTCCTGCATTATCAATTTCACCGGCTCTCGATTTTAATATCAGCAAGTCCCCGGTTCGTGCATCTGTTATTCCTAATTTCTTGAAATGTTTTGATGACAGTGAACTAAGATCTTCATCACCTCTTCTTTCCTGCAACCCCAATTCTTTTCGGGTTTTAGCAGGATCACTGTCGCTGCCAGTATATGCGTTGATAAACGCCAGTTGAACATAGCCTGCACAGTCTATCCCCACACCAAATTTTCGTTGAAGCTTCCGTATCAATTGCCGATCAGAAGAGCTTGAATCAACTGCCCGAAGTTTTGCAAATTCACCCGAATCAATTAGTGCCTGCGTAATCTTTTTAATCTGAGCAGGTGTTGCTCTTCCGTAAGCCGCATAATGTATGGCTACTTTATTTTCATTTGCAAATTTTGCTCCTGCTTTAGATGATCTTAGAGTTTTTATTACCAATTCCTTTGCAGCTTCGGGAGTAAGGCTCTGTCCTTTCCATCCATAACGAAATTGCGAATGGGCTTTCACCTTTGTTCCATCATCAAGAGTATATTCTGAGTTAGATAAGTCAAGATAATCGTCTATTCTTTTTCTGACATCTGCAATTGGAACATCAGCAACAAATCCTTCGAAGAGCATTTCTTCCTCCAACTCATTTTCAGTATCTTCTTCCCATTGGTACAATTCTACTGATTCATGCTCATTCTCCTTTTCAAATTCTGAATGGAAATCCTCATCTTCATTTATTTCTTTCGCCTCTCCACCACCTTTTAATAAATAAGGATGTGTTTTAAGCGGGTCTCCACCGTGATTGCCACTCTTTTTTAAATTAATCGTTCTTCCTATATCAAGGGCCCGCATATCAAAGTGCATAATGTCTCCATTACCACCATCACCGGCACCGAAATCTATTGCACCCCAGGCAAGGTTACCAATCTGACGAAGCGCATAAACAAGGTCTCGGTCTAAATTTAAAAATCCATTAATCGCTTTACCATGCTGAAAGGTTCTTGATTTTTTCCAATAAGATAACTCAGCCGGGTGAGAACCGAGATATGTTTTAAACTCATCATTTCTTTGCTTCAGTTCATCATAAACGCTGTTAGTGTCAGCACCTTTGGTTTCTCCTATATGGTTAAGGTATTGCGCTATTTTACTTCCATACAATTTTAATCCCGATGCTTTTTTAAGAACTTCAAGCATCTTTGTTCTTTCACTGTTTACTGCAATCCATCCTGCACCGATAAAAGGATTATTTGCATGATTGATATCTATTGCAAGACCAAAAGTATGCATGCCTGTTCCACCTGATCTTCCTCCTGCATGTTTTTCTGTATCCTTGCTCAGTCCCATTTTAGTGCCCATATCAACCAAGTTATCGCCTTTGAACCTCGGTAAATTAAACAGGTAACTTTCTGCAATTCTCAATTGTTTAATAAGTACGTAATGCACAGGTCTGTTGAAAGGAATACCAAAGACAGATGGATTATAAGTAAAATTGTACCAGTTGGTATAGTTACATTCTTTACCGTTTAACTGGAGTTTAATATTCAACCGTTTTATTTCTCCTTTTGCATAAAAATTAACCTCAGGGTTTTGCGGAAACGAAATTATTCCCAAGCTATGCAGTGTGTTTTTTCCGGGATTGCCATTATGCAATGAACTATCAAAAAATACTTTTTTCTGAAACTGATGCACCGCTTCCACAAACACTGCATCAACAGGAGAATTACCGGGAGCAATAGGCGCGGAAGGATTTGCTTTATTATAGATATCAATTGTTTGTTTGATTGTAGCAAGATCAACATATCGCTGCAAATCAATAAGTACATGCTGTGGATCAATATTTAATTTCTTAAAAACAGTGGTATTCCATTCAATTGCTTTTTTGTTTTTTAAGGGAGATAATACATCAACATCAATTTTTATTCTTTGCAAGGGTTCAAATTGTGTTACAGCAATTGAGAGATCACATGAGGGACTTGCTACCGGATTTGCTATTGATACAGTTGGAACATCAAATTCAAATTCGGCTTCATCATTTTCAAAATCTGTTTCGTATGCTGCTGTTTCATAATTAGAGTTGTTCTCTTGTTGATCGGTTTCGGATGATTCAAATTCCTGTAGGGAATATTCCTTATTGTAATCATTTTTATTTGAGAATTCCTTCTCATTCTCTATGTATATGATTTGCTTACTATTTGATGCCTGGTTATAATCCCGTTCCATCACAGCATTTACAATTTCAGTAATAATTTTTAAATATTGAACATTTTCCTTATTCGATTCATTAATGCCTTTGTAGTAAGGTTCTAACTTAAAATCATTGGATTCAATAATCCCCCTAAAAAATTTATTATAAACAGGAATAAAGAAAATTTTGGTTTTATCGTGAGGATAAAGGTATATCTGCTGATACGGCTCCCACTTTTGATCCTTTAACATTAAAGTTTTTACATATACATCATACGGCAAATTATCTTTTACTGAAAGGTTTACCCTGAAAAAAATTTGTTTATCTGATAATAATTCTCTTGGTGAATAACCTTCTAATTTCCATACGTCCCATGCAGATTTTAGTATCTTTTCTTCATTTGGAGTTATGTCAAGACCCATCAGGTTCATTACCAGAGGAGTTGCTTTTCCAAACTCAATATTTAACTGAGCGTGTTCACTTATAAGTTTAATATCATCTTGCCTCCATTCTGAAATATAGCTGGAAGATATTTTATACATCGCATAAGGCAGAAGGTTGTTATCACAAGTAATTATTAATCTTGTTTTAGCTATTTCTGAAATAATACATGACAAGGCAAGTCTTTTTAATTCTTTGCCATTACTGTTAAAATCATCAATAAGTTTTATATATTTATTAATATTCCTTAATGCTTCTTCACGATTATTTCCATTAGCAACAAGCAAGTTAACCTGAGCAATCAGGCTACTCCTAATCTCATTTTTATCAGCTTTAACCCAGAATTTTTCTTGAAGATTTTCAATTACATTGATTAAAGTATATTTAGTTTCTGAAGTATTAATTTTGGCCTTTCTTTCAGAATCTGCTTCATTTATTTTTAAAACGGTACTGACAACAGTAGCTAAGGCTGCTACTGCATAGCCTTCAGGACTTTTTGTTTTTCTTGCTACCATTGAAATAATAGTCAGTGCCCCGTTAAGAATTTTATAGAAAATGCCACTCGATGGTTCAGAATTAATCTCAATTCTTAAAGTTATTTTATCAAAGAGGATTAAGAATTTAGACGCAATTCTATCTTCCAAATCATCCATTGCTTTTAGAAGATTGGTTGCTAATTCATCTTCTGTCAATATTTTATCAAGTTTTAAATCAGGATAGATTCTTTGGAGTATATCAAACATTTGCTCCCACGAGCCTTTATTTAATATTCCATTTACGTATTTTTTATTAGTATAAATACTATCCTGCCACTTGGCAATTGCTAAGGCAAAATTGGTGTCATCCAAGGGGAAATGGGGTTTTGTAAAGGACTGTGCCGGCAGGCTAAGGAATTCAATTATTTTATCTTTATATTTTGCCCAATCTTCTTTAATTTCCTCTTTTTTGTTGGCTGCTACCGCTTCTTTAATATTAATCTTGTGAAGATTTCTAAGATTATGATAATCTCTTTGCATTTCTGACCAGGTTCCAATTCCAATAACACCTCTATCATGCGGTACAGAAAGTTTTTTATCCTGAATTTTTTTATCCTGGTATTTATCAACAGCAATGGAAAGCATAAACATGTCAGTAAAAGAAGCATTAGTTAAAAAGTAAATGCCTGTAGAAGTCCGTAACAATTTGCTTATCTGAGGCAAATATCTTCCCCAGTTTAAACTATCGCCCTTCATATACTGAGTATTCAGTTTAACAGCTGTATTGAGCTGATCACCTGTTAATACCTTTCCATATACAGAAACATCATTTTCAATTTGAACCTCTTGAATGCTATTAATATATTCATTGTCACTATTTGGTAGGAATTGTTCGCTCCCGCTTTCCTTTTGCGCAAACATTTCATTCATTGGATGTATAGGGTTTATCAATGGACTTAACTCCATCAATTCACTATTCATATAATTTGAGCTTGTATATTTTTCTGGGGTTTCTTCAACGAAATTGACAAATGGGGATTCCATAATTTGATATAATTAAATGTTGAATTAATTTTAATGAATCTGCAGATTTTGGATAATCTTAAAAGTGGTTTTTAAAAAATAAAGGCACGAGCCTGTTTTCAGTCCCGTGCCTTATAGTTGAATGCCTGAATAATTTTAAAGCATTCTTATGATAAACTTGCCGGAACGAGCTTTCCATTAGGGCGTTGCTGCGGTGCAATTCGCACTGTTCCTATAATATTCCCTTCAGGATTTTTGATGCGATGCCCTGTTGCTTTTTCCCAGTTATTGATAATAGTGAGCAGGTCATTTAAAGTGGCACTTTCTATATTTACATTTGCCGGATCAGACGGATTGGGAGTCTGGCTGGTAAGTACAGCAATGATGAATGGTAAATCTTCATAAGTTTTGTTTTCAATATTTCTGAGCAATGCGGCAAGAGGTGCTGCAAGTTCCATTAATGCCTTTGTTTTGGAATGCGCAGGCAAACCAACTTTCAAACCTATTTTTAAAAGTCTTTCATCAGCCGAGCTTGCCTCACATTTTAGAAACTTTATTATTGATGTATCATTACTGGTAAGTATATTCATAAGCCATGAAGTCATTAATACTGAGGAATACTCTTCTTTTGATAAATTAAAAAACTTATAACCGTCAAAATTATCTTTTGATGTTCTGCGCGACATGAGCATATCACGTAACTGGGTGCCCAATTCTGTAAGGTGTTCAAAATCGGTAGTGTTGGCACCGCTGGTATTTTTTGCGTTAATGTATGCCTGCCATATTTCAGCAAGAAACTGTTCGAACAGCGCTACAAAGCCCGAATTATTTCCATTGGCTTTTATATATGGATATTCAGAATTCTGATTTCTGAAATCACCGAAGGCAAGGTCCATTCCGAACATTCTGAAATAGGCATTTCTCCTGGTCGCTTCAGGAAACACACGTAGCTGGCTGCTGATATTGCGATAACTTGCCTGCGGCAATTCTTTGTAAAACAAGTTCTCAGTATTTACAAGCCATTGCATAGCATTGATATTGGATGATATTTCAGGCATTCCAAATACTTCATCATGAAAACTTAAAGAAATTACTTTTTCGAAAATCTGTACGATTCGTGTATTTTCTATAAGATAAGCATATATAAGATGATATGGTGAAATAGTAAGATCTGAAAATATTCCCTGGTCTGAACTCAAGCCTGATGTTGGGTAGGTGAGATGGTCACCAATATCAAACCAATGTTTTTGCATTGCTCTTTCTATTACCGCAGTATCTTCAAGATGAACAAAGTTGTCTCTGTCATTCGTGCTGTAAGAAAAATTAGGCAGCCCCCCCAACAGGGTGGAAGTGGGCGTAGGGAACGCTCCTATTCCGATATAATCGCTTTCAATCTCCTCGCGTATAAACTGTGGAGGTACATCATTAGTTTTATTAAAAACTGCGAAAATGAGATTATCTATGATATCCATAAGTTTTAATTTTTATATGTGAAAGTTAATACTATCTGATACGTGGGTAAGAATTTTTAAATCTTTGTTGAGCTTTACTTCGTTCGGCTGGAAACTGATTCGAAGGCTCATATATCGTATTCGCAAGATTTGCATTCCTTTTATTTTCGATATCATACAATTCTCTAATGGCTTGAACGAACATAGCCGAAGTGGCTTGATTGTTCAGATTTATTATTTCCAGAAAATCAGATTTGTTTATGTAATCATCAGATCCCCTGGTTTCTGTTTTTTCAGCACTTGAAGCGCTTAGCTGTTGAGCACCGGTGTCTTTTTGCTTATAAGAGGTAGCCATGTTTTTTATTTATTTATATGTTTAATTTAATTGAACTGCAAATCCTAATTTGATCATCCATTCTTCCTGCTGTTTATACAATGGAGCAAGATCACCCTGGCCTAAACCTATCTTGTATCCGTTAAGCGCCAGCAGCTTTATACATTCTCTCCATATCCATGCATGAGATGTAAACAAAGCGGGCCCAGCCACGTATTCTAATTTTTGTAAAGCTTGCGGGCTTACCCGCTCAGGCGAAATTATTTTGGTTAAGGAATTTCCATTGAAACTCCTGTAGGATGATTTCAATATTATTCGTACTGCATCAGGTAATGCCTGTATGCACATTTTTATTAATCCTACAGATGGATAATTGACAAGATTTATATCGTAATCATTCCTGAATGATAACTCAAGATTATCCCATGGACCTGCACCGTAAAACTGTCTGCACATTTCAATACCAAGCATAACACGTACATAAGATATAGGATGCGGATCGTTAGCATGAAATGCAAATACCTGTTGTGGTGCTCCGCTTACCACATCATGCAATGCAGCTACTGCAGCATAACCGGTATGAACAAACGCAAATGCATCGGCTGCAATTTCGCTCGACCAGCTTGCAAAAGCAACGCTTGCTACTTTAGGATGGTTTGTCAGATTATTCAACAATGCGCTGCTTAACTCTTCATTCCAGTTAAGTATGTGAGCCACCTGGTGACCCGTTTCGTGAATGATTGCAGTAGGACGAAAGAGATTATGCTGCGTAACTTTTATTGCCGCAAGCGGACTTAGATTTCCATCCCATAAACGTAAACCTGCTTTAAGAATTGACGCACCAATCCCTTTGTCAATATAAGTTAATACTGATGGAGTTTCTTTGCCAAGAGGCTGTAACAATTCCTGCATACTTTTAACGCAAAGAATATCGCAGGCTCTTAACAGTGCCGCTACATTAGGTGTAGTGCGCGAGTTAATTGCTACTGTATAAAAGTTTATCGTTTCTTCTGCTTTCAGATATTTATCTCTTAACTGTGTGAGGCTTCGTTTTATACTTCGCAGTTCATTGGCCTCCGTTGCAGTTTCCAATTGTTTGGTAATGCTCTTTGCAAGCGATACCACATCATCTATACTATGCTGTAGTGATTTACGAAGTGCAATTCCCATCTCCTGATCAATGCCATGCCACGCATTTCCTGAGGCAAGATGATCGAGCGCTGACAGGCGCGAGGCGGCCTGCAGCCAGTGATTCACCTGGCGTACAAGAGAAGTGCGTATGGGATTTACCGTTGTAATCACAATATTTGTTTTTGGGAGAATCAATTAATCGAAGTTTTTTCCTGCGCTTATTTTTATCTCAGGAGCCGGAATATGAGGCAAGGAAAGACTGCCAAGATTTCCTAATGCAAGATTTCCCTTCACTGCATTTATGACCGCTCTGATGGCTGACATACCTTGCACATTTGTCCAGATAATTTTTATGGTAACACCATCCTGAGGCTGTGCTTGTGCCTGTTTAAATTCCGCAGCTCTTGCACGGAAATAATTACTTACTGCCTGGTATGCTATTTCAGAGAGCTTTCCTGTTAACCTTTTTACTATTGAAGTAAGTAAATGCCTTCCCGGGTTTAAGGAAATGCGATTAAGAATTTTTCCAAAATCAGGAAGAAGATTTTCTTCCTGTTCTACATAATTTTCAAGATACATTTCTGGCATCGCTTCGTGAATGATGCGGACTTTATTCTGCACATTACGTAATAACATTTCATTCAAAACATTTCTTACAGAAGTTCTTATACTCTTTGCTGCACCCAGGTTATCATTCTTGTTGAGCTTTTCAACAATAGCTATTGCTTCTTCTTCACTGAAATAATAATTTAATCTTATCTCGGAGCGCACAAAATTTATTACTCCGTGTATATCGCTTGAGTTAGCTGCCCTTACTCTTGATGGATTTCTGTTGTCAGTAACTTCAAACTCTTTTTTTACAACCGGGTTAGCATTGGCTTCAGGAGGCTGATTACGATGCGTGCGGTTTACCGTATGAGTTATACGTAATCGCGCCCCGTTAATTTCGAGATAATAAAACCGTTGTCCCACAGCAGTGCGATGACGCCTTGTAGTGAATTGCGTTGAAAAGTCTCTTCCTAATCTTGGCTCCTTAAATAATAATGATGCAGCCTCTTTAGAAAGCGGATGCAATTGTGTGCCGCCATGTGGCTGCGATGGGCCCAGACCAGGAACTCTTTCATAGCGGTTAATCTGGCTTAAACGTGTTCCGGGTACGGCTTCATATAAATGTACGCGAGCCTGAATTGGTTTGCCAGGATCCAAACCCAGTTTGTCGCGAAGGAAATTTGCAAGTGGCAATCCCCTGAATGTAGTTATCTTTTCGGCTATCTGCGGAGTTATAGTTGCATCGAAAACCCGCGTGAACTTTTTATAAAAATGGCGTGGCCCATTGCGCGGTGCAGAAACCCATGAACCGTGATGAGTTGTTGGGCGCAATTCTTCCCTGATATATTGTGAGGGAAAATTATTGCCTGCAGCATTTTCAAACGCTTCAAGTACTTGTCCTGTTAATGTCTCCTCATCATTCAAAGTTTCATCGCTTAGCGAACCTAAATTTTGAATAGTTTCCTGGATGGTATTTGTAATCACTTCGTAAGCAACATCAGTTTTATTCACTTCATAAGTTTCAAAACCAATAGCGCTCATGCCTGTATCTATTATGCTTGCTGATAATGGCTGTGCAACGTTAGCAGGAACATACCTGCCCACTAACTTAGACAGTAAACCTGCGAGGAAATTAATCACTTTCTGACGTCCGATGATTGAGATTCCCATTTTAATGATAGGCTGCAAAGCCATTATAGCAGCGGGAATAAAACGCTCAATAGCAGGGGAAGGGCTTTCGCCTTCTTTTAAATTTTTAAGTTCATTAATAAACTGCTGGCGTGCTGTTTCCAACGAAGGAATGTTTAAACCACCGGTTTCATAGTTCAATTCTCGCTCCAGTGTGTCATTTGAAGTTTCATAATTCATTACAAATTCTTCTGCTTCATTTTCATCTTGCGCAAAAACAAGATTGGCAATCTGATTATCCAATTCAGTTTGAACAACCTCTAAATTACCTGAAGAAGGAATTTCAAATTCAAATTCAAATTCATTGTCGCTTTCAAACTCCTGCGATTGAGATGGAGTTCCCGAAGGGAGATTCATAAACTTATTAGCCAAAGTTTTTGCATAAGGCTGTAAGTTTTGAGGCAATTTTCCGATAGCGAATTTTAAAACCTTATTAAGTAATGGCTGAACAAGATTTCTTAATTTACCGAGAATAATATTTACAGGCAAAAACTTTCCTACAAAGCTTATCCCTTTTTTTGCAAGATTAACACCTGCTTTTACAGCCGACTTAACTTTATTAAACAGCGAACCAAAGAACTGTTCCTGCGCGGGTGAAAGTGCATTATGTTCAAATTCAAGCTCTGTAAAAAACCTTTCTATTTCCGTTTCATTATGGTCGCTTAAATTATTCCCGGTAAATTGTTGGGTGACCCGATCAAACATTCTACCTGTTTCATAAGTGAGCGGAGCAAAATATTCCATAGCCTGCTGCGTAGCAAAAGGGACGAAGCGATCACCCATTGCAGTTTCATTTGAAATTTTTGAACTCCAGGTGTCTTCTAATTCAGCAGCCAACTCATATAATGTGTTGGGAAATTCAGTATCGTGCAACTCGCTCAGGAAATTTACAAATTCACCTGCGGCAGGCGAAGATGTTTGCCCGGCAGCCGGAGCCTCGAACGATTGAGAGAATGGGCTTTCAGCCTGTTGAAAAAACTGACTCGTATAAACAGGAGAATCATTTCTGCTTTCATCTTCTCTTGTTGTAAAATTATCAGCAAAAGGAGTTTCGTATTCTGCAAGTTGTGCAGTCATACCATCAGTGGAGTGATTGTTCATGGTAATGATTTAATTAAGTTGCCAAAAGTATATTTGGTAGGTGAGGGGATGCAATCACCCTAAAGGGGGATTTTGAAAATTGTTTGCTCTTTAATCTTTATGATCAAAAAATGCCTGGTTGTAATAATTGATAAGTGAAGCGGTATTTGTTACACCAACTTTTTTCAAAATATTTTTACGATGAGTGCGTACAGTTTCAAAACTTATAAAAAGTGTTTCGGCAATTTGTTTATTTGATTGTCCCTGCATGATGAGGCGAAGCACCTCAACTTCACGCATTGAAAGTTTTTCACGGTAAACGGAAGTTTCATATTTTATTTTACGTCTTAATTTTTGCAATGCAAGTGATGCATCATCAAGCTTTGCTTCAATAAAAATATTGGTTGATAGTAAATGAGGTTTCAGCACTGCCATTGTTTCACCGATTTTTTTCAGCAACTCCAGGTCATCACAACAAGCTTTGCCGGTGAGGCTGAAAAAATCAACCTTCTCGATAAGATTATTATCAGAATCTAAAAAATTTATGAAAAGCCTTATGCTCATAAAAGAATAAATAATTATTATTTATTTTTTGAACTAAAAAGGATTTCGAAGTGGTTAGTAAATTTAAACGGGCAACAAGTAAATCGGGATAATATCCCGAACTACAACTTGGGTTCTGTGTAACAGCTTTATATTTTTTTTGATAATGACTTCCAACCGATTTGGAGGTCATTGAATAATGAGTATGCAAACAAAATAAATTATTTGTAACATTTCTCGCAGAAATGTGACTTTATTTTTGGTTTAAAAAAAGCGAGTGATTAAAACCACTCGCTAACTTTGTCATCCTGTAAGGAACTTCTGCGTAAATGAACGCATGTTTATACTTGTTTAATTAGTTGTTTGAAACCATCTTTCATTTGTAACAATTGCTTTCAGGCAAAGATTAGTGCCTGATCAAAGAATTCGTTTCCAAACACAGAAGTTCCTTACAGGATGACATCTACAGGAGTGTTGTGAAAAGGCAAATCAATCAATTAATTTTTCCCCAATAAATAATACATCAATAGCGAATGACTTCAGTCACTCGTTTTTATTGTTTCACAATCTTCCTAACTGCAATAACTCCATGAAAAGCTAATTCAAGAAAAATAAATTCCGTTTGACATATCATTCAGGTCACTGCTATTTTGGAAATTGCTTGCTAATTGAACCCAACCATCACCAACAATATGAAAATCGGCAATTTAAAATTAGGCTAAATCCAAAAAATTATAGGTGAAATGCCATAATATACACGTTAACAGATATAAATAATCTCATTTTTTAATCCTTTTACAAATTTTTAAAACTCATTATCAGCCACTTACATATTTTTATTAGGAGGAAAGGAAAATCATAAATACTTTTACCTCCGTTAAATGATTGTTTACCCAATTAAACAATATTTTTACCTAATAATAATATCAATTTTTCAAATAACTCACAAATAACTTTAATTCTTATCACTCATAACAATTATTAAATGAAATTAACAAAAACACTTCTACTCTCCTTTTGCCTGGTGGGCTTTGGCGCCACCAGCCTGAGGGCACAGCAAGGACAGTCGGCTGCAGCCGGAGAAATTTACGGACCGGGAGGTAATGTAAGTTTCACTATTGGTCAGTCTGACTATGTAACTACTACCGGCAGCGGTGGTACCATTTTGCAAGGCGTTCAACAGCCTATCGAAATTTTTATTTTATCAGGTATTGAGCAAACTGACATTCAACTTAAATGTGCAGTGTATCCTAACCCTGCTACCGATTATGTAATGCTTAGCGTGCAAGGGCCTTTTACTGAGAATATGACTTACCTTCTTTATAATATGGAAGGAAAAATTATTACCAGCGGGCCACTTGGCAACAACGAAACTAAAATTTCGCTTTCGCAATTGGCTAATTCAATTTACTATATAAAAGTACTCCACAATAATTCAGAAATCAAAACATTTAAAATCATTAAAAATAAATAATTATGAAAAAATCAATACTTGAAATAACTCTATTTCTCATTTTCAGTTTCCAGCTTTCAAATGTTTTTGGCCAGGCGCCACAAAGATTAAGCTACCAGGCAGTAATCCGCAACAGCAGTAACAGTCTTGTTACCAATCACCCTCTCGGCATGCAGGTTAGCGTATTGCAGGGCAGCGGCACAGGCACACCGGTATATATGGAAAAACAAACTCCCTGGTCAAATAACAATGGTCTTGTAAGCATCCAGATAGGAAGCGGAACAGTTACGATGGGCAATTTTGCTAACATTGACTGGTCTAACGGACCTTATTTTATCAAGACAGAAACAGATCCTAATGGCGGTACAAATTATACCATAACAGGCGTAAGCCAATTGGTTAGCGTACCTTATTCTTTAAGTGCAACAACAGCAGGTAAAGCAGAAACTGCTAATACTGCCACTACTGTTACAGGGCCTTTTCAGCCTGCCATTACATCGGTTGGAACGCTTACAGGATTAACTGTAACTGCACCTATTAATGGTTCGGTAACGGGTACTGCAAGTAATGTAACAGGCATGGTTATGCCCGTTCATGGCGGTACAGGTGTAAACAGTGCTGCTTCAAACTTTGTTTTTGCCGGCCCTGATGGTGCTACAGGCGCTCCATATTTCAGAGCTATGGTGCCAAATGATCTTCCCGCAGGCAGTGGTCATTATATCGCCAACAGCACTAATCAGCAAAACCTTTCTAATTTTAATGTAAGCGGTTCAGGTGTGATAGGAAATTCACTGACTGTAAATAATCCCGGTACCATGATAGGTATTACTGCGGGTGATAATACATCACGCACTATTCCTAACCTTAAATTAATCGGCTACAGTTCAGATGCCATTGATGGTGGCGGAGGTCTTGAAATAGGTGATGGCGGTGCAGTTGCACTTCGTATGATGCGCACCAGCAACAATAACTTTAAGATTACCACAAACTTTGGATCTAACTTTAGCGTTTTACCCGAAGGTAATTTCGGTATCAACACCGAAACCCCGAACTATAAACTTGACGTAAACGGAACTATGCATGCTGCAGGGAATACAGTAATGGATGGAACTTTAGCTGTGGCTGATGCTGCTACTATCGGAAATTCAGTAACTGTAAATAATCCTGCCGGTACAATAGGTATCACAGCGGGCGATAACAGCGCACATATTACTCCAAACCTTAAATTAATCGGTTTTAGTAACGATGGCATTGATGGTGGCGGAGGTCTTGAAATGGGCGATGGTGGCGCAGTAGCGCTTCGCATGATGCGCACCAGCAGCAATAATTTTAAACTTACTACAAACTTTGGATCTAACTTTAACATCATCCCCGAAGGTAATTTGGGTATCAATACTGAATCACCTGCTTATAAGCTTGATGTAAATGGAACAATGAGATCAGTAGGTAATGCAGTTATGGGCGGCACTTTAGAAGTTGCAGGCACTACTGCAATACAAGATGTAACAAGCTCGGCTTCACCATCATCAGGTGCATTAACTGTAGCCGGTGGTATTGGTGTAGCTGAAAATATAAACGTAGGTGGCGCACTTGCTGTAACAGGTAATGCTTCTTTCGGAAGTATCCCGACAAGTCTTACTGCTCCGAAGGGCGATAACTCTACACAGATGGCTACTACTGAATTTGTAACACGTGCCACTAACGATGCTACATTAGTGCCAGGCACAGGTATTGACATTGCAGGCGGAGTGATAAGCACTGCAAAAACTGATTATGCTTTCTTAGGAATCAATAATTCAAATGGACAGGGTGCGCAAGGATTATACTTAAACTGGCCTTACAGTGATTATATCAGCGGTGTAACCTTTAGCGGAACCGATGCATTCACACTTCACGCAGGTAAAATGTATGAAGTAACTGCTACCATGTATATTTATAATGCAGCTAACGAAAGTTATTTCTATGATTTCAAAAACACAACTGATAACATTGAATACACAAGCTACGGAGCATATTTTGGAGAAGGAACTCCTTACGTTTCATACACAACTCAAACAATAAGGTTTATGTATAAACCAGGTTATGATACTGATTTTGTTTTTCAACGCACCTCTTTAAATTCAGTTGATCCTAACATTATCGGTAACATCATCATAAAAGAAATAAGATAACACGCCCTCTGTTTTTTCAATAAGGCAATTGCTATTGCAAAATACTTTGCCTTATTGCTTTTCAAAATGTTTTATAAAGACTTGAATGTTATAATAGTTTAAATTTAAATTGCCTTTAATTACCAGGTGGTGCAGGAAAATCTGCATCACTTTTTTTTTGTAGGGAAAGACAACACAACCCCAACGGGGTTGCCTGTGAATAACCACCGGTGTAACCGGTGGAAAATCAAACGCTCTTTTCTTTTCTTTGCGCCCCCTCAGCGTTTATGAAAAAGTTGTTCCACTATCTCAGTTATCTCAGTCTAAACCATTACATCAAAAACAAATGGCTGCTTTGGCCTGTACGTTTGATTTTATGGATATTGATTTATGTATTTTTTCTGCAAACTAATTTTCTATGGCTAACCGGTGATATACCAACACTAACCGAAATTAAAAATCCTGCCGTTGCCATTGCCACCGATTTATTAACTGCCGATAGTGTTTTGATAGGCCGTTACTACATCGAAAACCGGACACCAATTACTTACGATAAAATGTCGCCCTGGTTAACCAAGGCATTGGTATCAACTGAAGATGTTCGTTTCTACAAACATCATGGTTTGGATTTGTATGCTGTATTCAGCGGACTGTGGCAAACAGCACAAGGCGATAATCGCGGAGGAAGCACCATCACACAACAGCTCGTTAAAAATGTTTTTAAAACACGGGCTGTTGGCAGCCAGGGTTTATTGCGACACGTTCCCGGCTTGCGCACCATCATTTATAAAACTAAAGAGTGGTTAACTGCGATAAAGTTAGAATCATTCTTTTCGAAGCAGGAAATTCTTGAACTCTATTTTAACTCTGTTGATTTTGGAAACAATTGGTACGGAGTAAAGGTTGCTTCCAATAATTATTTCAGCAAGCAGCCCGCTGATTTGAATGTGGAGGAAGCCGCAGTACTAATCGGAATGTTGAAAGCAACTACAACCTACAATCCAAAACGTAATCCTGCAAAGTCACGCGAGCGCAGAAATGTTGTACTTTCGCAGATGCTTAAGTATGGCGATATCAATAAGCAGGTTTATGATTCGGTGAGTGCTCTTCCCCTTCAATTAACATTACGTAAGATTCGCAAAACAGAAAATGATGATTCTTACATCCGTCAGTATGTAGAGAATAGGTTAAGCGATTGGTGCGCATCCAAAAGTATTAATCTATACGAAGATGGTTTGAAAATCTACACCACCATAAACTCTAAGCTGCAAAAGTTTGCTGAGGATGCTATGTACGAACAGCTTAAAAGACTGCAACAACAGTTTAATGAACTGTGGGCAAATAAGAATCCCTGGATTGATGATGATGGAAAAGAAATTCCTAACTTTATTGAAGACCAGGTTAAGCTTACTTCATCGTATAAAGAGTTAGTTAGAATTTATGGAAGCAATACCGATACGATTGAAAAAATCCTCCACACTCCAAAACCTATGAAGGTGTTTACATGGAACGGACCAAAGGACACCACCTTTTCCACTTACGATTCTGTAAGTTATTATGCCCGCATCATGCAATCGGGCATGATGTGCTGGGATCCTTTTACCGGACAAATAGTTGCTTACGTTGGCGGCATTGACCATAACTTTTTTAAGTATGATAAAGTAACTCAAAGCAAGCGCCAGCCCGGCTCCACATTTAAACCATTTGCATACTTAACCGCCATTGACAAAGGCTGCGACCCATGTGATGTGTTCCAGGACAGGCCGGTAAGAATAGAATATAACAAAGATGAAATATGGGAACCACATAACGCCACATACAGTTTTACGTATGAGTATAAAACATTACGCAGGGCAATGGCACAATCCTGTAACAGTGTAACAGCGCAGTTAACAGAAGTAGTTGGATGGAATAACGTGGCAACGTATGCTCACCTTTGCGGGATAAAAAGTCATCTTGATGAAGTGCCTTCCATCTGCCTCGGTTCAAGCGATGTGAGCGTTTATGAAATGGCCAATGCTTACGGAACTATTATGAATGATGGCAATCGTTGCGAACCTTTAATTGTTTCCAAAATTTGTGATGTGAATGGAAAAGTGATTGAAGAATTTAAACCCCGGTTCACAAAAGTGCTGAGCGATGAAACCACTTTCCTGATGCGTTACATGTTCCTCGGTGCAATGGAAGAACCCGAAGCAACTTCGCTGGCATTGTGGGGCTATAATTTATTTGCCAACCAAAACCAAATAGGAGGCAAAACCGGCACTACAAGCAACAACGGTGATGCCTGGTATGCCGGTCTCACCAAAAACTTAGTAACCGTAATTTGGGTAGGAACCGATTACCGCAGCATACATTTAAAACGTGATGCCGGGCAAGGTTCGCGGGTAGCCTTACCCATTTTCGGCAAGTTTATGGAGAAAGCCATTGCATCCAAAAATCCTTTAGTCCAGGTTGGCCGCTGGCCAAAACCAAAAGAAAGAATCCGCAGGCAATACGAAGGCTGCACCGGCAACACCTCATCTAAAAAAGACACAACCCTAATTGACTCACTCCAAATGCAATTGATGATTGACTCATTAAAGAAAGATATTAATGATACAACGGTGCATGAATAAAAAAACTTACCGCTGAGGCGGGAGCGGAATGTAAATTACTTTTTATGTAAATATTTTTATTTTGATGCTTCGCGATGTGGATTTATGGTTGGTGGAGTGTGGGAAATGAGTAGGTTTGTGGAGGAAACAATGAAACCTTAATACTTAATGACATGAAAAAACTTTATTGGTTAGTTATAATGTTGTTGGCTTGCAGGGTTTGTGATGGGCAGAATGCAAACATAAAACGTACTTGGCATTGGTATTTTGGAGGCGAAGCAGGTATTGACTTTTCAAGTAGTACTGCAGTAGTTGATACAAACAGTGCCATGAATACACCAGAAGGTTCTGCATGTATTTCAGATACAAGCGGTAATCTTTTATTTTACACTGATGGAAAAAATGTATGGAATAAATTGCACCAAATAATGCCTAATGGAACCGGATTGCTTGGGGGTTTGAATGGTAGCTGCACGCAATCATCATTGATTATACCACAACCGGGTGTTTCCAATCTCTACTACCTTTTTACAACAGACGAAACAAATGGATATTATGGTTTCAGGTACTCGATAGTGGATATGAATTTAGATGGGGCTAATGGTGATATTACTTCACAAAAAAACATATTGTTATTTGCTCCATGTGCCGAAAAACTATCTGCTGTTAATCATTGTAACGATTCTTCCATTTGGATTGCCGCTCATAAAGTTGGGACAAATGAATTTTGCACTTATCTTCTTACTTCACAAGGTTTAGATACCGTTCCGGTTATTTCTGCAGTGGGCTCAGTATTAGATTCGATGGATTGGATTAACCCATTAGCTGGTCAATTGAAATTCTCGTCTGATGGTCGTAAAGCTGCGACTCCAATTTTTGGACTTTTTAGATTGGAATTATATGACTTCGATAATCAAACAGGATTATTCTCCAATCCTATTATTATTTCAACAAACGATTCATTAGCTTGTGGAGTTGAATTTTCTTTTAATAATCTGTTTTTATATTTTACAACAATAAACGGTAAATTATTTCAATTTGATATTTCGAGTGACGATTCTGCAATTATTACTATTTCAAAAACACTAATTTATAATGATAATAATTATTATGGTTTCGGCCAATTACAAAAGGCTCATGATGGAAAAATTTATGTTGGTTCAAGCACAGTAATCCGTAAAGCATCTGTAATAAATTACCCGGATAGTGCAGGACTTTCTTGCAATTTCACAGATACAAGTTTTAATCTTAACCCGGGACTGACATTCCTGCATGGAAATAAAATTGGCATGCCAAATTTCAATTGCAGTTATTTTAGAATGGTTAATGGCAGTAGCTGTAACACAGGAATTTCAGAAATTCAAAATAATGCTATTAAGGTTTTCCCCAATCCCTTTACAGATAACTTCACCATCTCCCTAAACAAAAAAGAACCTGTTGAACTCACCCTATACGACATCCCCTCGCGCAAACTTCTCCAACAAAAATTTACAACCTCAACAACAATAAACACCTCGCAACTTGCACGCGGTATTTACATTTATGAAGTAAGAAATGATAAGGGAGTGGTAAAGCAAGGTAAGGTGGTGAAGGAATAAAGGTAGAGTTTTGAATGATTGAATGACTGAATAAAAAATGACTCTATCATTCAATCATTCAAAACTCTACCTTATTTAAGCAACTTTCCTGCGCCTGTTGTTATTAAAACCGCGATGCGATTTCTTTTTTGCAGGTGAATGATTGGAGCCGTTATTTGATATCGGAGCATTTGTTTGCGGCATTGGTTTCACATTAGGCACTGAGCCAGGGTGAAGATGCACTACTTCAATATTCTTTTTCAGCAACTTATTTATCCCGTTAAGGTAAGGACGCTCTTCATTCATGCAAAAACTTATGGCTGTACCGCTTTCTCCTGCACGACCTGTACGGCCAATGCGGTGAACATAAGTTTCAGGTACTTCTGGAAGTTCGTAGTTGAATACGTGCGTAAGCTTATCCACATCAATGCCTCGCGAAGCAATATCTGTGGCAACCAAAATTTTTATGGTGCGGTTTTTAAATCCCGCCAAGGCATCTTGTCTTGCATTTTGCGATTTATTGCCATGTATGGCACGTGCGCTAATGCCGCTGTGGGTAAGGTCTTTCACCACCTTATCTGCTCCATGCTTGGTGCGGGTAAAGATGAGTGCATGGTCAATTTCCTGCTCCGTAAGCAAATGTTGCAGCAATGCGCGCTTGTCGTTTTTCTCTACATAATAAACACTTTGCTTCACCATTTCGGCAGGGGCAGAAATTGCAGCAACCGATACCATTACAGGATTATGCAGCAGTCCGTCAGCTAACTTTTTGATTTCGGGCGGCACTGTGGCCGAGAAAAACAGTGTTTGTTTCTTGGCAGGTAACTTGGTAATGATTCTTTTGATGTCATTAATGAAACCCATGTCTAACATGCGGTCCACTTCGTCCAACACAAAAAACTCTATCGTGTTTAATTTAATAAAGCCTTGCTGCATCAGGTCCATTAAGCGACCGGGTGTTGCAATAAGTACATCAATGCCTTTGCGGAGCGCTTCTGTTTGTCTTAATTGCGAAACGCCACCATATATAACGGTGTGTCGCACGCCTAAAGCTGTTCCATAAGAAGTAAACATTTCGTTTATCTGTATGGCCAGCTCGCGAGTAGGCGCAAGTATGAGGGCTTTGATGCCACCGCGTTGTTTGTTGTGAAGCAATTGCAGTATGGGCAGCGCGAATGCAGCCGTTTTACCGGTGCCTGTTTGTGCGCAGCCGAATACATCTTTGCCCGCAAGGGCGTGAGGAATGGCTTGCTGCTGAATGGGTGTGGGTGTTGTATATCCTTTTGATTTTAATGCACCGGATATAGGTGCAATGAGATTTAAATCCTGAAATGTCATTAAATTTTGTTTATAATAAATAGTTATGCCTTGTACGAACACTTCGACTTCGCTCAGTGTGACTTTGACTGCGCTCATTGTGAAAGTTTGTTGAAGCCGGCAATTACCGGCAGGCGGGTATTGAAAGTGCTAAAAATAATAGCTTTGTATTTGTTGGGAAATACAAAACCATTGTAAGTACGCCCCTTTTGATGGGCTCAAAGAAACGATAATTAAACGGAGGAACCTAATTTAATGGAAGTGGGAGGCTGGGATTAAGGAAATAGGGGAATACAGGAAATAAGGGAATAGGGAAATAATGGAATACGGTAATTCGTGTAGGGGCAATCCCTTGTGGTTGCCCTTTGCAGAAGGCAAAACCTTTGCGTCCACGCTCACCCTTAATGGCAAAACCGTAGTCGGGACTTGTCTTTCGAGACCACGAAAAGCCCCTTTAGGGGTTTGGGGTTATACGCACGAAAATCACCTTTTAATTGCCTTAATATATTCCCCAATTATTTTTATTTAAGCCTTCCTGATAATATACCCATTTATTATTTTAGCTTTGCGCAATAATTAATAAATAATAATAATAGATTAAAATGAAAAAAGGTAAAGTAAAATTTTACAATGAATCTAAAGGATTCGGGTTTATCCAGGACAACGAAACAGGAAAAGATGTTTTCGTTCATGCAACCGGCTTAAAAGATGAAGTTCGCGATGGCGATGATGTTTCTTTTGAAGTTCAGGAAGGAAAAAGAGGTTTAAATGCTATCAACGTTCAACGTGCATAAATAGAATTCGTTAATCCTTAAAAATATCCGCTCCCAAAAAGGGCGGATTTTTTTGTGCCTTATGGTGAGAAAGCCCTCCGAGGGTTAGTCAGCCGCGCGGGCAGCAAACCCTCGGAGGGCTTCAACATTCAAAATTCCTTTAAGCCATCACCTCTTCTCTCACCTTCATATAATAATCCTCATACAAAGGCATGATGTTTTTAATGTCGAATTTCTTTGCATGTTCCAATGCATTGTGTTTAAACTGCGCAAGCTTTTCTTCATTGCTTAATAAATCAATTGCGTGTGCAGCCATATCATCCACATCACCAACATTACTCATGTAACCTGTTACCCCTTGCACATTTAACTCAGGCATACCACCGCTGTTGGTTGAAATAACGGGAACCTGGCAGGCCATTGCCTCTAAAGCAGCCAAACCAAAACTTTCAGTTTCGCTGGGCATAATAAACAAATCACTTACTGATAAAATTTCTTCAACGGCTTCCTGTTTACCGAGAAAACGAACATCATTATTTACATTCAAATCGCGACACAATTGTTCAATGGCCGTACGTTCAGGACCATCGCCAATCAATAAAAGTTTAGCAGGAACTTTTTTAAGAATCTTTTCAAATACATAAACTACATCCTGCACTCGTTTCACTTTACGAAAGTTGGAAGTGTGAACGACAAGCTTTTCATCATTTGGCACGATAGCTTTTTTAAAATGATCCTTTCGCATTTTCGAGAAACGTTTCAGGTCAATAAAATTTGGGATGACTTCTATTTCTTTCTTCACATCAAAGTTTTCATAAGTCTCTTTGCGCAGACTTGCCGAAACAGAAGTAAGCCCGTCACTTTGATTCATTGCAAAAGTCACCACCGGAAGGTAGTTTGGATTTTTTCCCACCAATGTAATATCAGTTCCGTGTAGCGTAGTAACCACAGGTATGTTAATGCCTTGTTCGCGCAAAATCATCTTAGCCATATAAGCTGCCGATGCATGAGGTATTGCATAGTGCACATGCAATAGGTCCAGCTTCTCAAACTTAACCACATCAACCATTTTACTTGTGAGTGCAGTTTCATAAGGCACATATTCAAACAACGGATAATCGGCAATGGTTACTTCGTGATAAGAAATGTTAGCGCTGAAATGCTCTAACCTAACGGGTTGGTTATACGTAATAAAATGTATCTGATGGCCTTTGTCAGCTAAAGCTTTACCAAGTTCAGTGGCTATTACACCTGAACCACCAAAGGTGGGATAACATACTATGCCTATTTTCATTTGTTTGATTTACGATTTATGATTTATGTAATAAATTTCTGTTTACTCCTTAATAAACCTTTGCACCAAATTTGTTTTTTCGCTTTGTAGTTTTATAAAATAAATACCATCAGGAAGTTTTGATACATCCACTGTTTGTTTTGATGTATTGCCTGATAATAAAAGCCTACCTGTTACATCTATGATTTGGTATTTTGCTTTTTGCAAATCATTGTTGGTTTTGAAATACAATTCATCAGTTGCAGGATTAGGATAAACTGAAAAACTATTTGCACTTGAAATTTCATTAACGCTTGCCGCATAAACCTGTGCATCACATATAGAAAGCGTATCATGATCAAACCAATATTTTACACGTTTTACTTCTTCAACATTTTTTGCCCACGATGTTGAAATTCCGTTAGGATTATATTTATCACGCGTATAAACAAATGCAAAATCGAAAGTTTGAGTTGCTCCTGCATCAAGATTAAATGGACCCGATGATAATACAAAACGCCTGTCTTCGGGTGTATTTTGCATGTCAGTTTCACTCCATTGCAAACCAGCATAAGGTGTACCTGAAAACATGTAATTTGTAATTGGTTGAGAGGTATTGGTTCCATTGAATCCATAAGTTAAATGCGTGCCATCGTACCAAGTGCTCCGCAAAAGATTGTAATGATCATTCGCACCGCTTGGATTTCCGTATGGTGAATTATTGACATTATTATAATACATGAAATCACTCATCATATTGGTTTCACCAGCTTCATCAATTGTTCCGTCATGATCGTTATCAATACTATCATTTGGTAAAGGTGCAGGACCTTTTAATACCTCCACATTCATCATCGGTGGATTGGTTCCATATCCGCCAGCCCCATCGTCATCATTATCTCCATTATAAGTAAAGGCAATATTCAAAGTAGAATCACACCCCACATAATCATCTGTTGCTTTACCCAAGTCCATATCACTCCAAACACCAGAATACATATTGTGATAACTATTTGTTGAACGATTAATAATGTCATAGTGATAGAACGTGGTATAATTTCCAATTGCAGAATCATTACCAACTGAATCACATTGCAACGCATAAGCGTAAGCATGTATTTCAACACCAAGAGGTGTTCCACCTGTTTCGCCATGTGTGCTGAAGTTATCATTCATGATCCAATAAATTTCCTGATCACCTTTTATAACCGGATAATCTCCATCGTAAGGATTATAAACTCCATCGGCATTATAATCAAAAAACGGTGCAAGGTTGCGCGTTATATTTCCTGTGCCTTGCGCAGGCCATGTTACAAAATCACTAGGTACTATATAGGTTCCGTTTTGAACATTCCCAATTGAAAAGTTGTAATTGAATTCATCCACTTGCCACTTATTTATTTTCCATTCTTTATCGTATTGAATATAGATGGATGAATCAGTAGTTGCAGTAATGGTGTCTAAAGGTCCGGGCCAAAAATCATTTCCGGTTTGGCGATAGGTTTGTGCTGCAAGATGTAAATTGTTATTCTGATCTAAGCCGCCTAACCATAATGCTGAAGCAAAAACAGGGCTAAGACCGCTTTCTTTGGGTACTGAATATAATGCATAATCAGTATTTGACAGACTGTGTAAACTGCCGTTATTTATTATTGCACACCTTGAATGATTCACATCCAAAAGTTTTGAGTTATCATCATCAATACAAAAATTACAGGTAGTAACTACAGGTGCAATATATTGACTTTTATCAAAAACGTATATTGAATCACCTTGTCCCAGGTAAGTCCGTACTAACCAAATGAAACCTAAACTATCAAAATCACATTTGGAGAAAGTCCTGTTTATGCCCTGGTATGACAAATTATAAATGTTAAGTTGTCCGTTTATTATCTCATAGAATTTTCCGATTGGAAACAAATAGGTTGAATTACCATTTAAGCAAATGTTACTATAAATAGTAGTCGGTTGAAAAACACTTGCGATATAATCATTAGCACTTTTAAAAGCACCTGAGATTAATTCAAAATTACCAAAATTATATACTTGAATCCAAACGCTATTCAAACCTGCTTTAACATACAATATTTCTTTTCTACCATAGTAGAAACCTGGCGATTGATAAGTGGTCCAGTTACCGTTATCAAAACAAGACAATCCTGCTTTTGTCGCAAACCAAACCCTGCCTTGTATATCAACATCAATGCAATTAATTGAATCGTTAGTTAAACCAGAATTAGAAATATTCACAGATGTCCATGTTCCATTATTAAAATGAAATGCTCCATTATAAGTTGCAGCCCAAAGCTCATTTCCAAAAGTTGTTATCTGTTTAATTGTGTCTGTAGTAAATATTGAATTGGCAGTATTGTAATTGATAAAATTAGTGCCATCAAATTTCGCAACACCGTGATCAGTTGCAATCCAAATGTTGTTAGAAGAATCATTGGCAACTGATAAAACTTTCATGGAAGGGATATTTGAATTTGTAGTATCATATACATTCCAATTTTGTGTTCCCTGGTTATAAACAGCAAGCCCTTTTCTATAACTGCCTATCCAGACTTTACCTGAATGATCCACCTTAATATCTAATATCCATCTATGAGTTCCTCCGCTTGTAAATGGGGTGGCAATAGAAGTAACGCCATTTTGAGCCTTGATCCATTGTGAAGTAAAAATAGTTAACGCAAATAGCAGAAGGTAATTTTTAATTTTCATAATTGGCAGATTTTAAAGTTTACCAAATATACACTCAATGACTTCAATTCATCGCATTTTAAAAAAAATTACTATTGTGTGATGAAGAATGTAAAGATTAAAAGCAACCTAAACTGCTTAAAATTTATAACGAAATTTTAAGACATTAAAACTGAAACCCAACAGCATTCTCCCAAAAATCAGCCTGGCCAAAATTTGTTTTCACGTAAGTGCCAATGTAAAACTGGTTCTTGTTTATGATATGTGTATTGAATAAATAATATTGAAAACCGAGCTTCATAACAATTGCATTTTTAATTTTCGCCTTGTAATCGTTTTTATAATAAAGCTGGTATTGCGATTTATAAAACGGGTTATAAACGTAACCGCCAATTATAGTCGGCAAACTAAAATGTCCGAATAGAAATTCATGACCAATAAAAATATATGCAGCATACGATTTTTGTTTTTGATCTTTATCATAAACATTTTCTGAAATAATATAATCATATACACCAGTGTTAAAATAACCTTCAAAACCAGCTTGCAGTTTATTTATGTAAGAAACCTTTTTGCTGATAAATATTGATGTAATATAAATCGGATAGGTTGGTCCGTTAACGGGCGCGATTGATGAGCCTTGTTTATTCAAGCCTAAACCAACCTTTATATTGAAGTGAATTTTTTTATCGTACAGTGGTTTAGGCATTGTATCATTTTTCAACTCAACAGGATGAAAGCTGTACTTAACTCCAACACCTAATGCAGGAACATTTGCACCAAGGTTAGGCAATGCAATATGGGAGTTGGAACTATGCAAAACATTTGCTGAAAGCGAAAAGCATAAAGTTTTGTTGTAGTGATAATTCAGCATAAACGAAGCGCTGCCAAAAGCAGTAACATGGCTGCCAATGGCAATGTTGGTAGGATTGGTCGCCTCATCATATTTCTTTGTGAAATAAGAAAGACCAAGACCTGCACCTTCGCTTATAGAAAATTTTTGATTGATCTGTTGATTAAAAATCATTTCAGGTGTAACGCCAATGATATGCCCGAAAACATTTTTATCACCCAAACTTCCGGTTACAATGTTGATTCCCATTTCAGGATAATTATAATAACGATGCCAGGGTTTGTAACCTGTAAGTGATTTACCGGCACGTAACCGCAACAAGGTCGCAGCATTATTCACTACGGGAAAGGTTGGATAATTGGAAATAACTTTTCCAACTAAAAAATCAGCTTCCAGGTAATTTATTTTTTGTGCTGTCGCCATTTTATTTGCCATCAACAACATTGCAAATAACAAAATGTACAAGTCGTAACCGAATTTTTTGTATAAAATCATTTATGGTAAATCAAGGTCGAAATTTTATCAGAGTCAAAAACCTTAGTAGAAAAAAACAACCCTCTTCAAAAAACCTTATTACCTTATTTTATAAAACTAATAAGGCAATAAGGTTAGGTACCTGATGGCATTATTCTTTACTAAGGTTCAAATTCATTTTCATTTTCAAGTATCATTTATGCCGAAAATGATTTACACATCAGCAGATTTATAAATCAAAAACTTTTTACAATCTGAAGAAAGGAATCTGCTTTTAATGATGCACCTCCTATTAATCCACCATCTACATCGGCCAAAGCAAAAAGTGTTTCGGCATTTTTTTCATTGCAGCTTCCGCCATATAAAATTGAAACAGAGCTGGCAGTTTCCTTTGAAAATTTTTCGGCAATAATAGAGCGAATGTATTGATGCATTTCCTGAGCCTGATCAGGTGAAGCTGTAACACCAGTACCAATTGCCCACACAGGTTCATAAGCAATAACACATTTTTGTATAGCTTGTTCATCAAGATGGAAAAGACTTTCCCAAAGTTGTTGTTCAACCACATTGAAGTGACGCAAGTCATTGCGTTCATTTAATTTTTCACCACAGCAAAAAACAGGTTGCAGATTATTTTCCAAAGCCTGATCCACTTTTTTACGGAGCGTTTCATTGCTTTCCTCAAAAATACTTCTTCGTTCAGAGTGACCTATTATAACAGCCTTCACTCCAATTGATGCAAGCATTGGCGCGCTAACTTCCCCGGTAAACGCTCCCCATTTATCGGCAGCACAATTTTGCGCAGCAATTACAATATGCTTGCGCGACTCAATAAGTTTTACCAATGATTCAAGATATAAAAAAGGTGCAGCAAGCATGATGGTAGCAAGCGATTTACTTTGAGGCTCGTCATTTATTATAGCAGTTGCTAATTGAATTGCCTCATTGTATGTGCAATTCATTTTCCAGTTACCTGCAGCTATTTTATTTCGCATTATTTATATTTATTGATGATAATTGAAGTTGTTGTTTTGGACAAATGTAAATTAATCCAAAAGAATTTTGAATGTTGAATGATGAATTTTGAATTTTGAAGTACCTCCCTCGCTTCATCATTCGAAATTCAACATTCATTATTTCACCATTATTTTACATTTGCATCTTTCTAATATACACATCTTCAAAATTTGAAACCTCTTCGTTATCTCAATAAATATTTTTACAGATACCGCGGACGCATTGCGTTGGGTATTCTTTTCGTTGCGCTGAGCAATGTTTTTTACATACTGCAACCTATTCTTATCCGAAAAGCATTAGATGAAGTTGCCAATAAAATTAATGCTTACCGTGCTTTAAAAGACATTGCTCAGCAGGTTACTTTTTACGATGAGGTGGTTCGCAATGTTTTACTTTTTTGTTTGCTTGTGCTTGGCGTGATGCTGATGCGCGGTTTATTTTTATTCCTTATGCGCCAAACTATTATCGTGATTTCAAGACACATTGAATACGATATGAAAAATGATATTTACGATCATTATCAAAAACTAAGTGCTTCATTTTATTCAGTAAATAATACCGGAGATCTGATGAACCGCATCAGCGAAGATGTATCGCGTGTGCGCATGTATGTGGGTCCTGCATTGATGTACATTGTAAACATGGTTGTGATGTTTGTCTTTACAATTTATTCGATGCTGCACAGCGATGTGTTTCTTACATTAGTTGTGTTAGCCCCTTTGCCCATATTGATTCTTATAGCCTATTATGTTCATACTATAATTAATGAGAAAAGTGAATTGGTGCAGGAAAAACTTTCTGACCTCTCCACGTTTGTGCAGGAATCTTTTTCAGGAATAAGAATACTGAAAGCATTTGCAAGAGAAAATCAATTCAGTAAAAACTTTGCAAAGCAATCGGATGCTTATCGCAAAGAGTCGCTTGACCTTGCACGTATCAATGCTTATTTTTTCCCTTCACTCATTTTACTCATCGGGCTGAGTTCCGTGCTTTGCGTTTATGTTGGAGGATTGGAAGTTATCAATAAAAAAATCACTATTGGCACCATTGCAGAGTTTATCATGTACATCAATATGCTTACGTTTCCTGTTGCTTCGCTGGGTTGGGTAATTTCTCTTATACAAAGAGCCGCAGCATCACAACAGCGCATCAATGAATTTTTATTTACCAAACCTGAAATTGTTTCCAATGAAATTAAATCAACGGAAATCAAAGGCAATATTGAATTCAGGAATGTGTCCTTCCTCTTTCATAATTCAGGTATAAGAGCATTGAATCAAATTTCATTTAAAGTAAATGCAGGAAAGTCTGTTGCATTTATTGGTAAAACGGGTTGCGGAAAAAGTACCATTGCGAATTTATTGCTTCGCATATATGATGTTACCCAGGGAGAGATTTTGATTGACGGCATTGATATCAGGAGCATAAACCTTAACTCGCTTCGCAACCAGGTAGGATATGTTCCACAGGAAGTTTTCCTGTTTTCGGATTCTATTGCAGCTAATATTTCATTTGGATTAAAAGATGAAAAACTAAGTGAGGGTTTGAGAAAAAGAGTTGAGGATGCAGTGCGCGATGCTGCCATTTATGACAACATTATGGAGTTTGAAAAAGGATTTGAAACCTTGCTGGGTGAGCGCGGCATCAACCTTTCAGGTGGACAAAAGCAGCGCGTTTCAATTGCCCGTGCTATCATTAAAGAACCAAAGATTTTAATTTTTGATGATGTACTTTCTGCTGTTGACACGCATACTGAAGAACAGATTTTGAATAACCTGAGACGCATAATGAAAGATAGAACAACCATCATTATTTCTCATCGCGTTTCATCCGTAAAAAATGCTGATCAGATCATTGTAATGGATGACGGTAATATTATAGAGCAGGGAACTCATGCAGAATTAATCTTATCGAAAGGATTTTATTTTGATCTTTATGAAAAACAATTGGTAGAAGAAGAAGTAAATTAATTATGAGAAATAAAATGAAACTCCTGTTTACTTTAATATTGCTAACCTGTAGCATATATGTTAATGCACAAGTCAATATTGATTTTGATAAAGACAGTTTATCTGATAACCCAACTCTTGTCGCCATTCCTGATTCGCGAGGTTTTGTAAATGACCGTGCGCGCACTTTTACCGCTGAGGAAGTGAAAAAACTCACAGCATTTATGAAATCATTAAAGTTAGATTCAACACAGGTGACAGTACTTACCATAAATACGTTAAAACCCTTTGACTCATTAGAAGACCTCGCTACGCAATATGCCAATATGTGGAACCTTGGCAGGGAAAAGAAAAATGGCGTGATGTTGATTTTCAGCAAGGAGTTAAAAAAGTCACGTGTGCAGGTTGGCGAATCTCTGGAATCAAAATTTACTCCCGATGTTTTGAAAAGTATTGACAGTCTTATGGTTCCTGAATTTGTGAAAGGAAATTATTATGGCGGAACAATTAAGGCTCTGACTAAAATAAATCAGCAGCTTAAGAGCAAATAGTTATCTAAAACAATTTTAATATAGATTCTTTGCCAACTCAAATTTTAATTAAACCTTAGTAGAAAAAGCATTCCACTATACCAAAACCTTATTACCTCCTTAGCAAAAAATAAGGTTATAAGGTTATATTCATAACGATGAATTTTTTCTATTAAGGTTGCTCCTTCTCTGTAAAAAAAGACCGAAGCTGTTTCTTCCAAACAGAATATTTCTTTGATTTCTATTTATGGATAACATTTTCAAAGACTCATCAACTCCTTAAATTTTACAGCTTGCCTGTTGCTTACCTCTACCCTATCACCTGACTTCAGTTCTATTTGCAAACCACCTTTAAAATATGCATTGATATCCTGAATATAATTTATATTGATAATCTGTTGCCTGTTAGCCCTGAAAAACACAGCACCAGGAAGTTTCTCTTCCAATTGGTTAAGTGACTTATGCAGCAAAGGCGATTTTTTTTCAAAGGATAAGCGTGCATAGTTTCCAACGCTTTCTATCAAATAAATTTCAGTCAGGTTGACGAAATAACATTTCTCGCCATCTTTAATAAATACTTTGCTTTCAGTGTTCAATTGGTTTTGTTCTGATTGACGCGAGGACAATTCATCAGTAACTTTTAAGATTGCTTTGCTCAGTCGCTCTTCTCTGATTGGCTTCAAAAGATAATCGAGTGCATTGGCTTCAAAAGCCTTTATAGCAAACTGATCATAAGCAGTTGCAAAAATCACGCAAGGCATAAAATCCAATTCCTCCAATAAATCGAAACCACTTTTTACCGGCATATTGATGTCAAGAAAAATCAAATCAGGTCGAAGCTCTTCAATTTTTTCTTTTGCATCATCAGCATTTGCAGCCTCTTCAATTACTTCAATGTTTTGAAAATCTTTAAGCAGGTATCGCAACTCCTGCCTTGCGAGCGTTTCATCATCAACTATTAGTGTGCGGATGGTCATGTTTTAATTATTCAATGATATTGACGGATTGATATTATCAGTAAGATTAATCATTTGATTAACGGGAATGTAAATTGCAGCAGTTACCTGGCCATTTGCTGTATTATTAATCATCATTCTTGCACGACCCTCGTATAGCAAATCTAATCGTTGTTTGGTATTTGAAATTCCGATTCCCTTTAAATCAATATCAGATTCATTATAACTTCCTGTATTGATTACCTGCATAAGATGAAAATTATTTTCAATCACCGACCTTACCTTTATAGTACCGCCTTCTTTTGATTTGCTTATGCCATGCTTGATTGCATTTTCGGCAAAGGTGAGCAATAACAAGGGTGGCACATAATTCTTTAATGTAGCATCTTCAATTTCAAAACTGAAATCTAAGCGATCTCCAAAACGAATTTTTTCCAATTGTAAATAGTCTTTCGTTACTGCCAATTCCTCTTCTAACAGAACATAAGTTTTTTTTTCAGAGTTTAATGAATATCGAAGTATGTCAGATAATAAAGTAGTTGCTTTACGTGCATTTTCAGGCTCTGCGATGGTCAGAGATTTTATACTGTTAAGCGCATTAAATAAAAAATGCGGGTTAATCTGGTTACGGAGATTTTGTAATGTAGCATCTTTTAATTGTGATTCAGCTTTCAGCGCTTTGATCTTTGCGCTTTGAAAATTTTCGAAATATTGAAACACAAAATACATCACCGACCAAAGCATAAAAACAAAATAAATATTCAACATGCTCAGGTAAAAGTAAGCCCAGTAACTTGGATCAATTACGCGCCTGCCGTGCAAGTTGAGATGCAGAAAATATTCACCGCTCAAAACAATTATAATGTTGTATAACGTTTGAGCAATGAAAAAAACTATGGTGGCAATAAGCGCTCCTGCAAAAATATTCCTGATCAATTTCAATAATGGCAGGTTGAACCAATTGAAATTGCGAATGATGCTCCTGTAAAGATGAGTAACTAAAATGCCATTGAAAAAACTGCCGAAGAAATATACTTCTTCGTAAGGCACACGGTCAGGGAATAACGGTAACGACAGGTAGTTGATAAATACATACAACAACCATCCGCTGATTTGTAAAGTCCAGTATAAATTGCGTTTATTCAAATGGCTTTAAGGGAATATGGAAATATGGGAATATGGAAATATGGAAATATGGGAATACGGAAATATTGGCCTATACTTTGGAACTTCTCTACCTTCCATTGTTCCATCATTCCACAAATAAATGGATTTTTTGGAACTTCAGTAAAACCATTAATGAAATTAAAAAAGAGATTGAACCAATTTTCCTATTAAATGAAAAGTGCTGTTCTCAGCTTTATTTACTGCTTTGGCAGCTGCATTGCTTCCGGTTGAAATAAGCAATGAATCAGATTTGCATTTTACTTCATTAACCTGAACAGAAATGGTTTGCTGAGCTTTTTTTGCATCGGTATAAATATTATTGAAGCGGTTTTGAAACTGGGCTCCTGCAAATAGTATAGTTGCTACTGAAACTGAAAGAATGGTTAAATGCTTCATCTGATTATGGTTTTAATTTGAATTATGGCACAAATGTGTGTCAACAAACCAACCTGTAAAAGAACTTTTACACGAATGAAGAACTCAAGTGATGAATGATTAAATCAACGCTGTAATAATTTTTAATACATTCATTAAAAAATGATTTATGCAAAACTACCTTATTCCCGGTTAATTGTACTGAACAGAAACCCTGTTTAACCAATACTTTTTTAAATTACATTCGCACCGCTTAATAATTAATCCCCATTAAATAAAATGAAAAAACTACTACTTGCATTAATTTGCATTATGGTAAATGCAGTGGCATTTGCACAATTAAATATGACATTAAGATCGCATAAAACATATCCGCAGGATTTGAGCAACATTGGCGGCATAGCTGTTAACGGCCGTGAGTTTGCTTTGGTGGGTTGGTGGAATGGCTTGTCAATAGTTGATGTTACTAATCCCGATTCAGTTTTCCAGGTCATCAATGTTCCGGGTGCTGCTTCTGAGTGGCGCGAGGTTAAAACCTTTAATAATTATGCTTATGTAACTACTGAAGCAAATGGCGATGGATTAATAATTGTGAATTTAAATTACCTGCCCGATTCTGCACCGTATAAACACTACTATGGTAATGGCGCAATTAATAACCAGATTCAAACTATTCATGCGCTTCACATTGATGGCGGATTTGTTTACCTGTTCGGATCAAATTTATTCAATGGCACAGCCGTTATCTGCAATCTGGTTCCTGACCCGTGGAACCCTAACTATGTTGGCAATACGCAGAGTGCTGATGGAAATTATATTCACGATGGATATGTAAGAAACGATACTCTTTATGGATGTCATGTTTATGATGGCTATTTTTCGATTATGAATGTGGCCAATAAAACAAACATTACCGAAATAAATATTCAGCACACACCTGATAATTTTACGCATAACTCATGGCTTAATGATGCCGGCACTGTTTTATTTACTACTGATGAAGTGAATAACTCCTACCTCGCATCGTATGATATAAGCGATCCTAACAACATCCAGTTTTTAGATAAATTCCAAACCGATCCCGGCTCGCAATCCATAGTTCACAATACACACACGCTTAATGATTACGAAGTAGTATCGTGGTATAAAGAAGGCGTGGTAGTGGTTGATGTAGCACATCCTGATAATATGATTGAAGTGGGTCACTACGATACATCACCGCTTACCGGTGGCGGTTTTGACGGTGCATGGGGAGTTTATCCTTATCTTCCTTCGGGTAATCTTTTAGTGAGCGATATGAGTGAAGGTTTGTTTGTTCTAACTCCTAACTATATACGCGGTTGCTATCTTGAAGGTTCGGTTATTGACTCCGTTACAGCTAATCCTTTAAATAATGTTTCTGTGCAGATTGTTTCAACACCAACTTCTAAAACTACCAATCTTGCAGGTATTTATAAAACAGGATTAGCGGCTGCAGGCACTTACGATGTCCAGTTTATTAAAGCAGGCTATTATCCCAAAACAATAACAGGTGTTCAACTTACCAATGGCGTTTTAACGACACTTGATGTTGAGTTAGTGCCTCTTGTTGCTGTCAGCATTACAGGCAATGTGACCAGTTCAGTAACGGGTTTGCCAATTGCAAATGCGCAGGTGCAGCTTACCGGTGTAAACGGAAATTTTAATCTTATTACTGATGTATTAGGAAATTTCAACGTGAGCAGTTTCTTCCCAGGCTCTTATAATATAAACTGTGGTAAATGGGGATTTGTTACTTATTGCAACACAGGTACAAATGTAGATGGCACATCACCGGTGCTTATTCAGCTAACGCCTGGCATATATGACGATTTCACTTTTGATTTTGGATGGACTGCAACGGGCACAGCAAGCACGGGCGACTGGCAGCGGGGCGAACCAATAGGAACTTTCAATGGCTCCGATGCAGCTAATCCTGATTTTGATGTAACAAACGATTGCAGCGACCAGGCTTTTGTAACCGGCAATAGCGGTGGCGGTGCAGGTAATGATGATGTGGATAATGGTTATGTGCTGCTTACTTCACCTGCATTTGATTTAACTGGTTATGTAAACCCTGTGTTACATTACTATCGCTGGTTTTATAATACGCAAGGCCCGGGAGGTGGTAATCCTAACGACAGTTTAAATATCAGCATCAGCAACGGAACTTCTACTGTATTGATTGACAATGTAGGATTTAACTCACCTGGTATTTCAACATGGGTTTTTGTATCAAAAAATCTGAACAGTTACATTACTTCCACTACTAACATGCATCTTATGGTAAGAGCTGAAGACATTCCTTCAGGTAATGTTATGGAAGGTGGTTTTGATAGATTTGAAATTGTTGAAGGACCGCTTGCTATTGATGATTTAGGTATTGGAAATTATAACATGAGTGTATATCCTAATCCTTTTGATAATAATGCTACTGTTTATTATCATGCGATTGCAAGTAATGGATTAACGATTGTACTGAACGATGTAACAGGACGCGTAATTAATTCTTATCCCGTATCTGAAAACACAGGCAATGTGAAAATTGCTGATAAACTTAATGCAGGAATTTATTTTATTGAATTAAAAGATGCAACACGCACTTATCAAACTATAAAAATAGTGAAGACAAAATAAGTTATCGCAAATAGGGAAAATATTTAATTCTATAAGAGGCAGCATTAAAATCGCTGCCTCTTTTTTATTTAAGATAAACAGCCTTTGCATTCCAATTAAAAAACTAAATTTATCCCCAACAATTAACAATATTAATTTTATAACTATATGAAAAAACTATTTCTCGCTTTCAGCATTATCATGGCTGCTTATCAAAGTGCAAATGCACAATGTACTCCCGATGGCTCAATTACAGAACCGGGCATTTATCCTGATACGCTTACAAATCTTCCGCCTGCATTCGAAACTGCTTCCTATGGAACATCAATTCAGATTCGCGTACTTACAGATACAACTGTTTCGCAGGGAAATGTAACTGTAACCAATATTACGATTAACAGTGTAATTGGTATGCCTGCCGGTTTCAGTTACGTTTGCAATCCGGTTAATTGTGCTTTTCCCGGTGGCGGTAATGGCTGTATTTATCTTTCGGGTAATCCATCAGCAGGAAGTGCAGGAACCTATAACGTAACAGTTAATGCCACCCTTAATGGATTGCTGTTTGGTTTTATTCCTGTTTCGCAGGCATTTACAAAAACGGGCTACAAGATTGTAATTCATGCGAAACCGACACCAAACTTCAGCGCATTGCCAACAACCATCTGCAAAGGCGATTCAGTGCAATTTACCGATGCAAGTTCTGATTTACCAAACTCTTGGAACTGGACATTTACCGGGGGATCACCTGCTACTTCTACATTGCAAAATCCAAAGGTGAAATACAATGCAGGCGGATTAAAAAATGTAACACTTACAGTTGGAAACCCTGCCGGATCAAATACACTTACCAAGACAGGCTATATCACTGTGAATGCATTGCCAAATGCAACGCTCACACTTACCGGAAATGATACACTTTGCAAAAACGACACTGCATTAATGACTGCAAACAGTGGCGCTTCTTTAGGGTATCAATGGTTTAAAAATAGTGTGGTGATAGCAGGAGCAACAGCCAAAACTTATAAAACACCGGCTACGGGTATGTATAAAGTTATCGTAACAAATGCGAATGGCTGTTTTAAAAATTCGCCTGTTCAAAAAATTACTATGCTAAATGTTACTGCTACTATTAGTGCAGGCGGACCAACCACTTTTTGCGCAGGCGGAAGTGTTACACTTTCCTCAACTACGGGCGCAGGACAAACATATCAATGGTTTAAAGGCCTTAATGCACTTGCCGGGCAGACAAATCCGAATTATGTTGCTCACACACAAGGAAGCTATAAATGTGCTGTAACAAAAAATGGATTGTGCAGTAAAACTTCAAATGTGATTAAGGTAACGGTGAACTGCAAAATAAGTGATGGAAATGTTGTTGTAATGAATGATTTTAGTCTGCATCCTAATCCTTCAAATGAAAATGCATATCTTGAATTTAGTCTTGATGAACAAAAGCAAGTAACAGTTACCATATATGATCTTACCGGAAGATCTGTTTCAGAAATTGCCGGACAATATTATGATGCCGGTGATTATCAATTAACATTGAATACAAGTGAATTGAATAACGGAATTTATTTTGTAAAGATTAATTCAGGTAATGAAAAACAAACTTTGAAATTGAACGTGCAGCATTAAGAAGCTATAATTTAAAAATGAAACCCGCCCCGGAATTTTATTGCTGAGGCGGGTTTTTTATTTGTAAAATCCTAAGCAGTAGTGGCGCATTCTTTATTAAGGATAATTTTCAATAAACTATTAGAAAGTATGTTATTAAAAAAATTGAAAATGAAATCAATCCTAAACCGATAACAATTCCAAAAATCGCATATCCCCTTCCTTTATACTTTTCTTTGTTATGCCTTATTTTGAAAATTGCAATACACCCAGTAACAACAGCAGCAGTCGCCAATAAAAGTCCTGCACCATACAGAATGAAGGCAAAGAGGACAATTGAAAGAATGCTTGCTGCAAGGCTAATCCATGCAGTTGCAGGTGTTTTTTTCCATACTTCTTGAGGTGCGCTGCCAGTTTTTTTTTGCTGCTCCGAAAAAATTTTGGGTAGTGATAATTTTAAATTCAATTTATATTTTGCACGAAGTCTTTTTTGGTGAACAACTTCGGGTTGATTTATTTCAGGCGTTTCATTTTTTAGAATAATTGGAGTGTTTGAATTGGAAGCAAGCACGATAACTTCTTTTGCTGGTGGTTCATTTATTTTTACAATGTTGCTGTTGTGCTTATGAGTAAGCCAGTTAACTGAATAACCTTTACGGTAATGTCGTTTCTCTATGCTGCAAGAGGATATAAAAATTAAAACTAAAATTATTGAAGAGATTTTTTTCATTGGTAATAGATTGAGTTTTCAAATATAGAAATTACTAATCTGAAAATCCCTTGCCCTTCAACTTTGACAAAGTGAAGAAACTTTGTCAAAGTTTTCCCGAACGACAAGTCACACGCGCAGCCTGTAACAGCGAACTTTAGTTCGCTTTAAAAACTTGATTCCGCTTTCTTAATTTTCTACATTTGAAAACTTCATGACGATAACGGATAATACAAATACAACAATAAAAAAAGTAGCAAGTACATTCTACGAATCATTTCGTAGCATTCCTCATGTATTCCGTTCGCCCGGGCGCATCAATTTAATTGGAGAGCATACCGACTATAACATGGGATTTGTTTTGCCCGCAGCAATTGACAAAGCTGTTTACATTGGCATTGAAAAAAGAAATGATTCGAGAATTACTTTACGTTCAATTGATTTTAATCAGACATTAAATTTTGATGTTTCTTCTATTTCAAAAACTAATGAAGCTTGGGCAAATTATATTCTTGGAGTTGTGGATCAGCTTTTGAAAAGAGGATATAATTTAAGCGGATTTAATATGGTAATCAGTGGAGATATTCCTATTGGTGCTGGTTTATCCTCTTCGGCAGCAATTGCATGTGCTGTAGCATTTGCATTAGATAATCTTTTTAATCTTGGACTTTCGCGTTTGGAGATGGCACAGATTGCTCAGAAAGCTGAGCATGAATTTGCAGGTGTAATGTGTGGCATCATGGATCAGTTTGCAAGTTTGTTTGGAAGAAAAAATCATCTCATTAAATTAGATTGCCGTTCGCTTAAATTTGAATATGTGCCAATGATGATGAATGACATTGAAATTGTTTTGTTGGATACAACTGTGAAACATTCATTAGCATCATCCGAATATAATGTAAGAAGAAGGCAATGTGAAAGCGGTGTTGAAATGATTAGGAAAAAATATAATCAGGTGAATAGTTTACGTGACATTACTATTGAAATGATTAAGGAATGTATTATTTCGAATAGCGATATTTATAAAAGATGCAGATATGTTGTTGAAGAAAATAATCGCTTGTTATCTGCATGTGATGACCTTAAGAAAAATAATTTCACAGCTTTCGGAAAAAAAATGTTTGAAACTCATGATGGTTTGAAAAATTTATTCGATGTTAGTTGCCCTGAATTGGATTGTTTGGTTGAAGAAGCAAAAAATGAAAATGCTGTTCTTGGTTCAAGAATGATGGGCGGAGGATTTGGAGGATGCACTATCAACCTTGTAAGAAAAGAAAATGTTGATGAGGTTATTGAAAGATTAAGTCAACGATATAAAAAACAATTCGGTTTAAATTTAACAGCATATAAAGTAACAGTTACTGATGGCACTTCGCAAATTGATATAACGAACTTATAAGATTCTTCCTTATGCATGACGATTTTAAATTTACTGAGCATCCGCATAAGAGATTAAATATTTTAACCAATGAGTGGATTCTCGTTTCACCGCATCGTAACAAACGTCCGTGGCAAGGCAATGAACATTCTTCTGCATTATCACAAAGAGAACATTATGATGCTGAATGTTATTTATGCCCAGGCAATAAAAGAAGTAACGGAGCAATAAATCCTGATTATACAGATACGTTTTCTTTTACAAATGATTTTCCCGCTTTGGTGCCGGGGGACGTAGATGATAGATTTACGACTGATAATTTGCTACAGGCAAAAAATGTAAATGGCATTTGTAAAGTGATTTGTTTTTCTCCGCGCCATGACCTTACGCTGCCTGAGTTGAGTATTGAAAATATTGTCCTCATCATAAAACTCTGGCAGATAGAATTTACTGAACTCTCATCCTACACATGGATTAAGTACATCCAGATTTTTGAAAACAAAGGGGAGATTATGGGTTGTAGCAACCCACATCCTCACGGGCAGATATGGGCGCAAAGCGATTTACCTTCGGAAATAATGAAAGAGGATAAAACGCAATCGGAATATTATAAGAAGCACAACAAAACATTATTGCAAGATTATCTTCAATTGGAATTGAAGCAACAGGAACGCATAGTGTGTGAGAATGAAAGCTTTATTGTACTCGTTCCCTTCTGGGCGATATGGCCTTATGAAACAATGATTATCAGCCGCAGGCATATAAAAAGTATAACAGAGTTTAATGAAAAGGAAACAGCAGCGCTTGCAGATATTTTAAAAAGATTAACCACGCGCTACGATAATCTTTTTCTAACATCATTTCCTTATTCAGCAGGTATGCACCAGGCGCCTGTTAATACAGATACTGATGTTTCGCATTGGCATTGGCATTTACATTTTTATCCTCCATTGCTGCGCAGCGCAACTATTAAAAAGTTTATGGTAGGTTATGAATTACTTGCAAATCCTCAACGCGATATTACTCCTGAGCAAGCAGCAAAGCAGCTTCAATCATTGAGTGAACAACATTATAATTTAAATAATGAATGATGAATTTTGATACCGATGTATCGGTAGAATAATGAATATCGAATGTTGAAGTAAATACCGTTTCTCATTATGAAAAACCTTTGACTTTTAAATCTTTGTTGCCTTCATTATTCAAAATTCAAAATTCATCATTCAAAATTCCTTTAACACTTGAACGTACTCCACACAACAGATTATATCATCTTCCTTGCTTACTTTATTCTGATAGCAAGTTTTGGATATTGGGTTTATCAAAGAAAAAAAATAAAGAATCAAAGCGCTGCTGATTTCTTTTTAGCCGAAGGACAATTAACATGGTGGGCTATAGGTGCTTCGCTCATAGCATCTAATATTTCTGCGGAACAGTTTATCGGCATGAGTGGTAATGGCTTTCGTTTAGGATTGGCAATTTCTGCTTACGAATGGATTGGCGGTTTATCATTAATTATTGTAGCAGTTTTTTTTATTCCCATTTACCTGAAAAATAAAATCTATACCATGCCGCAGTTTTTAAAGGTACGGTATAATGAAACTGTTGCGCTTATCATGGCTGTGTTCTGGCTGTTCCTTTATGTTTTTGTAAACCTTACTTCAATATTATACCTCGGTTCATTAGCAATTAACGGATTAACGGGTGGTACATACTTTCACATCATTATGATTACGCTGGCTTTATTCGCTCTCGTCATCACCATTGGAGGAATGAAAGTTATCGGCTATACCGATGTGATACAGGTATTGGTATTGACCACAGGAGGTCTTGTTACAACGTATATCGCACTTACACTTGTGAGTGAAAAGTTCGGATTAGGGAAAGATTTCTTAGCTGGCTTTAATCTTCTTCTTGAAAAAGCTCCTCAACATTTTCACATGATATTTGATAAACCTAATGCCACATCAACTGCGGAACAGGTGAGCAATTACCTCAGCCTGCCGGGCCTTGCGATGTTTGTTGGCGGCATGTGGATAGCCAACCTCAACTACTGGGGCTGTAATCAATACATCATTCAACGTGCACTTGGAGCTGATTTAAAAACTGCGCGCACCGGAATTATGTTTGCAGCTTTTATAAAATTACTGATGCCGCTGATGGTGGTTATCCCCGGCATAGCTGCTTACGTTTTATACAGCAATGGCGAACTGCAGCAGCAGATGCATATTAACGGAGAGCTTAGGGTTGACAATGCTTATTCTGCCATACTTAATTTTTTGCCTGAAGGATTAAAAGGCTTGTCGCTTGCTGCGCTTACGGCAGCCATCGTTGCATCGCTGGCGGGCAAGGCTAACAGCATATCTACCATTTATTCGTTAGACATTCATAAGAAATATATCAGCCGCAATGCAAGTGATAAAAGCCTTGTTATTACAGGTCGCATTGTAGTTATCGTTGCATTGCTGTTAGCCATTATCGTAAACTGGCAGGACACATTAGGAATAGGGGGTAAGGGAGGTTATGAATTTATTCAGAAATACACCGGCTATGTATCGCCTGCAATCTTCGCAGTTTTTCTTTTGGGTTTCTTTTGGAAGAGAACAACTCCTGCGGCAGCTATTGTTGGCATCATCGGTGGATTTATTTTATCAATCGTATTTGATAAATACATCGTGCAACTTGCAGGCAACAATACCTGGTTATATACTGCATACCCGACAGCAAGCGGCACTTACGAAATTCCTTTTCTCGTAAGCATGGGCCTTGTATTTTTTTGCACTGTGCTGCTCATGATTGTTACCAGCCTGTTAGATGCAAAAGGAAGAAACATAAAAAACACGATGGAGATTGATACTTCCTTATATCGTGTTGACAAAGGCAACCTTGCGCTTATTCTTATTGTGCTTGGAGTTTTAGCGGCATTGTATATTCGGTTTTGGTAAACCCAATTTGCTCTCAATTAGAAACAGAAAAATTTGAGAAAGAAAAAACCCACTCAATGCAATGTACATACCACAGGCACTCTATAATAAACAGCTACGGGCCGTCCATTTTGTGTTCCGTTAATCCATTTCGGTGATGACATAACAACCCTTACCGCTTCTGCATCTAAACCTTTTCCACCCCTGATTCCTTTTAGAACATTAACATCGGTAACGGAACCATCTTGTCTTAAGACAAATTCTATAAACACTGTGCCTTGAATTTTATTTGCCTTTTCATAAGCCGGATAGTTGAAATTTTTTGAAATATATTTTATAAACCCTTCCTCACCTCCATCCGGAAACTTGGGCATTACTTCAACAATTGAAAAAGTTTGCTCTTCTCTCTTTTGATTGTTAGAAGTTAATATAGCAGTTAAGTCACCTTGTGGTTTTTTATTACAATATTTTTCGAGATATTTTTCAGCATCTGTATCATCATGAATTTTTGCTTGTTCCCAGTTTTTGCAAGCATTAACAGAATCACCCATATTAAAATACGCAACAGCTATATTGAAATAACATGTACCCTGATTATAACCTTCCCAATCAGCAAATTTGTAAAGCGCAATGGCAGTATTGAAATTTCCTCGTTTGGCATTTAATAATCCCGTAAGGCAAGCTATTTTACCTTTTGAAATAAACATGCTTGAATCGGGAGCATAATCAACTATTACTTCCTCCTGTGGTTCTATAAAAACATCGAATAAAACCTGGCTTGCCACGTTAACTCCATTAAAAGTTTCGGGGTTTAGTTGAACAGTTTCAAAGGCTTTATAAATAATATCGTTCAAAGTGGTGCTTCTTGCTTCTCTTGTTAAACTCAGCTTTTTTACTTTTCCTGTTTCACTTACATTCAAACTAACTTCAATTATTGCACTTTCTGCATTTGCAACATCTTTCATTTTTTGATTAATGTAATACTGCATTGCAACTAACCCACCGGGAAATGCAGGGAGGCATACGGTGTCTATAATATTGAAAGGAGCAAGATTTACTGCTGCGGTGCATTGCACATTAACCAAACTACCATCTTGTTCGCCAGGAATCCAACGTGGCATTAATTGCAAAACTCTTACTACTTCTCCGTCAAGAGTGTTGTTTACACCTTTTACGATTTTAATGTTTGATATGCTGCCGACAGTATCGACAATAAATGCAGCATAAATTTTCAATTGTCCCATGGTACGTGACTTAACAAGATCATGATTAAAGTGGCTGACAATAAATTTAAGATAAGCGGCATCTCCTCCCGGAAACGATGGCGCCTTTTCTACAAACTGGTAAACACTATCGCTTTGCCCCATGCAAATACTTTGCATGGCAGTGATGAATAAAAAGAGGAAAATAATTTTTTTCATAGGATGGGTTGTTTTAATGCGTATTGATTTTTACGCTGCCAAAGATGAAATTTAAAAGTAAATACTTTTCGTTTATGTTTGTTTAAGATAATAACATGCAAGAGGAGATTAAATGACAACTGATGCCCATAGACCGAATTTATATGAATTATTACGTGGTGAACTTAAAACCTATGATGCTTTAATTGATGTTGGCTGTAAAGGACTTTATGATTTGGTGGACTTTGAATCTTCCCCTTTTAAAAAATTGGTTGGAATAGACAAAAAATTCGGCACAAATGCTTTTGGAGACTACTTACGTTGTAAAACAAGAAATAAGAAATTAACTCCAGAGGAAAAAAGGTTATATACGATAGAAGTTTTCAAAACTTTCAAAGAACGATTTGAAATTTATGAAATTGACTTTTTGATATTTGATTTTAAACCTGATACATATAATCTTATAATTTGCAATAAGGTTCTACACTTCTTTCAAGACGAAATTAAACTAACGATAATTCACAACTTTTTTAAGTCTTTACAAAACGGAGGGTTAATTTATTTAAAAATTAATCACAACCATCATCCGGACAATACGGATTTAGTGAAAGTCGATAAACTTAGCGATAACGTTTACAGAAGCAAACGTGATCTTCACATAAGGTATTTGGTAATCGCAGATGATTTTAAAACCCAGCTATCAAAAAACTATCGACTTCTGACAAAATATTCTAAGGTTGACGAGAAAACTTTAACAATAGTGATTAAAAAATAACCTCTCGCTACCGCCAGCATCTCGCTGGTGGTGCAACCAAACCCATAAACCTACTTACCGCAAGTTAGATATACGAACTTTTCGTTTATGTTTGTTGAGCATATATAATTGTTAGGGGAAAGACAAAAAAGACAAAATCGTCTAATGAAATGAGAAAATTCATTCTGGCACTGAAATATTTAGGACTTTACTATGTGTCCTATACGCTCATTTTGTTTGCGGTTTCAAAATTCTTAGGCCATCAATTTCGGGTAAAAAACTTTGTAGAATACACACCCCTAACCGATTTGAGCAGCATGCAACTTGCATGGGCATATTTTGGTCATTCTTACCATTACAATCTGTTTCTGGGAATTATAGAATTGATTGCCGCATCATTAATACTCTTTCAAAGAACAAGATTAGCCGGTTTATTATTGGCTCTGGGAATGTACACAAACATTGTTCTTATTGATTTTGAATTTGAAGTTGATGCCGCCATACAACACGCAACTATTGAATTCATTATCGTTTTAATTTGGTTGCTTCCGTATCTGAATGATTTAAAGAAATATTTATGGGATATGGGCGGAAAGTTTGTAAACAACGAAACATATAAAAACAAAATACTCAGTATCTATTTACCCGTTGGTTTTATTATTTTAAGTTCTGTTTATGCTCTTAATTCGCGGAGTGCCGGATTTGTTCCAACAGACAAAATCATCGGTGCTTACAAAATTTTGGAATTATCTGTTAATGGCGAAAAACTAGAGCTCGGACAAGGTAAATACACCAAAAAACCAATGCTCTTTTTTGAGTTCAGCAATGGTTTTGTTCTGTCCGTAAATGATAGTTCTTATTATGGAAACTATGAAATAAAAGCCGATAGCATTTTTGTTTCCTTTGACCAGGGTTTTAGAAATATTAAATCCTTGAAAGCGACAATCAACAATGATGAGAGTGTAATAAAAGGATTGACAAACAACAGACAACCTTTTGAAATCAGTATAGAAAAAATAAGAAAAGAGAACCAAAACTAATAGCCGGCCACTAATCACTCGCAACCGCCAGCATCTTGCTGGTGGTGCAATCTAACCCATAAACCAATTTATCGTAAGTTAGATATACGAACTTTTCGTTTATGTTTGTACGTATAACAACTAGTAGTATATCTCCGACCAAAGACATTCTTAACTTAATTGACCGGCAAATATTTATCTAATGATAGCAATACCTAAATAACAATATAAAATTGAGTTTTTATTTCCACTAATAATTTTAGGGTTAAGTATTTTTGACCTTGTTACTCAATTTCTATACTTAAATAATGTGTCATATTTATGTGTCATTGTTTCTATAGTTGGCATCATTGGTGCAACTTTTTATTTCACTACTAATAGACACCACATTCCATTTATATTAGTTTGGTCATTAGCTCAACTCATAGTTATTGATTGCACGACCACGAATTCTGAAACTAATGAAAGTGTTGTTAATCCAATATTAGACCTAACCCAAAGCATCAAAATTGAGGTGGGATTTGCATTTTCATTCGCTGAAAAAACAATGCACATTGCGGTAAACGTTTTAAGTATTATTTTTCTTGGACTAACTATAATGTTAAGTTTCTCTGTTCAGAAGGGCAAAGCGCAACGAGATTTAAAAACAAACAATCAGATGTTAAATTAGGAAACGTCACCGCTTTCGCGGGAAGAAAAATTAACAACGCTCTCTGAGGCTTTGTGGAGCGTTGTTAATTATCCTTTTTCAAGCTAACCATACGGGCGATTAAATTCTATATTTGTCACAACTAAAATTATAAACTTAAAATAAGTTCATTATGAAAAAGATATCAATTATCGCATTGGTTCTTATCAGTTTCATTTGTCCAAAGGTTCATTCACAATACAGCGCAGCTAAATTGACAGGGTTTGGCATGGTTTATCCCCGGGTAAATTATGGACGAGCTCTGAACTCAGGAGGTATTGGAATTTCTTACGAACATTCTATGAGCAAACACTTTTCCTGGAGCTTATCATTTAACTATTTTCAACAGAATATTCAATACCCGGTTGTAAGTACAGCTACAGATACTTTTATGAGTAAAACCATAGCTCAACACTATGGTTTATCATCTGAAATAAGATTTTATTTTAACAAAAAATACAATGGAGCCTATCTTGGAGCCACTATCTGTGGTGATTACATAATCGGCTCTGACGAATATTACGCAAATGGTGTTGACTCAACACATTATAATGGTCATTTCTATAATAGTTATTACGGAGGTTTAGGGGCGGGTTATTCTATTCCGGTTAATAAAAATTTTAACCTCGAAATTCATTACACCGCATTATTTGACCTTACCGGCTTTACACATCAATTCGGGTTTAGCGCAGTTTATATTTTAGGAAAATAGATCGCTTTCGCGGGAAGTTATTAAAGTTCGTATATCTGCTTACCGCAAGTTAGATGTACGAACTTTTCGTTTATGTTTGTTGGGGATAATAACATGTAGGTTGAAACTTAGTGACATTTCTAACATCAAACTTTACTGCAAAAAATGAATCTGACTGCACAAATATGGATTGACTTAGCGACATCAGATTTACAATCATCCCGACTGTTGCATGACAGTGGACATTTCAGGACTTCGTATTTTCTATTTCAGCAGGCGACAGAAAAAGCGAACAAAGCTTTCGCACTTTTAGCTGACATAATTAAAGAGGACGAGTTAAAGAAGTTCAGCCATAACACCATAAATATTTACAAGGAAACTTCTAAAAAACAAGCAAAGGAAATCAACGCACTTGTAAAAATTTTAGAACAACATCCTAACAATTCTGAGCACAAAATTTTCGCTAAGACAAACTTTATTAAGTATCACGAAACACTTTCTCAAGGTGTTAGCTTCATGAACAATTTGTGGAATTATGACTTGGTAAAGATTTCATTATCTGACCTAAACTTCTTTCTAAGAGAACTCAAAAAAGTAAGAACAACAAAAATTAAAATCCCAAACACATACGAAAAGAAGTTTGATAAAATCATGCTTGGCATTGCTGATTGGGCCGGACAATTTGGAACAGAAGATGCAATCAATACAAAGAAAGAATATTTAAGTTTGATTGCCAATAGAGACCAAGCAAAAGAATATTGCGACTTGATAGTTAATCAACTTTTTCCAATGGTGATTGACATAGCATTCGTAAACTTGACCCTCTACTTTTGTGCAGTCATAACGGTTCAACACAGTTCATTGACAAGATACCCAGAGAAAGGAAAAAATCCTGAATTAATTTATACGAAACGACTACCTTTAATTCAAAAGCAAAAACAATTTATGGACTTGCTTGAGGACTCACTTGTACGATTTAAAAATTTAAACAAAAGATGACAGCTAATTTGATACGACATTGTTATGAATGTAAATCGCTTCGTAGAAAGTTTTGTGCTAATATCGGAGGAGACACTTCTGTGAGAAAGCATGGCAGCCACTAACAAAAAAGTCAACGTTGGAACTCTTAAGAATTTTAAAAGTAGAATTTTAACTTTATCATTATGAGATGGGGGAATCAAGCTATCAAGTTTATTAAAGACAATTGGGAAAGTCACACACCTTTTCAAATTGCTGATTTGATTAATGAATGGCTGAAAGAAAGGGCGCATGCCGAAAATCGAAAACATATTGATGTCGCAACACCTGCAGGAGTTGCATTTAAAGCCGTATCCTTTCAGCTTATAACATATGCAGATGCTGTTGCATTTCAACAAAACATCCTACAGAATAGATTAAAGCAACGCCACATAAAGAAAAGTATTCGATTGTTTGTCCTCAAGAGGGATAGCAACAAATGTTTATGCTGTGGGTCAATTGAGGAACTTGAAATTGATCATATTGTACCAATTAGAGTTGGTGGAATAAGTGATTCCACTAATCTTCAAACTCTATGTAAGAAATGTCATAAAATAAAAGGCCTCGATACAGTAGATTTTCGAAAAGATTTTATCAGGTACCCTTGTAGTTCATGTAATACTGATCATTTTAGAAATTTGACTATAGAAGAAATTCAAGATAATAATTTAATAGAAAATAAAAATTCTCCTCCCGGTGCGAACTTTTAGCTCCTACACTACCGCCAGCATCTTGCCCGTTGTACAACCAAACTATTTAATAAACACATAAACTCATAACCCCAAACCACTTTCCCAACACCCTGTGTACAAGTATTTCCTCTCCAACCAAATTCACCAAACACATATTCTTTTACTTTCGCGCACGTAAAAAAAATGGTTTAGGGTTTTTGGTTTTTAGTTTTGGTTAGATAGTCCCGATACATCGGGACTGAAACCAAAAACCAATAACAAATAACCAAACAGAAATATGCCCAGAGATACTACTATAAAATCCGTCCTCATTATCGGTTCAGGTCCTATTATTATTGGCCAGGCTTGCGAGTTTGACTATGCAGGGTCGCAGGCTTCGCGCTCACTCAAGGAAGAAGGAATTGAAGTTACACTCATCAATTCCAACCCCGCCACCATCATGACCGATAAGGTTACGGCTCATAATATTTACCTCAAGCCGCTTACTAAAAAATCAATCATCGAAATTTTAGAAAAGCATAAGATAGATGCCGTGCTTCCCACCATGGGCGGACAAACGGCTTTGAACCTTGCTTTAGATTGCGAAAAGGCAGGCATCTGGAAAAAATACAATGTTCGCATGATTGGCGTAAATGTGGAAGCCATAAAAACCACTGAAGACCGCGAGTTGTTTCGCCTTCGCATGATGAGTCTCGGAGCCAATGTTTGCAAAGGACGCACAGCCACATCGTTTCTCGAAGGTAAAGAGATAGCGCAGGAAATAGGTTTCCCTTTGGTTATTCGTCCTTCGTTTACGCTTGGCGGCAGCGGTGGCGGTTTCGTAGAGCGTGCCGAAGATTACGAAGCAAAGCTGCAATACGGTTTGCATGTATCGCCCGTTCACGAAGTGCTGGTAGAGCAAAGCATCAGCGGCTGGAAAGAATTTGAATTGGAGTTGCTTCGCGATAATGTTGGCAACGTGATTATTATATGCTCCATAGAAAACTTCGACCCTATGGGAATTCACACAGGTGACAGCGTAACCGTAGCGCCTGCCATGACGCTGCCTGATACCGTGTATCAAAAGATGCGCGACCTTGCCATTAAAGCCATGAACGGCATCGGGCATTTTGCGGGAGGCTGCAACATTCAGTTTGCATTAAATCCCGATAATGAAAATGAAATTATTGTTATAGAAATCAATCCGCGTGTGTCGCGCTCATCGGCTTTAGCAAGCAAGGCAACAGGTTATCCTATTGCAAAGGTTGCTGCAAAATTGGCTATCGGTTACAACTTAGATGAATTAAAAAATACTGTTACAGGAAGCACTTCAGCATTTTTTGAACCTGCAATTGATTATGTGATTGTAAAAATTCCGCGCTGGAATTTCGATAAGTTTAAAGGCGCTGACCGTCATCTTGGTTTGCAAATGAAATCAGTTGGCGAGGCAATGGGAATCGGGCGCAGTTTCCAGGAAGCATTGCAAAAGGCAGCACAGTCATTAGAAATAAAACGCAATGGTCTCGGTGCAGACGGTCGCGAAAACACTGACCAGAAATTTTTATTGGATAGCTTAAAAAATCCTTCATGGAATCGTTTGTTTCATATTTATGATGCATTCAAATTAGGAATTCCTTTTGCCACCATTCAAAAACTCACGAAGATTGATTCATGGTTTTTGCGACAGATAGAGGAACTGTTAGAGTTCGAAAAAGAAGTACGCAGGTTCAGTGTAGAGAACGTTACTGCCGAATTACTTACCGAAGCAAAAGCATTAGGTTATGGCGACAGGCAAATAGCCCATTTGTTAGGATGCCTCGAAAGCCAGGTGTTTAATAAGCGAAATGAGTTAGGCGTAAAACGTGTTTGGAAAATGGTGGATACCTGCGCTGCCGAATTTGAAGCAAAGACACCCTATTACTATTCCACTTTTGGTGCAGAAAATGAAAGCATTGCTAGCGATAAGAAAAAAGTAATTGTGTTAGGAAGTGGTCCCAACCGCATCGGGCAAGGAATTGAATTTGATTACTCTTGCGTACATGGTGTGTTAGCCGCAAAAGAAATGGGTTATGAAACAATCATGATTAATTGCAATCCCGAAACTGTTTCAACCGATTTTGATATAGCAGATAAACTTTATTTCGAGCCTGTTTTCTGGGAACATATTTACGACATCATCCTCCACGAAAAACCCGAAGGTGTAATCGTGCAGCTTGGTGGACAAACTGCTTTAAAGCTTGCCGAGAAATTAGATAAGTATGGAATAAAAATTATCGGTACCA
>JBDTRM010000296.1:0-37745 GCA_039931675.1 Bacteroidia bacterium | reverse complement strand
AAGAAAAACCTTTGTGCTTTACTGATTATTATTCAACACGAATTAATGATTTCTTAAACCGCAATTGATCCTTAAAACAAGCGATCCATCCAGGTGCGGGGGGTAAGCTCGTTTTGAATTTCAACTTCAAGATGATATTCAAATGGTCGTACACCACGGTTTTTAATATAATCAATCATTTCAGTTAATCCCTGCTCAAGATTACACTGCGGCTTATAATTAAGCAGCCTGCGTGCCTTGTCTGCCGAGCATGTTGCATGCTTCACTTCCATCGGGCGATCGGCAACATATATTGGTTTCACATCAAAATTTAAAAGTCTGCCTAACACCTTTGATAACTCATTGATGGTGATAAATTCATCATCAGGACCAATATTAATTATTTCGCCAATTACATTATCCTGGAAAGCCATGCGCTCTAAGCAGTCAATGCAATCACCAACAAAAGAGAAAGTACGTTTTTGTTCACCATCGCCATATATAATTGGCTGACGTCCCTGCAACATCAGGTTAATCATAATAGATGCAACATTGCGAAACGGATCGTCATACTTCTGGCGAGGTCCTATAATGTTATGCGGCACTGCTATCGCATATTCAAATTTATGTACACGTGCCATATTCTCAATAGTAATTTCGGCAGCACGTTTTGCAATACCGTAAGGGTCAATTGGCTTTGGCTCCATCTCTTCGGTAAAAGGATAAACAGGCTGGTAGCCATATCGCGCCATTGATGAACAGAAAACCAAACGCTTCACTTTGTTTTGTATAGCCGCGCTCATCATACTCATGGTAATCTGGTAGGTATTGGTGCAAACTAAGTGAGGCGAAAAAACCGAAAGGCCTTCGTAAGCTGTGGATGCAGCATGATAAATTATATCGCAGCCTTTGGTAAGCTTCATCATGGCTTTTAAATCCATGCAGTCAACCTGATGAAATTCAATATTGGGATTAATGTTATCCTGGTAACCTCCCAGTAAATTGTCATTTCCGATTACTTCATGACCCAATTCGAGCATGCGGTCGGCAAGGTGACTTCCTAAAAAACCGGCTACACCGGTGATGAAAATTCTCATAATTATTTTTTATTTGTTACAGGGGAAAAAAATGGGGCTAAAAATTTGAGGTGCGAAAGTACACTTTTTATCAGGATTTTTAAAATTGATTTTGGGATTATTTTCAGTTCGCCAGAAACCTTATAGGTTTTTAAAACCTATAAGGTTTAAAAAGTAAATCCATCACACACCCATTGAGCGTATCTCAACCATGCGCTTACTCAAAACAATTTTATTTACAGCTTTAACAGGATTTACTCCTGCTTTATCAGCACAGGTTATTGATAACATAGCTTCTTATCGCGAAACAGGAAATGATAAATACATTCGTTTTTATTACGACAACGATTTTTTTACTGCCACCGATTATTATTATACGCAGGGAATGTGTCTTGAATTAGTTAATGCTAATCTTGAAAAATTTCCTTTATCACATTTGCTTATTCGTCCGTCAAAATTCAGCAATCGTTTTGGAGTTGCAGTTGAACATATCGGCTACACGCCAACAAGCATCAGGCACACCGAAATTATTAATGGCGACCGCCCCTTTGCTGCATGTTTGTTTCTTAAAACTTTTGCCATTGCAGTCAATGCAGAAAAGAAGCAACGAATCACTTCCGCTTTTTCTATGGGAGTTATTGGTCCGGCAGCGGGAGGCGAAGAAATGCAGACTTCCATTCATCGCTGGCTTAAAAATATTGAACCGCTTGGCTGGTCAAATCAAATTGCAAACGATATTATTCTCAATTATGAATTGGGTTATGAGAAAACGTTGCTTGATCATCAAACGCTTCGGCTAAATTGGAGTTCTGATCTCAAGGCAGGTACTTTGAATGATAAAATTTCGTCTAGCTTTACGATTATGGCAGGCTTCCTTCCCGCGTTAAGCGATACCCGCGCAAGCGAAAAGAAAAAATTCAGACTGCACCTTTACAACCAATCCAACATTAGTTTAATTGGTTACGATGCATCATTGCAGGGAGGTGTGTTCAATCATAAAAGTCCTTATACAATAAACAAAAATGATATGACCCGCTTTACTTTTCAGAATAATATAGGAGTGGTAATAAAACTTTACAGCATACACCTCGAATATTATCAAGCCATCATTACCGAAGAATTTGCAACAGGAAAATATCACCGCTGGGGCGGGGTTAGGGTTGGGTGGGAGTTTTAGTTTAAGCTTGAGACTGAATGTTATTTGCTTTCATTTAGTATTGTAAAAAGTATAGAACATTAGTTCGGTATTGATAGCAAGTCTTATAAAAGGATTCAGAAAAGACGTATAGGTTTTGTAAGGCTCATCATGGGAGGATATATATTTAGGCGAAATGATTGAAGAAGCAAGGAAGGGAGAAAGCGAGATTTTGGAAAAAGAATTCTCTACTTATCTTGAAAAAATCAAGACATTTAAATAAATGGTTTAACTTTGTGATAGTTAAATGAGATGAATTATGGCAATTACTATTAAATCTATTCCGGTTTTAAAAGATAAAGCAGCGGCAACGTTTACAAAAAAAATAGCTGCAAATAATGCTAAGAAATCTACTGTGAATTTTTCTAAACAAACTTCTGTTTCTGCTAAAATATTAGCTAAAGCAAAAATCTAAAATTGAATATTTTGGGTTTCCTACTTAACAAATGCACATTGCATGTTTATAATCACAACATTCTTAAATCTTGCGAATCCTTTGATTGTGGCAATCTGGATTTAAACGACTTTTTTGCTAATGATGCTATAAATTATTCTTCTGAACTTTTAGGGAAAAGTTATTGCTTTACCTTAGATGAGAATCCCCAAATTATTGTTTGTGCTTTTACTATTTCAAATGATAGTATAAAGACAATTAATCTTCCTAATTCAAGGAAGAAAAAAGTAATTAAGGATATACCAAGACCCAAACAAATGAGTAGCTATCCTGCAGTTTTAATCGGTCGTTTAGGCGTGCATAAAGGCTACAGAAATATTGATGGAGAAGCACAACGAATTGGTGATCAATTAATGGATTTTATCAAGTCCTGGTTTGTTAATAGAAGTAATAAAACAGGTTGTCGTTTTATTGTTGTAGATGCTTATAACGAATTTAAACCAATCAGATATTATAAAAATAATGGCTTCATTGAGCTTTTCAGTACTGAAGATCAAGAAAAGGAATTTACCGGATTAACTGAAAATAATAAGTTGCTTACAAGGTTAATGTATTTTGATTTAATCGTACTTTCTGCTGATGATAAGGGCAAGGGACTTCTAAAATAAAAGAGTTCTTAACCAGATCAACCCAACTTAAAACCAAAAACTATTTCCCTCCCCTGTTTGCCCAATCCCTTTTTTTTGTACTTTCGCAATCCTTTTTAACGATTATCTAATTTTCAATTTAGCTTTTTATAAAGTTCTATTGCCGAAATAAAGTCCCCCGCTCACCCATTTATTATGAGTTTAAGTACTAACATTGTTAAACACAATTACCGCGTTACTAAGAGCGACCGCATTGCGCTGTTGCAGCAAAATCCGCTGGTGCTTTGGTTTACAGGTTTAAGCGGCTCTGGCAAATCAACATTGGCAGATGCTTTGGAGCAGCGATTGATGAATGAAGGCATTAAAACTTATTTGTTAGACGGTGATAACATTCGTTTCGGGCTTAATAAAAACGTTGATTTTAGTGACGAAGGCCGCAAAGAAAATATCCGCAGGATTGGTGAAGTCAGCAAACTCTTTGTTGATGCGGGATTGGTGGTGCTTACGGCATTTGTTTCTCCATTCCGCAACGACCGTCAGCAGGTACGCGGGTTATTGCCCGATGGAGAATTTATAGAAATTTTTGTTGATACGCCCATAGAAGTATGCGAACAGCGCGATGTAAAAGGGCTTTATAAAAAGGCGCGTGCCGGTGAAATAAATGATTTTACAGGAATAAGTTCACCTTACGAAGCCCCTGAAAATCCTGAGATTATCATCAAAACAGCGGGAAGAAGCATTGAAGAATGTATTGAAGAAATTTATCAAAAAGTAAAATCAAAAATTAAATAATAAAATGATAAACTACAATTTAGATCATTTAAAAGAATTGGAAAGCGAAACGATTTATATAATTCGTGAAACTGCTGCACAATTCGAAAATCCATGCCTGTTATTCAGCGGAGGTAAAGATTCTATCGTGATGAGTTGGATGGCTCGAAAAGCTTTCTGGCCTGCACGAATTCCTTTTCCATTAGTACATGTTGATACAGGCCATAACTTTCCTGAAACAATAGAGTACCGCGACAACTATATGAAAATGATTGGTGCGAATCTTATTGTCGGATCAGTTCAGGAGTCAATTGACAAAGGCAGGGTGAAGGAAGAAAAAGGACCTAATGCTTCGCGAAATGCGTTGCAAACGGTTACACTTTTAGACACTTTGGAAAAACACAAGTTTGATGCTGCTATGGGCGGTGCAAGACGCGATGAAGAAAAAGCCCGTGCAAAAGAGCGCATGTTCAGTCACCGCGATGAATTTGGCCAGTGGGATCCTAAAAATCAACGCCCTGAATTATGGCTGTTGCTAAACGGTAAAAAAGCTGTTGGTGAACATTTCCGCGTTTTCCCAATCAGTAACTGGACTGAGATGGATGTGTGGATGTATATTAGATCTGAAAAGATTCCTATTCCTTCCATTTACTTTTCGCATGAGCGCGAAGTATTTGAGCGTGATGGAATGATCCTTTCCACCGCTGATTTTATGCCATTACGCGCTGGCGAAAAACCTGCAAAGAAAATTGTACGCTACCGTACCGTTGGTGATATGAGTTGCACAGGAGCCGTTTATTCAACTGCGGCCACTTTAGAAGAAATTATTGAAGAGGTTTCAGTATCACGTACAACTGAACGTGGAACCCGTGCAGATGATAAACGCACCGAAGCTGCAATGGAAGACAGGAAAAAAGCAGGATATTTTTAAGAAGTAACTTGTTATTAGGGTATCCGTCATTGCGAGGAACGAAGCAATCTTTAAGGTTTAATAGTTGTTAGTTTAAGCTGACCAAAGCCCATTCAAAAACTCAAAATTCAAAACTCAAAATTAATTTAAATGGAACTACTAAGATTTTCTACCGCAGGCAGTGTTGATGATGGAAAAAGTACACTCATTGGCCGCTTGCTATACGATTCAAAATCAATTTTCGAAGATCAGATGGAAGCCATACAGGCTTACAGTGACAAGAAAGGTTACGAACATGTTGACCTTGCTTTGTTGACTGATGGACTTCGCGCAGAACGCGAGCAAGGAATTACGATTGATGTTGCCTATCGTTATTTTGCAACACCAAAACGCAAATTCATTATTGCCGATACACCGGGTCACATACAATATACACGCAACATGGTTACAGGTTCGAGCAACTCAAACTTGTCTATCATTTTAATTGATGCGCGTAACGGAATCATTGAGCAAACTAATCGTCACTCATTCATTGCATCGCTGTTGCACATTCCACACCTTGTGGTTTGCATTAACAAAATGGATTTGGTTGACTATAGCGAAGCACGCTTTGATGAAATTGTTGCCGGCTATAAAGTTCTTGCTTCAAAGCTTGATATTAAGGATGTTCACTTTATTCCTATCAGTGCTTTGAAAGGTGATAACGTTGTTGACCGTTCAGAAAAGATGAAATGGTATAACGGGGCAACGCTCATGTATTTGTTAGAAAACGTACACATCTCATCAGACCTGAATCACATTGACTGCCGTTTTCCTGTACAGTATGTAATCCGCCCGCAGGCGCAGGAATACCACGATTACCGTGGCTTTGCAGGTCGTATAGCATCAGGCATTTACAAACCGGGTGATCGCGTAATGTGTTTGCCATCTGGCTTTACTACAACTATAAAATCAATTGATACTTATGAAGGTTCTGTTCAGGAGGGCTTTTCACCGATGAGTTGTACCATCACACTTGATGATGAAATTGACATCAGCCGCGGTGATATGATTGTGCGCGAAGCTAACGTTCCGAATATAGGCCAGGATATTGAAATGATGATGTGCTGGATGGGCGATGCGCCAATGCAACAAGGAGGAAAATATACTATTCGCCACACCACGCGCGAAGCAAAATGCCTGATAAAAGATATTCGATATAAAGTGGATGTAAATACCTATCATCGAAATGAAGAAGATAAAAACATTAAGATGAATGATATTTGTCGCATACATGTGCGAACCACTGTTCCTTTATTTTATGATAGCTATCGCAAAAACAGGATTACAGGAAGTGTAATTCTAATTGATGAAGCAACAAATAATACAGTAGGTGCAGGAATGATTATTTAATTTTCTTCTTTGATTACAAATAATGTAGCCGCCTTTCTCCTGGTTGAGAAAGGCGGTTTTGTTTTAAGGAATATTCTGGATGGGTGTGGATGTTTTTCCATCAAGCATTTTACGGGTGATTGAGTGGTTGGTGGAGCAAATATCAACCACACTTGTAAAATGACAGAAGCAATTTCTTTAATGGAGATGTCAATTTCTTGCGCAGAGATGTCGATTTCTTTGTTCAGAGACTCGTCTGACGGACTCAGAGAGGCGGTTTCTTGACTCAGAGATACGATTTCTTGACTCAGAGACACAATAACTTGCTCCAGAGACTCGATAACTTGACTCAGAGAGACGATTTCTTGACTCAGAGACACGATAACTTGGCTCAGAGACACGATAACTTGACTCGGAGACACGATTGTTTGAAGGGAGATAATCTATAATATATTGGTTTTAAGGCATTTACTAATAAACAGGCATCTCCCGTAAGGGAATTAAGCTAGTAATCCACAAAAACTGGCCTTTCGGATAAGAAAAAGCGGCAAGGCAGTGCAAGGGGATTCTTGCTATAGTTTTTTTATATGCTTGGACTATTGGGGAGCGCGAGGTGGCGTAAACGGTTTCCGGTTTGAGGTTACAAGTTAAGGGCTGCCGTGGAGGCAGCCTTTTTTTGTTGGATAAAGGAAAGTTTTGATAGGTTTGTTGGGGGAATTTAATTGTTATGGGAAAGCCGTAGGTGACAGTGTTACATTATAATTGCGCTTTAATTAATGAATTTTTTAGATTTGAGTTAAAAAATGTGCAATCCGTATTCAATCAATCTTATAATACATTATTATTTACATTCAATGGAAGTCTTTGCAAAAAATCATGAGGTAATAATCAATCTATTTTTGGGTATAGTCCAAGCCGCTTCGACTATAATTCTATTTCTTATTACGATTTCTTATGCAAGAACAACCAAGCGTATTGCAGTTTTAACAAGAGAGGATTACGAATCAACTAATCGCTCCTTTATTTTTATAGAGGATTTTATCAAGTTAACTGACCAACAAGCGTGCAGACTGATGGTTGGGAATAGTGGTAAGTTTCCTGCGCAAGTAAAAATTAAGGGGATTGAAATATCCTGTTATACCACTCCATCTACTACGGGCTTTAATAAATCATTGATGGACATTTTTGCAAAGGGTAAAATGGGATACTTTATTTTTCCTAATCAAGAAAATGGCAAAATTGGAGTTCCATTTATCGGTGATGTACTTGATAATATTTTTTTGTCTGATGGGTTTTTCTTAACTGTAAATCTTGAATATCATTTAATAGGAAAACCTAATTCAAAACCGTGGACTGTAAGCACGCTAATTAATTTTAAAACGCAACGTGGTACTCTTAATGGGAAAATACATGATTTGCAAACTATAGACTCAAATTAACCCTGAAATAGCACAATCATCCGCTTATGCTGCTACGGTGCCCCAACCCCTCTACCACTTCAATCTCGTACCTCCTGTTTTACAACAAGCAAATAACCTGCCCCGCTGGTCTGTATCAATAAATCACTTAATTCTAATCCCCAACTCAGGTTTTTCTAATATTGCATCGTTAAGGAAAATCGGAAAATGTTTTTCAAGCTATGCGACTTATCTTATTGTTTTATCAAATTTATTTCAAGCTCCTGGGTCTCATCTCAACAAGGCTTGCGCTATGTAGGCAAGAAACAGATATTTTTTTCTCTACCTTTGACAAGACAAATTAGAAAATGAAGCTACCACACCCAATACCATATCAAGGCAGCAAGCGAAACCTGGCCGACCAAATTTTGCGGTTTTATCCTGACAACTTTAACCGGCTGATTGAGCCATTTGCGGGTTCAGCAGCCATGACAATTGCTTCTGCTTTTTATTTTAAAGCAAATCATTTTGTAATTAACGACATCAACGAACCTTTGACACAACTTTGGGACAACATCATTAACAACCCGAAGTCAATCATAAAACACTACCACGACATTTGGCATGGACAGCATGGGAACGAGGAAGAATATTATTACGAAATACGTGATAAGTTTAACGAAACAAGAAAACCAGAATACTTACTTTTCCTTTTAGCGAAGTGCGTGAAAGCAGCAGTGCGTTACAACTCACAAGGTGGTTTTAACCAAAGCCCTGACAAAAGACGACTTGGAAGAAATCCTCAAATGATGAGAGATGATATTTTAAAAGTATCACAATTACTGAAAGGCAAGACAGAAATTTATTCTACTGATTACTCTAACATTCTTGACTTGGCAACAGCAGACGATTTAATTTATATGGACCCACCCTATCAGGGTACGGGAGTGAACGGAGGTTTTAATTATTCAGGTAACATTGAGTTTGACAATTTTGTTGTTTCACTTTTTGAACTTAACCATAAAAGCATTCCATACATTTTAAGTTTTGATGGCAGGACAGGCGACAAAACTTTTGGAAATCCTCTCCCTGACAACTTGCATCTAGCCAAAATTGAAATCAATGCAGGTCGTTCTTCACAAGCGACATTGCTCAACCGAAACGAAATAACTTTTGAAGCAGTTTATCTTTCGCCTTCTCTTATTGAGAAAATTGATTTGCATAAAGTAACAGGAAAACAAATTTATCAAACCGACCTTTTTGCAAACCATGAGTAAACCCAAAACGAAATTTCCGAAAGAATTTTTAATGCATATAAAATCAATAACGAACAAAAGAGCAAACATTGTTATTGACCACATTATGAAACACGGTTTCATAACAACCGAAGATTTAGAAACTACTTACGGTTATAGTCATCCACCTAGAGCAGCAAGAGATGTAAGAGAAGCAGGAATTCCTTTGATAACTTTTAAAACAAAATCCAAATCAGGAAAATCTATTGCTGCATATAAATTTGGCGACATCACAAAACATCAACTCAACAGAGTTGACGGACGAGTTTTATTTCCAAAAGAGTTCAAGAAAAAACTTTACGAGTTAGGCAAAGGCAGATGCTTTATCTGTAACGGAGAATTTGAAGAACGATATTTACAAGTTGACCATAGAGTTCCTTATGAAGTCGGAGGTGATATTTCTGCAACAAGAAACATTGAAGATTTTATGCTCTTGTGTGGTTCATGTAACAGGGCTAAGTCATGGAGTTGTGAGCATTGCGACAATTGGAAAACAGAAAAGAAACCTTCCCTTTGTATGGAATGTTATTGGGGCAGTCCAACAAATTACAATCACATTGCACTAAAAGAAATCAGACGACTTGACTTGCATTGGACAGGTAATGAAGTGAAATATTATGATGCTATCAGAATTATCGCAGAGCAAAATAAAATTGAACTTCCCGACTTCGTAAAAACTGTTATTGCTGACAAGACGAAGAAGCCATGAATGAAAAGTAAATTGTTTTTCAAGCTATGCAACTTATCTTATTATTTTATCAAATTTATTTCAAGCTGCTGGGTCTCATCTCAACAAGGCTTGCAGCACAAAAAGCATTTAAACTTTTCTGTACGCCATTCAATAAAAAAGTGCGCGAGCGCGAAACAGAAATATTAAACACTGCTTTGAAAAGTAGGTTTCAACTAACTGGTTTTTCAATTGCAAAATATGAATGGGGTGGTGGTGATAAAACTGCATTGCTTGTTCATGGCTGGGAGGGCAATGCCGGAAGCTTGGGTGGTTTTATTCCATTGCTTGCAAATAAAGGTTATCACGTTGTTGCATTCGATGCACCTGCGCATGGAGCAAGTGATAAGAAGCAAACTAACTTTTTAGAATTTGCTGAAGTAACACAACAGCTTTTAAGATCGTTACAAAATGTTGAAGTGATTATTGCACATTCTTTCGGCAGCGCAGTTTCATTGTTATCGCTTGTGCGAAATCCTCAAATCAAAATAAAAAAATTGGTATTGCTTACCACACCGGATAAATTGGAAGTTCCCTTCAATGATTTTTTTGCAATGGTAAAACTGCCTTTAAAAATTCAAAACGAAATTGTAGAGATGGTAGAGAAGAAATATGATTTCAAAGTGCATGAAATGAGTGCGGCCGAATTGAGTAAAACATTAGAGATGGATACCTTATTCATTCATGATACTGAAGACAAAATAATTCCTTACGAATTTTCGGAGCGCGTTTCAAAAAGCATTAAAGGTTCTCGTTTGGTTGCATTAAAAGATGTTGGCCACTATCGCATGTTGTGGAATGAAGATGTGATAAAAATGGTTGATGAGTTTATTGGCAATTAAATGCAATGGCTTTCGCTCACCTCAAGCCTTAAAGGGCAATGTGGCTTAGTTAAGCAAAATTATCTCTTATTGTTTACTTATAACCTGAAGGAGATTCCTCGCTACGTTCGGAATCTCTCTTTAACCAAATGACATTGCACTGAAGGGCGCAGAAACCGCATTGCATAAGGACTGTTTCTTAATCTCCGAAGGAATCAAGTTTGAAGCCTATTCTGATTCCTGTGACAGGTTTAAAACCTTTGGCAACAGAGCTTACAAAATCAAAACGGATCACACTCAGTTTTTCAACTCCTGCCGAAAACTCAAAGTGGTCGGTGCTTCCGATTGTATGCAAATAATGAAAGCCAACTATTTCATTAAAAAATGCTTTGCGCAAAAGCGGAATCTTATTGAAGAATAATCCGCCAAAATTGTGTTCCAAATGTGCTTCGTAAAATTCGCTTGTAGTGCTATAAGTATAATATGGTAAGATGTTATAGTTCGTTAATTGGAAATTAGAGAAGATAGTTTGGTTGCCGTTAAAATGTTTGTAATCCATAAAGTACAAACTCTTACTGTTTAAAAAGTTTCCATAACCCAAATGATATTTTAACCTGCCAAATAAACCGAATGAGAATTCATCTTCCAAACCAACATTCACAAAATCAAAATTAACATCACTGCCAATCAAATTTTTGAAGCCATGCTTGTATCTTAAAAATAAAACAGGATACTTTGAACCAATAATGTAGTGATTTTCAGGATCGTTATAAAACTCCTGCTTATATCGAAAACGGATTCCGGCAGCAAAAACCAATGCCTGACTTTGCTCTTCATTAAAATTATCACTTGCAGAATTTTGCGGATCGTTGGAAGTGAATTCGCGGTCTTTTACATTTACCCATGTGCACAAGGTTTGATTAGTGAGCGATTGCCGGTCGGCATATTCAATGTTTGTGTTAAACATTAATCCATTAATTAATTCGCGCCTGTAATTAATTTGTAGAAAAGTTTTCTGGTACAGTTTCATGAAATTCTGTTCTGCAATAAGTGTGTAAGCTGTATTGATTAATGGAGAAATTGGATTGCCTGAGTTAAACTGCACAGCATCATATCCTGCAACAGCACCAAGGCTTGCTGATTTTTTTTGATTGTAGAGATAATTGAAATTAGCCTGCCCGTAAACCTTTTCTATTTCAAATGCATAGCGTAAAGCAACACCTGTGTTTAATCTGCGGTTAGGTTTTTCATATCGCTTGTAAAAATCAAATTTTGCACCAATGTTTAATCCTTCAATAGTATTGTATTGAATGTTTTCTAAAAGCGATGAAACATTCCAGTTATATTTTTTATAACGATTGCTGTATCCGTAACCACCAAGTAAAAGTTCACCGGCTTTAAACTTGTTATTCTTTTTATCTAAAGAATCAAGATACGGTTTCGATTCTTTGATTACCTGCAAAGAATCTTTTCGAACATAATCAGTAGTTTCAACTTGTGTCAAGGGAACGGGTCGCACGGCACTCCAATAAGTGGAATCCTTTTTATTACTGCCCTCTTCAATCTTTACCACTTCACCATCAAAATATCCTTTCGGGAAATTCGGATTCACATTATAGTTGCTTGCAATGCCCATATAAACTCCATCACCGGCAAAACCGAAAATATTGAAATAGTAATAAAACTGGTTGCTAACCGGCATCCACACTTCATTGTTGCCTTCAACGGGCAGCATAACCTGGTGTACGCTAAACGTGTCAACAAATTGCAATTGATTATCTTTTGAAAGATATAAATCAACACTATGAATGCGCCAGGTATTATCTTGTATATAAATGAAACCAGTAAATACAGGATCAAATTTCCTCTTAGGAATAACCTGAATTTTATTTACGACTTCGCCATTTTCAGAAAATGAACCAACAAGTTTATAATTGTAAAAGAATAATGCATTGTTTGCAATTGGAGAAACAGCGCCACGCGGACATAAATCTATATCCAGAATATTTTCATAAAAATTAAAAAGAAAAAAAGAGGCACGGTTAAAGCTGAATGAATTATTGCGACCGCTTACTTTGCTCGAAGTCATAATTTCTTTTACCTGGTTAGGTTTGCGGAAATTAAATTTTGAAACACTTTCGCTCAGGTAAACAATACCTGTTGCTGTATCAATTACTTCTCCAAGATCAACATCCTGTCCTAAAATCTTTTTAGGATGCTTTGTAATGCGCTGCCATCCTTTAATGTAAACATCAGCCGAATATTCGTTTACCTGGTTGAGATAAAATTTACGTTTATTAATCGCCTGTCGTATTATTTCATAAGCGGGATCTTCACCGGCTTTTACAACAGCTTCTTTCAGTTGATAATGCTCGGGCTCCATACTTACGTCTAACGTATAAGTTGCAGTTGAAATCTCAACCTGTTTTTCAATTTGTTTGTAACCGATGATTTTAAAAACAACCATGTAACTGCCGGGCTTTAAGTCAAGCCTGTACTTTCCTTCAACATTTGCCGATGTTCCATTGGTAGTTCCTTTTACAAAAACATTTACAAAGGGAAGAGGTTGCTTATTGTTATCGGTAATTTTTCCGGTGAGTATGGTTGCACTTGCAATTGTGTTGAACAGAAGAAATATTACAGCAGTCAGAATCTTATTATTCATAATATTACGGATGATTAGTTGCTGCAAATTTGAAATAACTTTTGAATAAGATGATTAAAACAAGATAATAGTTACAGACATTCAACAATTATCAACTCCAAAAAAAATGGACAGTCAAATCATCAACTGCCCATTTCTGTTTTTTAAATTTTTTGTCATCAGTTATCTCATCCCAAATAATTTTTTTGAAATGAAATCAAACTTGTAAGAAAATTCTAAACTGATAAAAGTATAACTGTCGCTTTTACCGGGGTTGCCACGCGGGCTGGTTTGTGGTCCCGGATAGCCATCAGTACCTTTTCCGGTAGGATCTGCTATGTAAGCTGCTAACTCCTGTTTCATCGGATCATTTGGAAAATCTTCCTGTATTTCTGACTTATAAGCGTATCTGTTACTTACATTATCTATACAATCAGTAAATAGTTTGTAGTAAGCTATTTCAAAACTCATATTTACTTTTTTATTGAGACCATATCTAAAACCAAACCCCACGGGTACACCCAAGTAATTATTACACATGGTACTGTTCTTTCCCAACTCATGTTTCATACCCGATCCTTCAGAGGGCCAGTCATTCAAATTTGTTTCGTATTTACCGTCTTTTTTAATCTCATTCCCTTTTCCGGTACTCTCTGCTGCATCGCGTACGGTTCCATCACTCCAGAAATAATAGCGGTTATTAATATCAATGCTTCCGCGAAAGAGATCAGCTTTTGGCTTACCATAAAAAAATCCAAGACCGGTAAAAAAGTACATGCATGATTTTTGAATATGCATAGGCTGTCTGCGGTTTTTATAAATCGTGTAAGTTACACGGCCTTCCACACTGAACACATCTGTTCTGAAACTTAGTCCGCGATAATAATTGCGAAGCTGGTAACCCTGGCGGCCATCAAAAGGCTGGGTTTCATCATAACCCAAACGGTGCCAGCTAAAACGTGCTTCCACATCAAACTTGCGGAAGGCGTATCCACTTAGTTTTGGCGCGCCAAGAAAATGCCGCAACGTGACAGCCATTCCCGGACGGGTGCTTGTGCTTTGAAAAAATTCGTTGTTACCCAAATCGCCAAAGTAATTGGTGAAGCCACCAGCAACGCCCATTTCAAAGCTTTGCGATGATGTGATAAGTGAAGCAGAAAGAAACAGGAGTAAGAGTAAATTTTTTTTCATCAGTTTACAATTTTGAGTTTAACTTGTTTGTAAAATGTAACACTTACTATATAGGTAAGATGTTGCAGCAGGCAGATGATGATAAATTGAGAGTACTAAAGTAATAAAATATTTGATTGTGCAAGGGGTGGATTGGGTAATTTGGCAAACAGGATGTGTCAGACACCTTTTCGGGTGTCAGACACATTGAGAGTACCGAAATTATAATTCGTAAAAAAATCATTTGTCTGACACCCGAAAAAGGTGTCTGACAAAAATTGGGTAAATGGATAATTGAGCTGTCGGCTACTTTCCGAAAGTTTGCAACATCAGCCAAACTGCAAAGCAAAAACTTCTTCAACCTTTGCCACAGGAACCAATTCAATAGAAGTAAGCTTCTGGAGTTCTTTTATTTTGATTTGATATTTTGAAAAATAGAATTTCTCAAAACCCAACTTTTCTGCTTCCTTAATACGCTGGTCTATTCGGTTTACAGGACGGATTTCTCCAGACAAGCCAACTTCGCCTGCATAACAAACTTTGGAGTTAAGCGGAATGTCATCATTGCTGGAAAGCACTGCACATATAACTGCAAGATCAATCGCAGGGTCTTCAACTTTTATTCCACCTGCTAAATTTAAAAACACATCTTTGGCTCCAAGTCTGAAACCGCAACGCTTTTCGAGTACAGCAAGCAACATGCTTAGTCGTCTTAAATCAAATCCTGTTGAGCTGCGTTGCGGCATTCCATACACTGCCGTGCTTACCAAAGCCTGCACTTCAATCAACATGGGACGCAAGCCCTCCATCATGCATGCAATTGAAATACCGCTGAATTGTTCATCACGATGCGTGATTAATATTTCACTTGGATTACTTACTTCGCGCAAACCAGAACCTAACATTTCATAGATACCCAACTCGGCAGTGGAACCAAAACGATTTTTCAATGCACGTAAAATTCTATAAACATGATTTCGATCACCTTCAAACTGTAGCACGGTATCAACCATGTGCTCTAATACTTTCGGCCCGGCAATGCTGCCATCTTTGGTGATATGACCAATCATCATTACCGGTGTGGACGTTTCTTTTGAAAAGCGCATCATTTCAGCAGCGCAGCCTCTTATCTGCGAAACACTTCCTGGTGCCGATTCAATTTTATTGGTGAAAAGTGTTTGAATAGAATCAATAATAATGAGGTCAGGTTCGATGTGCTGTGTATGCTGAAAGATAGCCTCAGTATCAGTTTCAGAAAGTATGTAACAAGCTTTGTTTTTTATCCCTATGCGGTCAGCGCGCATTTTTAATTGCTGCTCACTTTCTTCACCAGAAACATACAACACTTTAACACCGGATAAATTTAAAGCGAGTTGTAATAAAATAGTTGACTTTCCAATTCCCGGTTCACCACCAAGCAACGTGAGAGAGCCTGCTACAAGGCCTCCGCCAAGTACGCGGTTCAACTCCTTATCAGGCAGTTGCATTCGCTGCTCGGTAGAATTGGTAATGTCGGTAATGAGTTGTGGTTTATTGCTTCGTGTTGATTTTGTTACTGATGATTCCCACGCTTTGGTTTTATTTTCTGTTACCACTAACTCTTCTACAAATGTATTCCACTCATTGCATGATGGGCATTTGCCAATCCATTTGGGAGATTGTGCACCACAGTTTTGACAATAAAATGTTGTTTTGATTTTTGCCACGACAGGAATTAAAAAATTAAGAGTTGGCAATTGGCAACTAACAGTGAGTGGTAAATTAAAAGTTATTAATTGAGAATTAAAAATTGATTGTATAAAAGGGGAAAAAATAAAAGGTTATTTTTTCTCAAACTCAATCTCTACCATTCCTCCATCATGCGGACGTCCGGCAATGTCAAGAACACTGCCATTCAATTGAATAATCGTCCATTTAATATCAAAACCGTAACTATTGGGAAGTGTGTCAGCATTGTGATAGGTTCCGGTTTTAAAATCAGAAATGTTCATAAAGCAATTATCAATTTTAGTGCTTATGCCATAAGTGGCACTATCTAGAACGATATCCTTTTCGGGTTTATTTACATCTACAACTTGTACAATTTTTACTTCTCCATCTTGAAAAGTCCATTGTATATTTTGATCATAAACGGATGCTCCGTATTTAGATGTACCCGAAATAGGGCGCCAGCGACCGGCTATATCATTATTCAATTTCTTTTTAGATCTTAAGAAAGTTTTTGATTCGCACGAAGCTAAAACAATCACTAAGGATACGATGGATAGATAACTAAGTATTTTCATGTGCAATGAGTTTTTGGTTGTTCAAAGTTAAACTTTTTTATATACGAAAAACACGAGGTTAAAATTTTATCCTTCTTTGATCTTTTTCTCAATGCCGCTGGTTGAATAGCCGGGCAAATAATCAATGGTGCGAACTTCTCCCCCTTTTGCCTGCACTACATCATGACCAACAATTTGTTCAATTTTATAATCGGCACCTTTAACCAACACGTCAGGCTGTACCTGTTTTATTAATTCATAAGGCGTGTCTTCTTCAAATTTTACAACTGCATTTACAAATTCAAGAGCCGCTAAAATCATTCCCCGGCTTTGTTCATTATTAATTGGACGATGCGGACCTTTTAAACGACTTACTGATTCATCTGCATTTAAACCGATGAGCAACACATCACCCATATCAGCAGCTTTCGATAAATAATCAATGTGACCAAGGTGCAGAATATCAAAGCAACCGTTAGTGAAAACAATTTTTTTGTTTTCTTTTTTCCATTGCTGTAGTTGTTCGTTTAAGTTTTTGCGATCAATGATTTTATTTTGAATGTTGTTTAAATGTGTCATGAATAAAAATCAGTTTGTTGTGAGAATCCCAAAAGAATGCTCTGCAAAGTAAAGATTTCAAAACTTAAATATCTTTTTACATTTACATCCATAACTTGAAAACACATGAAACAATTTTTACTATCTGTTCTATTTCTATTTTCTTTTTTATCAAATTCTTTCGCCCAGGTTTTTTGGGAAGACAACTTTGATACAACAACCGTTCAATGGGTGGCTACAAGTAATAATCCGAATGGAAGTAACTGGGAGTTGGGCACTCCTAATTTCGGTGTAACCAATTCAACACATTCAGGAATTAATTCGTGGGACATTTCACTTGACTCTGCTTACAAACCTAATTCGGAATCTGTTTTAACAGGACCTGTTTTTGATTTTTCAAGTTTAAGCACTTCGCTGCGTTTTTTTTTCTGGGGCAACCAAAATTCGCAAATTGATAGTGACGGATTTAGAATAGAATGTTCTGTAAATGGCGGTCCCTGGAATGTATTAGGCAATATAGCTGACCCTTTAGGTGACAATTGGTACAACTCAATTAGTATTGGCAATACAGGAAAGCCTGGCTGGACAGGCAATTCAGGCGGGTGGACTAAAAGATCTTACAGCCTTGCTCAGTATGCAAATTCTGGTATGTTTCAGTTACGTCTCGTTTTTACTTCCGATAGTACAATCGAAAATGATGGAATAAGTATTGATGATTTTGGTATTGAATTGGCACCTGTTACTATAACCTTCGCTGATGATTCGGTTGCTACTCCATGTCAGGTTCCGCAAACAGTAAAGCTGGAATGTCATGGCAATATAAATACGGGTGTTATCGGAACAGACTCTGTTTTAATGCATATTCTTTTTGGAGACGGTACAGATACTATTTTTCAACAGTCCACTGATAGCTTCTATGATTTTCATGCCGTAGTTTATCATACTTATAATTTACCAGGCAGTTTTACGGTGGCTTACATTGCAACCAACTCGATTGGAGATGTTGATACCTTGATCAGACCTTCACAGATTGTTCTTTCAAATAGTTGTGGAAATATTTCGGGGATTGTTTATTCCGACTTTAATAACAATTGTATTTACGATGGCGGAGACTCATTGTGGAATTGTAAGGCAATTCAACTAACGGATACGGTAAATAATTATTCGTGTTTCACTCATACAGATACCGTAGGATATTATTCTTTCAATGCTCCGCAGGGTTATGTTTATAATGTGACTTATTCCTCACCATTATATTTTGGCACGGTTTGTCCGGGATTATCATACACAGGAATTTCTACATTTCCTTCAGCTAATAATGATTTTGCAATAGGCTGTGCACCCGGTTTTGACTTGCAATGTTTTATAACCTCAACTAATTATCGTCCCGGAGCAAACCAGCATCTTAGCGTGTGGGCTTCTAATCTTTTATGTCAAACAATTAATGCGAATGTTAAATTACTACTTGATTCTGATTTGACTTTTATTGGTTCTTATCCCTCTCCTAATCTAATTAGCGGTGATACGTTGATTTGGAATTTTAATCCTGTTTCTTACCAGTATGGATTCATGGCAAACATTATAGTCAACACAGATACACAGGCAGTGCTAGGTAATTACCTTTATAACACATGTATTATTGAACCAATTGCAGGAGATGCTAATAGCAGTAATAACACTTTTACAAGTTCAGGTCTTGTTACAAATTCTCTTGACCCAAATGAAAAAACAGTTAACCCTATCGGAAATATTTCAGCTAATCAAACATTAACCTACACGATCAACTTTCAAAATACAGGTAATGATGTGGCTTATAATATTTTTATTCTTGATACACTTGATGCGGGATTGGATGCCTCAACCTTCATCCCGATTGCGAGCAGTGATACTGTGCAAACCGAAATTCTGAATGGAAATGTTTTGCATTTTATGTTTAACAATATTCAGTTGCCTGATAGCGGAAGCAATGAACCTGCAAGTCATGGATTTGTTACTTATACCATAAAACCTTTGTCAACATTGACTCCCGGCACATTAATCAAAAACACTTCTTATATTTATTTTGATTTCAACAGTCCTGTCATCACTAACACTACTTCAAATACAATTAGCCTGATTGCTTCAAATAATGATATTGCGAAAACAGAAAATAATTTGATTGTTTATCCAAATCCTGCTAATAACAACATTGTATTTAAATTGAAGGATTCACATCAAAAAATTACTGCTATTAAAATCACAAATGCATTGGGGCAAATTATGTTTAATGAAAAAAAATCTTCAAACTTTCTAAATATTGCTTTGAATAACTGGAATCAGGGACTTTATTTTTACCAAATAATATCTGATAAGCATGAATATTTTTCAGGAACTTTTGCCGTTAGCAAATAGCTGATAGTAAAACTTAATTGAGATGTCTTGATTTAACAGGGTGATATGAGGCTTTTGAAAAAATTCTATTTTTTTCGTGGTTTCGATTCGAGTTGTTCGATGTCAAGAATATCTTTTTTTCTTGGACTGATACTTTTGCTTGTTATAATGTCGCTATATGAAATAAGGTGAATTTCTATTCCATTTATATTTGATGTTTCTCTTTTTTTGTAAGCAGCATTGAAATTATTCAGTCCTTTTATTTCAGGCAAGAAATCAACTGTAAATTTTTCAAATTCAAATTTAAAATATGATTTCTTTGGATTTGGTGATTTTTCATTCCTGAAATCAGAAACATTTTGCCCCAAATGTTCAAGAGCACGGAGTAGCTTATAATAGTTGCTATAAGTGGGATTATACCAAATGTCTATATCGTCTTTATCGGTATTAGCACCTGCGGAGTTAGTGGTGTCACGATAATAACCATGAAATGCTACAGCTACGCCTCCAACAATCAAATAAGCTACTGAATACTTGTTAAGCGCTTTACAAACTTCCAGAACACTTTGGGGTAGATTTTCATCAGTCATTTCAACAATTCATTATTTCATAAATTTATTCTTACCAATTTTATTCCCATTAACTGGGGAGCTTTTTAAAAGATGAACAAACCTTTTTAGCTCACTATCTTTTGATGTATTAGTTTCAATAACCTCTTTTCTTGCCTTAGAATGGGATTTCAATTCATCAAAAGTTCTGTATCGTTTTAATTTGCTCATGGGTTTTTCTTGTATTGCGAATTAAATATTTTATTAATTATTCAAAGATAATTCTATATGCAATAATTCGCAAGCAACATTCCTCACTTTTATGTACAATCACATTGAATTCATTCGGCCTTTCAAAACTTATCCTAAAACCTATCTTCGCGCCTCAATTTTTTTTGAAAGCCTTTAGCTTTTGGCTCTTAGCCATTAGCCAACTAATTTTTATTCTCAATTTTAAATTTAATAATGAATCAGTTATCAGAGCCTGAAATTCAAAGGCGACAAAAGTTAGAAGAGTTAAATCAACTTGGTATCAATCCTTATCCTGCCGAGTTGTTTGATGTAAACTATTCCTCCATAAATATTTTAGAGGAGTTTGAAAAAAATCCTGAAAGCGAAGCATTGAAAAACATTTCAATTGCAGGCCGCATCATGAGTGTGCGCGATATGGGAAAGGCTGCCTTTGCAGTGATACAGGACAGCAGCGGTAAAATTCAAATTTATGTGAAGCGTGATGATGTTTGTCCGGGTGAAGACAAATCGTTATACGATACACTCTTTAAAAGGTTACTTGATCTCGGTGATATAATCGGCTTGACTGGTTTTGCTTTCAGAACCAAAATGGGAGAAATTTCTATTCATGTTACTTCGTTCAAATTGCTCACTAAAGCATTAAGACCGCTTCCTTCTGTAAAAGAAAAAGACGGAGAAGTGTTTGATGCATTCAGCGATCCCGAACAGCGTTACCGTCAGCGTTATGTTGATTTGATTGTGAATCCTCACATACGTGATACGTTTCGCAAGCGTACACAACTGATGAATGTGATGCGTACTTATTTAGATGCGAAAGGTTATCTCGAAGTAGAAACACCTATACTCCAACCGTTACATGGTGGTGCTGCAGCGCGTCCGTTTAAAACGCATCACAATACTTTGGACATGACTTTGTATTTGCGTATAGCGAATGAGTTGTACCTGAAACGATTGATAGTAGGTGGTTTTGATGGTGTGTATGAATTTTCAAAAGACTTCCGCAACGAAGGCATGAGCCGTTTTCACAATCCTGAATTTACACAGATTGAATTGTATGTGGCTTACAAAGATTATTTCTGGATGATGGATTTGACGGAAGAGCTGATTGAAAAAATTGCATTGGCTTTGCACGGAACAACTATTTTAAAAGTTGGTGATAATGAAATAAATTTCAAACGTCCCTGGAAACGTTTTACGATGTATGAAGCAATTGCGCATTATACAGGCATTGACATCACCGATATGGATGAAGCTGCTATGCGCGAAGTTTGCAAAAAGCTTGACATAAAAGTTGACGATACAATGGGTCGTGCAAAATTGATTGATGAAATTTTTGGAGAAACAGTTGAAGCAAAACTGATTCAACCTACTTTCATAATGGATTATCCAGAAGAGATGAGTCCGCTTACAAAAAAGCATCGCAGCAAACCCGGTTTGGTAGAGCGTTTTGAAGCAATATGCAATGGCAAAGAAATTTGCAATGCCTATAGTGAGTTGAACGATCCGATAGATCAACGCAAACGTTTCGAAGAGCAATTAGAATTGGCCAAACGAGGTGATGAAGAAGCCATGCAATTAGACGAAGATTTTATTCGTGCAATAGAATACGGTATGCCACCAACATCAGGCATCGGAATTGGTATTGATCGTTTAACAATGATTATGACTAACTCTGCATCTATACAAGATGTTCTATTCTTCCCTCAAATGCGCCCCGAAGGACCAAGTATAACAGATGCAAAATCCGAAAATGAGTTAGAAGGTATTCCTTCACCATGGAATGAAGTGCTCACTAAAATGGGTATCACCACAAAAGAAATTTTGAAAAGTCAAAATCTAAATAAGTTGTTCAATGATTTAGGGGGGATGAGGAAGAAGTTGAAGCTGGATGTAAGTGCTGTGAGTTTGGATGAGGTTAAGGGGTGGATGAGTTAGCGTTCAAACTGCATAATATTAATTACTTTTGGTAAAATGATTTATCTGAGACAATGATTATTTCTTTTGGAAATAAGGAGACTGAAAAAATTTGGCAAGGTGAATCTGTAAGAAAATTTCCGCATGAGCTTCAAAATATGATCAGGAGAAAACTTAGAATGTTGAATAATGCTCAGAGTACAATTGATTTAAGTATTCCTCCATCAAATCGCCTGGAAAAATTATCTGGAAAGCTAAAGGAATATTATAGCATAAGGATTAACGACCAATGGAGAGTTATTTTTAAATGGAATAATGGAATTGCATCTGACGTATCAATAATTGATTATCATTAAGTAATAAGCATGAAAAAACTAAGAAACATTCACCCCGGAGAAATTTTATTGGAGGAATTTTTACTTCCTTTAAATATTACATCTTATAGGTTATCGAAAGAAATCGGAATTTCTCCTAACCGTATTTCAGAAATTATAAAAAGCAAAAGGCGAATTACAGCCGATACAGCTTTACGTTTATCAAAATATTTTGGTAACAGCGCTAAGTTTTGGTTAGGACTCCAAGACGATTATGATATTGAAATTGAAAAGGAATTAAAAAGCAAAGAGTTAATGAATATAAACAGATATAGCGGGAGTGCGGCATAAGTTGCAAAAAACATATTTTGAGAAGGGCCTTACCAAACGGTAAGGTTTTTTTATGTTTGAAGAAATTATTTTAATCTCATGAAAACCATATTTTAAAGAATAAACTTCATTTCTGTTTTAATGAACCCTGACAAAAAACTAATCCGTGGCTTAGGTTTAAAAGAAGCAACAGCGCTCAACATGATTGACATGGTGGGCATCGGTCCTTTTATCACTATTCCATTTATTATCGGTGCAATGAATGGTCCGCAATGTATAATTGCATGGGTGCTTGGTGCAGTGTTAAGTTTTATGGATGGTTTTGTGTGGGCTGAGTTAGGTGCAAAATATCCGCGTGCAGGAGGCAGTTATGTTTTTCTTCAAAAGCTTTATGGCGAGAAAAAATGGGGTTCGCTTTTTTCTTTTCTGTATATTTGGCAAACAAGCATACAGGCTCCGTTAGTAATTGCATCGGGGGCAATTGGTTTTTCACAGTACTTAAATTATCTAATTCCTATTAATGAAATACAGCAAAAAGTTGTCTCAGGAAGTTTAGTAATCGTATTGGGATTTTTGCTCTATCGTAAAATAACTGATGTTGGAAAAATTTCTGTTTTCATGTGGGTAGTAGTTGGTGGCACGCTGCTGTGGCTCATCTTTGCGGGACTAACACATTTCGATTCCAATCTTGCTTTTACTTACGCTCCTGGTGCTTTTGATTTAACTCCTGCATTTTTTTTCGCACTCGGTACTGCAAGTACAAAAACTATTTATTCATTTCTTGGCTACTATAATGTGTGCCATCTTGGTGGAGAAATTAAAGAACCTGAAAAAAATATTCCGCGCAGCATTTTTATTTCTATTGCAGGTATTGCAGTTCTTTACCTGCTTATGCAGATAAGTGTGCTTGGAGTAATCCCCTGGCGCGAAGCAAAGGATTCGCAATTTATAGTGAGCACTTTTTTTGAACGTATTTATGGACATACTGCTGCGCAGGTTGCAACAGGGTTAATTTTATTTGTTGCTATATCATCGCTTTTCTCAGTAATACTTGGTTACTCACGTGTGCCCTATGCAGCGGCTGTTGATGGAAATTATTTTAAAATTTTTGCGAAGCTGCATCCAACAAAAAACTTCCCTCATGTTTCTTTACTTATACTTTGTTCAATTGCATTTGTGTTCAGCCTGCTTTTTAAATTAGGTGAAGTTATAACAGCAATAATTGTAATGCGGATTATTGTTCAGTTTATCGGGCAGGCTGTTGGTGTGATTGCAATGCATTATCGCGATAAAAATATTCAACTGCCTTTTCGCATGTGGTTGTTTCCGCTGCCTGCGTTATTAAGTATTGTTATATGGCTTTTTATTTTTTGCACGAGCGATTGGCAATATATTGCCGGAGCAATTGGTGTTATAGCTGTAGGCGTTGTACTTTTTGTGATTCGTGCTAACACACAACGTGTATGGCCTTTTGAAAGCAAGCAATTGAAATAAAAACTTCATGCAATTATTTCTTCGCCAATGCTCTTCCGTTAATAATATCAAGAGCGCGCAATAATGTTTTATCAGTTTCCTGCAGCACTTCATACATGACGTCATTTTTATACAACTGCCTTCCGATGAGTGCTTTCAGATTATTGCTGATTAATTTTTCTGAAAGACGGAAACCTTTTTCATCATGTTTCACACCGCGCTTTTCTGCAAAAGTGATAAAACTATTTATGAGCGGCTCGTCAACTTTAAATGTTTTTACAAAATCAGCTTCGGGATATTTTGATTTGAGATTGCTCCTGTTTTCATCAACATAACCGTAACAGAACTCATTCATCAAACCTGCCGAATAAAGTTGTGTGAGATAATCGCTGCGCTCAGTAGTGTCAAGCGGTACAAAAACATCGGGCATAATGCCACCGCCACCATAAACTATTTTACCACCGGGAGTTTTGTATTTAAGCGAGTCAACAAATTTTATACTGTCAGCGTTAAGCAACTCACCATGTTTGTAACGGTTCACAATATCATTTTCATACTCGCCATAACCTGCCATGTAAGGTTTTTGAATACTGCGACCTGTAGGTGTATAGTATCGTGCAATAGTTAATCGTATTGCCGAACCATCAGGCAATTCGGCTTGCTCCTGCACCAAACCTTTACCGAATGAACGCCTGCCGACTATCGTTGCGCGATCCCAATCCTGCAAAGCTCCTGCAACAATTTCAGATGCTGATGCTGAACCTTCATCAATCAACACCACTAATTTTCCGTTTTCAAATTCGCCTTCGGCTGTGGCTTTATAATTTTTGCGTGGCTGTTTACGCCCCTGTGTGTAAACAATCATTTTTCCATCACCGAGAAATTCATCGGCAATAGCTTTTGCAATTTCAAGATAACCGCCACCGTTACCGCGCAGGTCTAAAACCATTTGCGTCATGCCTTGTCCTTTCAGCTTTTCAAAAGCCTGCATAAATTCATCGTAAGTTTTTTCACCGAAGCGGCTCATGCGTATGTAGCCTGTTATGTTATCAGCCATGTACGAAGCATCAATGCTGTAAATAGGAATTTTGCCGCGTGTGATGGTAAAATATAAAAGCGGTTTTGAGCTTCTTCGGAATACAGTAATCTTAACTTTTGTTCCGCCTTCGCCACGAAGATTTTTTAAAACATCTTCGTTTTTGATTTTAGGTCCTGTGAAATTTTTTCCTTCCACCTGTACAATTCTGTCACCGGGCATCAAACCTACATCGGCTGAAGGTCCTGCGGGAATAACATTTACAACCATCACCGTATCATTTTCGAGATGAAACTCTATTCCTATTCCATCAAAATTTCCCTTCAAAGGTTCGTTTACCGATTTCAAATCTTCGGCAGGTATGTAGGCAGAATGAGGATCGAGATGCTGCAACATTTGTTCGATGGAAGTGTTTACCAACTCCTGCTGGTTAACCGTATCAACATACTGATCCTGCACATAACTGATTACATCTGCTATTTTAGATGCAGGATTATTATGGGCATTGCCAAGCAACGAAATGCGCCCGCTGTTGGCAGGTATTAAGTAAGAGCCGATAAAAATTCCTGCAATAATCAGTATTGCATAAATAAAAGGCTGAAGTATTTGCTTCATTTTTTTGAGTAAGAAATTTTAATGCTGATGAAATATGATTTGAAGCAGCGAAGATGAAATTAAAAAAACTATTAGTGAATTAAAATCTGTTAAGGGTTTTTATATAAGCTTTAAAACTATATATCGAATTTCAAGCTGACCTTAACATTAAAAGCTTCTGAATTAAAATTTAATTTATTGTTGATTTATTGACTGTAGCAGGCTAAACCTTACAATAACTTTGCATTTTATGTAATTGCTTTATGTATTTATTTTTGTTATTCAAATAAATTGAGTCGTCTTCTAATAAGTTAAATCCATTTGATATTTTCCTATCCAGAAAGAATGCTAAAATTAATGGATACTTCATTGTTTCAATTACCTGGTAACGCAATGCTCTTAAGGAAATTAGACGCAATTTTGAATCAGAGGCTTCACAATTTTCAACAATGAAATTATTTGATTCTTTGGTAAAGATGTTTCTAAATGCATTAATTAAAACACGTTTTTCAATGTCGTTTGCTCTTTCAAAAAACAACTGCTTTAATCTTTTTTCATCATGAAATTTATTGATCTTCCACATAGATGAGGCGCATGCAGCAATACACTCAATATTTGCACTTTTATAAAATAAAACTTCTAAAATTGGTATTGCAGTTTCTAATTTGTGAAAACCAATGTAGTTTATTGGCTCAATTTTTTCTCTTTTTGCCTCATCTAATAGTTTCGCTTCAAGATCATTTTTCCATGCCAAAGTAGTTTGCTCATTGATGTTATAACCGTCCTTTTGCAGAGCGTATAAATCTCCAAAATAATTTAAAAAAGCATCCCTATCAGAAATTGTATCATCAATTCTATCTAATAACTTTTTCCTGAATTGTTTTTCAGAATTGGAATTTGATTCATATTGATTGGATAAGTCATTTGTGTCCATGTTCCTTTTTTAATATTTCCAAATGAAACATTCAACTTTGTTTTTGATACCGCATTATTTCAACACCAAACTTTGTTAAAAGTCTTTCCTCAAGGTATTTATTCATTGGTTTTATATAGCAGAGTTAGCCTCAATCTCAAGTCTCGTCCGTCAATTCTCCACGCAGGTCTTTTTGCATAAATTTTTCGACCTGCGATTTGCGTAAGCCCTTTCCTAACAAATACATAAGTTTGGTTAATGCAGATTCTGTGGTCATATCTCCACCGCTTATAACGCCTGCCTGTTGTAGCCTAAAGCTGCTTTCATATTTTCCGAGATCAACTGCTCCGCCACTGCACTGCGATACATTTACAATTACAATTCCCCGCTCAATGGCATTTTGTAAGGAATCAATAAAAGCTTTGTTGGTTGGCGCATTACCGGCACCATACGATTCAAGCACCACCCCTTTTAAATGTGGAATGGTTAAAACTGTATCAATAAAATGTTGCGTAATGCCGGGATATAATTTAAGTAAGGCAATGTTGTCGTCTAACTTTTCATCCACACGAAACTTCAAACTTTTTTTCCCTTGTAAAAATGATTCACCGTTATAAATAATCTCCACTCCTGCTTCGGCAAGTGGCGGATAGTTAGCTGATTTAAATGCATCAAATTTTGAAGATGTAAATTTTTCAGTCCGGTTACCACGATAAAGTTGATCATCAAAAAATATACAAACCTCTTTTATTTTTGAAGCGATATTTGATTGCGAACATGCAATTTCAACAGTAGTAATAAGATTTGTTCGTGCATCTGTGCGCACCGCTTCGAGCGGAAGCTGAGAGCCGGTAAGGATAACAGGCTTGCTTAAATTCTCCAGCATAAAACTTAATGCCGATGCCGTGTAAGCCATTGTGTCAGTGCCATGCAGGATAATAAAACCGATGTACTCATCATAATGCTTATAAATGTGTCGTGCAATGAGTGCCCATTTTTTAGGTTGCATATCTGATGAATCAATCAACGGATGAAAAGTGTAGAAATCAATTTTGCATGAAAAACGTTTCAACTCAGGTATGCGGTCATAGATTTTTCCGAAATCAAATGGAGCAAGTGTGCCTGACTCTGTATCGTGCGTCATTCCAATTGTTCCGCCTGTGTATATGATTAATATTTTATTCATTATTTCTTTACAATTTTAATTTGGCGGACTGCAAGTCCGTTACTCAATCGGATGCGACTGCAAGTCGCCTCCAACTCCCAGGTGCGACTTAAGTCGCCTGCAACGGTTTTACACACCAAATATCTTTTTTGAGTTTTCAGTTGTTACACTTGCCACATCTTCAAGGGTAATATTTTTTATTGCAGCAATTTTTTCAGCAACTAATTTTAAATATTCAGGAATATTTCTTTTTCCCCGATGCGGTGCCGGTGCAAGGTAAGGTGCATCGGTTTCTAAAACGAGATGCTTCAAATCTATTTGCTCCACTACTTTATCAAGTCCTGAATTTTTAAATGTAACCACACCGCCAATCCCAAGATAAAAACCAAGATCAATAACTTCTTTTGCCTGTTGAAGGTTTCCGCTGAAGCAATGAAAGATTCCTTTGAGTTGAAGATGATCCTGATTTTTAATAATTGCAATTAATTCATCAGTTGAATTGCGCGAATGAATAACGATTGGTAAATTCATTTCATCAGCCCAATGACATTGTGTAATGAATGTGATCTCCTGTTCCTTCACAAAAGTTTTATCCCAATATAGATCCATGCCGATTTCTCCAACAGCATAAATGCTTTCTCGTTTAAGGTTTAAGGTTTCATTTATTTTGGAAAGTTCTTCAGCATAATTTTCTTTTACACTGCATGGATGCAAGCCCATCATAGCAAAACAGTTTGCCGGATATTTTTGAGTAAGTGATAATAAACTGTCAACTGAAGTTGTATCAATATTAGGAAGAAAGAACCGTTGGATATCTTGCGCTAATGCCTGTTGCATCAGCGCATCGCGGTCGCTGTCAAAATCTTCGAGATATAAATGCGTATGTGTATCGGTGAGTATCATAAACCGCTCAAATATAGAATTAGGATTTTTAATGGATGTGATTTTTAATCTGCAATAACAAATTACCCTATTGCCCGATTTCCAAATCAACCAATTTCTTTTCTTTGCACCCATGCCCCAGCTTTCAGTAACCATCATCACCTTAAACGAAGAGCGGAATATAGGCCGCTGCATTGAAAGTGTATTGGCGGTGGCCGATGATATTATCGTTTTAGATTCAGGGTCAACCGACAACACACTTGCAATATGCGATCAGATGGGTGTGCGGCATATTTATGCGCCCTGGGAAAATTATTCAAGGGCACGAAATATTGCTGCCGATAATTGTAAGTATAATTGGATATTAGCTCTTGATGCTGATGAAGCACTTAGCGCTGAGCTTACAGCGTCTATTCAAAAAATAAAGAAAGAAGATGAAATGGTTTTCGGATCGTTTAAACGATTAACTAACTATTGCGGCAAATGGATCCATCACTGCGGCTGGTATCCTGATGTTAAAATCCGTTTTTATGATAAGACAAAAACCGCTTACAAGGGTATCATTCATGAGTACTTAAACTGGTTGCCTGAAAAAGTAATAAGATTAGAGGGCAATTTGCTGCACTATAGTTATTACAGCATCTTTGAACATGTGCAACAGGCCAATAGGTTTACCAACTTAACAGCACAGGCGGCTTTCGATCGTGGCGAGAAAAGTAATACCGGTTATGTATTACTTGCACCGTTTATTAAATTCATAAAAAGCTATTTCATTCAGTTGGGTTTTTTAGATGGCTATTATGGCTTTGTGGTATGTGGCATTTCTGCCCATGCAACTTTTTATAAATATGTAAAACTTAAATTTTTGTGGGAAGAGAATTCAAAAAAATCGAAAATGATTCAAAAAAAATAATTTCATTCGCTTATAAATTACAACGACTCAGTAACCGTTACTTCAAATATATTATTAATGACAACCCGCTTAACCACTTTATTTTTTTAAAGTGTTCATTTTAAACCCAAGTAATAAATGAACGATCCCTCGCGAATAATTATAAGCCGTACCGATGGTATAGGCGATGTTATGCTCACCCTCCCTATGTGTGGCCTGTTGAAAGAATATTTTCCCGGTACAAAGATTTATTTTCTCGCCCGCAATTATACCAAACCTGTGGTGGAATGTTGCTCACATATAGAGCAGTTTTTGTCGTATGATGAATTTGAAAAGTCAGCCACCAGGCAGGAGTTTTTAAAAAACATAAATGCAGATATTATCGTACATGTTTTTCCGCGTAAGTCAATTGCATACCCGGCTAAAGATGCCGACATACCTACGCGAATAGGCACTTCACATCGCGCATATCATTGGATTACCTGTAATGAGCGCCCTAACCTGGGTCGCAAAAATTCTAAATTGCACGAAGCGCAGCTTAACATTGCATTGCTCGAATCGCTTGGTGTCAATAAAGAAATTGCTTTGGAAGCTTTGCCTTCTTATTATGGTTTCAATAAAATAAAACCGCTCACTCAAAATAGTGCAGCATTAATTGATGAAAGAAAATTCAATTTGATCCTGCATCCTAAATCGCATGGCAGCGGGCGCGAATGGGGAGTTTTTAATTTTGCTAAATTGATTGAGTTGCTACCGGAAGATAAATTCAAAATATTTATTTCAGGATCACCGGATGAAAGTGTTATGCTGAAAGAATGGATAAGTAAGTTGCCACCGCACGTGATTGACATTACAGGCAAAATGCCTTTAGAAGAATTTATTTCGTTTATAAATGAATGTGATGGATTGGTGGCTGCAAGCACAGGACCGTTGCATATTGCTGCTGCGCTTAATAAATATACCTGCGGATTGTTTGCTCCTATACGCCCCGTGCATCCCGGTCGCTGGGCACCATTAGGCGAAAAAGCAGGATATATGATGATTAAAAAAAACTGTAACGATTGCGAAAATATGCCGCAGGCCTGCAAGTGCATCCGGCTGATTAATCCATTTGATGTAAGCGAGCGATTACAGAAGTGGTATAATTCAAAAATCAAATTAAATGAACCCCACTCCATGACGTTATAAATTCCGTATTTGAAATTTTTAATAAATGATTTGGCAAACTGAGGTTTGCCTTTTCTATTTTTGGCGCCCAATGAATGATGAATTTTGAATTTCGAATGATGAATTAAAAAAGTAATACCGATAGCGAATTAAAATTTTGAATAAAGCATTTTATCTCAAATTCATTATTCAGAATTGTTTTATTTACTTCATTATTCATTATTCATCATTCGATATTCAAAATTCATTTAAATCCTGATTTGTATCCACAACAAAAATGGCTTTCCGCACTGAACATATAGACCAACTGTTAAAATCGCTTCCTGATAATCCTGGGATTTACCAGTATTATAATAAGGAAGGTTTGCTCATTTATGTAGGCAAAGCCAAAAATTTAAAAAAACGTGTTACAAGTTATTTTTCAAAAGATATTTTTGAAAATGCAAAAACACGCGTGCTGGTAAAAACCATCGCTGATCTTAAATTTATCATTACCGAAACGGAACAGGATGCTTTACTGCTTGAAAATAATCTTATCAAAAAACATCAGCCGCGCTATAACGTGAGTTTGAAAGATGATAAAACTTATCCGTGGATTATTATAAAGAATGAACCATTTCCGCGCGTGTTTTATACACGAAAAAAAATAAAAGACGGTTCTACTTATTTTGGTCCTTATCCATCAGTAAGAATGATTCATACGCTGCTCGATTTTATAAAAACCATTTACAAGCTGCGTAACTGTAATCTTAATCTTACACAGGAAAATATTGAAAAGAAAAAATTTAGAGTGTGTTTGGAGTTTCATATTAAGAATTGTAAAGGACCGTGCGAGGCACTGCAAATGCAGGCCGATTATGATGAATCAATTGCTGACATCAGGGAAATTTTAAAGGGCAACATTAATTCAGTCATCAATCATTTTTATGATGTGATGAAAAATCATGCAACTAATTATGAGTTTGAAGAAGCACAGGCAATTAAAAGCAAAATTGAAATTCTTGAAAAATTTAAGAGCAAGAGTGTTGTGGTAAGTCCGACTATAAGCAATGTTGATGTGTTTACAATCGTTACAGAAAATGCTAATGCATTTGTAAATTTTATGAAAGTAAATAATGGTTCCATTATACAGGCGCAAACTATTGAACTGAAAAAGAAATTAGATGAAACGCCCGAAGAGTTGATTGGACTTGCTATTGCTGAATTGCGCACAAGGTTTGAATCGGATGCAAAAGAAGTTTTGGTAAACGTGATGCCCGATGTGGAATTTGAAAATGTAATGTTTGTAATTCCTAAGATTGGTGATAAAAAACATTTGCTCGATTTAAGCGAAAAGAATGCACGCTATACGATGACAGAAAAATTAGAGCAGTACGATAAACTGAATCCTGAACATAAAACAGAACGGCTGCTTAATTTAATGATGAGTGATTTGCGGATGAAAGAATTGCCAAAGCACATTGAATGTTTTGATAACTCAAACATGCAGGGAACAGATGCAGTGGCTGCCATGAGTGTATTTAAAGATGCAAGGCCTTCAAAAAAAGACTATCGTCATTTTAATATTAAAACTGTTGTTGGCCCGGATGATTTTGCAAGTATGGAAGAAGTAATCTATCGCAGGTACAAACGCATGATTGATGAGCAACAAGAGTTACCCCAGTTAATTGTGATTGATGGCGGCAAAGGTCAATTAAGTTCAGCAATTAAGAGTTTGGAAAAACTACATTTGCGCGGCAAGATCACGGTGATAGGGATTGCAAAGAAGTTAGAAGAAATTTATTTTCCCGATGATTCTATTCCATTGTATCTTGATAAGAAAGGCGAAACATTAAAAATTATTCAGCAGTTGCGCGATGAAGTTCATCGCTTCGGCATTACACATCATCGCAATAAACGCAGCAAAGGTTTGATCAAAACTGAATTGGAAAAAATTGAAGGCATTGGCAAAGCAACTGCCGACATCCTGCTTCGCGAATTCAAATCAGTAAAAAGAATTAAAGAAGCTACAGCAGAACAATTAATTGCAGTGATAGGAAATGCAAAAGCAAAAGTAGTGAAGGAGTATTTTGAAAAGGGAAACGTGACGTAATCTCAACGGTACTGTCCTGTTGAGTGAAGCGAAACATCTTTCTTCAAATGGAATACCTGCTACCTATGGAGAAAGTTCCTTCGCTTCGCTCAGGATGACAATACCGGACAGTATTGCATCCCATTTTCCTTAAATGAATCATACAAATAAAATCAATGAGAAAAATATTTTCAGTTTTAATTATCCTTCTAACGTTTAGTTACACGCAGGCACAAAACGATTCGGTTAAAACTGCAATCGCAAAAAACTTTTCAAAAAATCTTACAACTGCGCAATACTCATCATGCCTTAAAGACTTTGACTGGGACCTTGCCGGAAAAGTAAACAGCACTGCATTAGAAAACATCTGGAAAGGATTGCAAACCAAATGTGGTACATACAAAAGTTCAGGCGAGCCTTACCTTGTGCAGGATTCATTGTATGATTTCATTTATCAAACATTGGAATTTGAAAAAGCAAAGCTCGATTTAAAATTAACCATCAATAATAAAAACAAAATTGCAGGATTATTTTTTGTTCCGCCTGTTTCGCGCAAAGGTTACATGTTGCCTTCGTACATAAAAAAGGAAGATGTGTTTGAAACACCGATGGAAGTAAAAAGCGGTAAGTACATTTTACCTGCAATGTTTACTTATCCCAAAACAGGTTCACGTTTTCCGGTTGTAATTTTAGTGCATGGTTCGGGTCCAAATGATAAAGATGAAACTATCGGCCCCAATAAAATTTTCAAAGACCTCGCTTATGGTTTAGCAAGTAAAGGCATTGCAGTGTTGCGTTATGAAAAAAGAACAAGGCAATATCAAACAGAATGTTTTGCACAAATAAATGATCTCACTATTAAAGAAGAAGTAATTGATGATGCATTGGCAGCAATTCAAACTGCAAAATCAGTTGTGGCAATTGATCCTGCGCGCATATATATATGCGGCCACAGTCTTGGTGCAATGTGCGCTCCACGCATTGCAGCGCAAAGCAGTGAAGTTGCAGGAATAATTTTACTTGCCGGTAATGCACGACCTTTAGAAGATCTCGTTTTAGAACAAGTGAAATATTTATCATCACTAAAAGAAAATAATGCTGATTCAAAAAAATCAATTGACGATTTGCAGGTGCAGGTATTGAATGTAAAATCGCTTACCAAAGAATCAGATATTGAACCGTATCAATTGCCTTTAAGTCTCCCGAAAAATTATTGGCTTGCTTTGAAAGCATACAATCAGATCGTAACAGCAAAATCATTAAGCTGTAAAATACTAATCATGCAAGGCGCGCGCGATTACCAGGTAACAACAACCGATTACAACCTGTGGCAAAAAGAATTAAAAGGTTTTCCAAATGTGCAATTCAAATTATACGATAAGCTGAACCACTTGTTTATGGAAGGCACAGGAAAATCAACACCCGATGAATATGATAAAGAAGGGAATGTGCCTGAGTATGTGGTTAGTGATGTTGCAGCGTTTTGCAAATGAAAATGTTGGTTTTTTATTAGAACCTGATACTGCCAAATGATTAATATTTGGTACGAATTCAAATTGACATTTCAGGTTTGACAAATCAAAATGTTATTAAATTTGAAGTGAAATTCACTCCTTAAAAACTGATTCAGATATTTATTTTAAGTAAACCCAATACTCATGATAAAAAAAACCGCATATCTTTTATTCTTTCAGTTTACCATTGCATTAAGTGCATCTGACACCACCGCCTCGTGAGTTCATGAGAAGACAGTTATCTAATCATTAAAAAAATGCAAATCAAAACCTTTTTATTCTTAATTATTTTTATTCCGATGTTGGGAAAATGTCAATACTTCAGAGATAATTTTCTGGGCAATTACTCATGCATGGTTGATGAATATCATAATTCAATTCACATCATTGGAGTGGATGTGTTGTATGTAACCCCATCTCCTACTGATACAAATAATATAATTATTTCAGATAGTGTTGGATGGTTTGGTTATGAATACGTATTGCATTACGATTCAAGTTTTGAGCATGTTGTTGTTCCAAATATAAAACACGGATATTTTTATTCATCAGACAGTATATATGTCTATGATCAATTTAATGGCTCATGGTTTAGGGTATTGCATGGTAAAAAACCATCTACCGGCATTAATGACTTTTCAAAATCAAATGTTATGATTTTTCCTAACCCTGCTCACGATAAAATTTACATTAATAATCTAAACATCTTACAGGATAAATTGCACATAAGTATTTACAATACGATAGGTCAAATGATTTTAGAAAAAGAATATGAAAATTTAAATACAACAATTGAAATAAATGTTTCAGCATTTACCAAAGGAATTTACTTCTTGAAATTAAATGACGCGAATAAATTGTACAATTTTAAAGTTCTGATAGAATGAGAAAACAAAAAGGATTTTCATTTGATAATACAAGCCTGGGATATTTTGACGTTAAACCTTGTTGTTCCTCAAAATATTTTCCAAGGTTAACTCCCCCAGCAACTCCTGCACCTCCCCCAAATGCATGGTTAAAAAAATATTTTTACAAATAAGATTATGATGAACACTAATTTAAAACTATCCGTTACTGTTCAGGTTTGTCTTGAAACGCCTATTAATGCTGATATAAATGTTTCCATTTTTTAGTTGCAAAAAAATTCAAAAAAGTTAACCCAACTTGCAGCAAACCAGTTAATACCCCAGTCATTCATGAACATTTTGCGGGGTTTAATTGTATGACCCCTTGCCATTACTGCATTTGAGATTTGAAAAAGTTTGTAGTACACAGGGGGGTATTGTTTTATTGAAATGAGGTGTTCTCCTTTGCACCCATGTATTTCAAGGGTTCCATACGAACAAATCCGGCAACGGGAGAAATAGCAACCTATTATCGGTTGGTAGAAAGCTATCGAAATATAGAAGGACGTGTATGCCATCGCACATTATTGAATGTTGGTTTTTTAGAACAGGTGAGTGTTGACCAACTAAATAAAATACAATCCTATTTGAATGCACGATACAAAAAACAGGAAACATTATTTGAAGAAGCCGACCCTGTTGTAAAAACGATGACAGAGCAGCTATGGCAGCAATTGGTAAACGAAAAGCGAATTGATATTGACTGGGCAGACAAAGCGCAGCGGCACATAGATGTAGATACCATCAAGCATACTAATGTGCGCGAAGTGGGCACAGAATGGATGTGTTACCATACGTGGAATCAATTACAACTTTCTGAATTTTTGCGAGAGCAAGGCTGGAATGAAACACAGATACAATTGGCTGCCACACAAGTAATAAGCCGCGCAGCATACCCGGCATCAGAACTCAAAACAAGTCAATGGATAAAAGAAAACTCTGCCGTGTGCGAACTTACCGGATACAACATAGAGCAGATGACAAAAGATAAATTGTATCAGGGCGCACTCAACTTGTATGGTATAAAGGCACCGTTAGAAAAACATTTATCCAACCGCACCAATCACATGTTCGACTTACAAGATAAAATCATTCTATATGATTTGACCAATACCTATTTTGAAGGACGCAAACAAACAAGCACACTGGCACAACGCGGTCGCAACAAAGAAAAGCGAAGCGATGCCAAGTTAGTAGGCCCATCTTCACTTAGGAATACTTGCGTACTGGATAGTGAACACCATCCGGCATCAACTAAAGGCACACAAAATTAATAGCGGTTGGCAAGAAATAGTCCGCATTGCAAACACACAAAAAATGATTACCACTTCGGGACAAAATACTTATGACAAAATCATCAGCATACGCAAATGCTCAGAGCCAAATCAAAAACTAAAACAATATTTTGACATTCTAAAGGCAAAACACAAACCCTTCAGAAAATTAAAATCTGTAGTACAAAAAACGGCACCCGAAAAAAACAAAATGCCCATTTTAAAGCTCCTCACAGGGTAGTAGCGGCAAGTTGGGTTAATCTGCGGTTCAGACAATATTGCCAGCAACAAAACTTTTTTATGGAATCTTTTTAATGATTGCATCTAACCAATGTAATTCAAAAAATCCATAATTATGAAAGCAAAAAAAATCACACTCATTGCAACAGCATTCCTCGCAACTGCTTTAGTTTTTACTATGATGCATGCTGATTCGGTATTTACGCAAGCCGTAGAAAATGATTTCATCAAATCATTAAAGAAAAATTTTTCAGCGCTAAATGAAAAGCTTCCGCAAGACAGAGTTTATCTACAGTTTGACAAAACATTTTATGAGCCGGGTGACAATATTTGGTTCAGCGCCTATGTGCGCAATGCGCAAACTATGAAACCTTCTGAACAAAGTGATATTGTTCACGTGCAATTTATTTCTCCCAAAGGAACAATTGATAAAGAGATTAAACTCATTCTGAAAAACGGAAAAGCAGCCGGTGATTTTAAATTGGATGAGGAAGCAGTTGGCGGAATGTACAAAGTAAAAGCATTCACCAACTGGCAATTGAATGAACCTGACTCATTGTACTTCGAAAAGGAAGTACAGGTACAGGATGTAATTCTTCCCAACCTTAAAATGAAACTAGATTTTGAACGCAAGGCTTATGGTGCAGGTGATGATGTGATTGCAAAAGTTGA
>JBDTRM010000295.1:0-29816 GCA_039931675.1 Bacteroidia bacterium | reverse complement strand
ACACTGGTGCGATGGAGCCCTTTAGGGCAACGGGTGCGCGCAGGCCGTCAATACCGCTTTCGCGGGAGTGTACGTCTGAAGGGTATTTGCCGCAGCGTAACCCCAAACCCCTAAAGGGGCTTTATGTTGACGATAGAAATTTTGCAGGAGAAAACACACTGGTGCGATGGAGCCCTTTAGGGCAACGGGTGCGCGCAGGCCGTCAATACCCCTGCTATCGCGAGCTTTTAGCTCGTGATATTATAATCTAAAATAATTTTAGCTGAAAACTAAAGTACGAGCTAAAAGCTCGCACTGGCAGTGGGATGTTATCCCGGGTTACGCAATAGCCGGCACCAAAGCCAATGCCGCTGCAATTTTTTGGGATAACTGCGCCTCCACCACTTCTCTCGTCAAAAGCAGCATTGAACATATAGCAAGGTGGTTACTTATGCCATGTGCAATCATTACTGTAGAGTTAACACCAAGTATGGGCGTGCCGCCATAACCTTCGTAATTGAACTTATCAAAATACTCATGCTTTATATGACGTTTTTGGAGCAGCGTGTAAAAAGTCTCAGCCAGCTTTAGCATAATGTTACCGGTAAAACCATCGCTTACTATCACATCGGCCATATCGTTAAACAAATCGCGGCCCTCAACATTGCCAATAAAATTAATACCCTTGGTAGCTTTCAAAAGCTGGTTGGCAGCCAGTGTAAGAGCATTACCTTTTTCATCCTCCTCGCCTATGCTAATCAAACCCACCTTAGGATTCTTAATATGCATCACATGCTCGGCATACAACGAACCTAAGATAGCAAACTGTTGCAGGTTTTCGGGCTTGCAGTCGGCATTAACGCCCACATCTAAAAGCAAACCATAACCACCTGTTTCCTTGGGCACCAATGTAGAAATAGCAGGCCTCATAATACCCGGTATAGATTTAACCGAAAACATAGAACCTACCAGCATAGCACCCGTATTACCTGCACTGCAAAAAGCATCTAACTTTCCACCTTTCAAAAGATGAAAGCCAATAGAAATACTCGAATTAGGTTTTTGCTGAAATGCCTTGGTAGGATGCTCGTGCATTTCAATATCTTCGGTAGAAGGCACAAAATCAAAAACAGAAGCATCGGCACCTGCACCTGCAATTATTTGCTTTGCTTTAGCTTCATCGCCAATCAAAACCAGGCGAACATCGGCAGGCAATTCCTTTTGCGCTGCAATAGCACCCAAGGTTGTTTCTTCGGGCGCAAAATCACCACCCATAATATCTAAGCCAATGCGCATAGTTTTTAGTTTGTAGTTTGGGGTTTGTAGTTTGGGGTTTAGAGTTTTATTGAGTAATCAATGGCTGATAACCACAAACCTCAAACTATAAACCACAAACCTGGATTATGCTTCGCGTTCCATTACCACTTTACCTTTGTAGTAAAGCTTGTTTTCGTGCCAATAAGCACGATGAAAAAGGTGCGGCTCACCAGTGGTTTTATCAACAGCTACAGTAGGTGCAGTTGCCTTGTAATGTGTTCTGCGCTTATCACGTCTCGACTTGGAGTGTTTGTGTTTTGGATTTGGCATTGCTTTAATTTTTTTCCGGTGAGATGAATTATAATTCTAAAACCGGTCTTATTTAATTTGAATATTTATTTACTTGATTATTTACAATTAGCAGAATCAGTTCTTGAAATACTTGAGCACATCCCATCGCTGGTCGGCTGTTTTCTCCTTTATTTCTTTGGTCTCATCATTAATATGATTTAATTTTTTGAGAATCTCAGGATTACAAGTGCTTTCGCCTTTTGCATTATCGGGATGAACAACGTGCATTGGTTTTGATACTGCGATATATTCGTACAACTGCTGTGCTATGTTAATATGCGTTTCGCTAACCGGAATCACAAATACATCAATATCTTCCTCCTTCGCTTCATCACCAAACTTTACCAGCATCTGCTCATTGATTAAAACCGGCAATTCAAACTCATCGCAGCACCTGTCACATTCAACATGTATGGTTCCTCTTATATCAAAATCAAACTTTAAGATTTGACTTTGCTTGGTAAGGGTAACCTTAGCGTGAAGATTGCCGCCCTGTATTATTTCATTTTCAAACCTTTCAAAGAAACTGTTGTCCACATCAAAATCAAATTGATGTATCCCATAAGATAATCCTCCAAACGCTATTTCAAACTTCTTTAACTTATCCACTGCGTAGCAAAATTTACCTGCTTTTAAAAAGCGGACGGCAAATGTAAGAATATGAGTTAAACTACAAAATCTTTAAGTGATGAGTTGCAAACGCTATAGCACAAATATCATGGTTAGTGTTTCAAACAAAATTGATGACAAAGATGAAAGTTGCATTAATCCAATGCTTGTAACCAAATTCTGAAAATATTACATTGATTGCTTGTAATTTATTTCTACTTTTGTACTTAACAAACCATGTTTAAGTTTAAATTATAAATCTTCTATCTCCACCATTACAGTTAAATTTGTTACCCCTATGAAAAAAATCTTCTTATCCGGTGCTCTTATTATTTTAAGCATGTTGCATGGCTATTCGCAATGCAGTACAACTAATGCTACCAGTTGTCAGTGCTTACAAAGTGGTTCAACAGACTGCGATTTACTTCCTGACATGAAGGTGGCGCGTCCACCCTTATTGGTTTCGGGTACCGCTGGGGTGATAGAATATTCTCAATCAGGTAATGGGAGTAATGATGGATTGCTGCGAATTTCAGTAAGCACACCTAACGTTGGCCGTGGCCCACTTGAAGTGCGTTCCACTAATGTTTATATCTGTGGTACAGATACTTTTATAGGAACAGCGCCTCCCGTTTGCCCTGATGGAATCACCTTTCCTAAAAATTTAATTACACAAAGGGTTTATCATAAAAATGGTAATGTAATGACCTATTACGATCGTCCTGCAGGCACCATGACTTATCATCCGCAGCATGGTCACATGCATGTGGATAATTGGGGCGAATACTCATTGCGCAAAGCTACATCAAATCCTAATCCTCTAAGCTGGCCCATTTACGCTGTGGGGGCGAAGCTGGCTTTTTGCCTTATGGATTACGGAACTTGTTCTTACTATAATGGACATTGTGTTAATAGTAATGGCCAAACACTTACCAACGATAGTTTTCCGAATTTTGGTTTGGGAGGTGGATCTTATTCCTGCTCTGCTGTTGTGCAAGGCATCAGTTCGGGATTTACAGATATTTATTACCAGAATCTTGATGGCATGTGGGTTGATTTGCCCGATAGTATATGTAATGGAGATTATTTCATAGTGGTTAATTTAGATCCTTACAATTATTTCCTGGAGTCTGATGAAAGCAATAACCTGATGGCTGTACCCATTACGCTTACAAAACAACAAGGTACCGTGCCGGTTATTACAGCGAGCGGACCGGTTAATTTTTGCCAGGGTAGTAGCGTAATACTTGCCTCAACAGCAGCATCAAATTATTTATGGAGCAATGGCGCCACTACACAAAATATTACAGTAACCACCAGCGGAACCTATACGGTAGCTGTTAATACCACGAGCAGTTGTCCTTCGTCATCAGCGCCTGTTCAAGTTACTGCCAGCGCACTTAATGTTACAACATCGGCTACCCCTGGTTCGTTATGCTCGCAGGGGCAGGCGCAATTAAGCAGTGTCCTTACGGGAGATTCATTAACTGCAAGCAGCATTACATTTTCAAATAACAATCAATATTTTATTCCTGACAATAATGCCACGGGGGTACAATCGCCTGTTACTGTGAGTGGTATTAATCCTGCTACGCTTACGCCTTCCACTTTTATACAAGTACAGTTAAATATTACTCATACTTATGATGCTGACTTAATTGTTTATCTCATTTCACCATCTGGCAACCAGATTATGTTGAGTAACAAGCGTGGCGGAAGTGGTAATGACTTCATTAACACTGTTTTTGCTACCAATGCTACAACACTTATCAGCAATGGCTCAGCACCATTTACCGGAACATTTGTTCCTGACCAGTCACTTAGCAGCTTAACCGGAAACGTAAATGGAAGCTGGATTCTTAAAGTAACAGATGTTGCAAATAGTGATACTGGCCGTATTCAAAACTGGAACATCCAATTCAACTCGCTGTCACCTTCAACTCATAATTACTTATGGTCATCTGATCCTTCGGGTTTTAGTTCAAGTATTACTAACCCCATTGCAAGTCTTACACAAACCACTACCTATACAGTTACTGTTACCAACCCGGTTTCAGGTTGCCAGGGAAGCGCATCTGTTACCGTAGCTGTAAACAGCCCTCCGGTGGTCTCATTTAGTGGATTAAACAGTTCTTATCTATTATCTGCTTCCCCTTCAAATCTTGTAGGATCACCTCCCGGAGGAACATTCAGCGGAACAGGAATTACAGGAAATACTTTTGATCCTGCTGCTGCCGGTATTGGCGGACCATATACTATAATTTATAATTATACTGATGTTAACGGATGCACTAATTCCATTAGCAACCAAACCACCGTTACCAATTGCGCAGCACCGGCTAAACCGGGAAATATTACGTCAGTCGGTGGAAATACAAAGATGTGCCCCGGTGATTCGAAAACCTATTCAATTGCAGCGGTAGCCGGAGCAACATCATACTTATGGACACCGCCTGCCGGTGGAGTTGTTAGCTCGGGACAAGGAACAACTTCGGCAACTATAGACTATACAAATGGTTTTGTGGCACCGGATTCATTAAAGGTTGCTGCAGTGAGTATATGTGGCACGGGACTTTATAAAGCAATCAAAATATTCAGAAATAACCCGGCAGTGCCAAGTGTTATTGCCGGAGCCACCACAGGTGTTTGCGGGGGTATAGGTGTTCCATATTCTGTTACCAATGTTGCCGGTATAACATATAACTGGACAAATAGTAATAGTAATGCAACTATTTCAGGCGGACAAGGAACATCTTCAATTACAGCGGACTTTGGTGCGGGTTATGTAACAGGCAATTTAAAAGTAACTGCCGGTAATGGTTGTGGTACAAGCGCAGTGCGATTACTTACAGTTAAAACTATTCCTGCAATGCCAGGTGATATTACGGGTGCAACAACAGTTTGCGCAAATCAGGCTGGTGTGCCTTACTCAATAGTTCCTGTGGCATCGGCAACTAACTATACATGGTTTGCACCTGTAGGATCAAAAATCAATGACGGTGTTGTGACATCTACCACTGCTTCACTGGTAACCACTGCCTCCGCTATAACTGTCAATTATAAAACCACTGCAGGCAATGTGAAAGTAAGGGCAAATAATTCGTGCGGTTCGAGTCCTTATAAAACTATGGCAATTACCTTTAATTGTCGGGAATTTGACGAACATGCAATTGACATTACTTTGTATCCTAACCCTGCTGGTGATGAGGTAACAGTTTCATTTAATGCCACCAATGAATTACCATTTATAATTAAGGTGAATGATATTTTGGGAAAAACACTAATCATGAAAAATGGCATCTCTCAAAAAGGAGAAAACAATTATAAATTATCACTTGATAAAATTCAATCAGGTGTTTATTTAGTTGAAATAAAAAGTGCAGATCATGCCAGGGTTTTAAAATTGGTCGTTAATTAAAAGCAGATAGAAAATTTGTTTTTAAAAAGTTTAATATTTTATCCCTAAAGAAAAACCCGCAATTGATGCGGGTTTTTTGATTTTTAAACATAACAGAGAATTCTACAAGAACATCTATGAAGGAGTAATATTATTAATCGGACAATAATAATTTAAAATGAAGGTGAAGAATAAAATCCTAAAAAGAATATTTGCTGTTTTCATTTTATTGGCAATAGGCGCTGTTGTTTATTTCATTTTTCTTAAAAAAAAATTGGTGATAAAACAGATGAACTGAATGGAGTAATTGTTCATTACAATGGAATCAACTTTGCAAAAAGTTATGGACGCAATTACAGTGCAGATAGTTTTTATTATGGACAAAAATGGCAATGTGTTGAGTTTATAAAACGTTATTATCATGATTATTTGCATCACCAGATGCCTGACGGATTGGGAAATGCAAAAGACTTTTTCGACAAGAAATTAAAATCGGGCGAACTGAATAAGCAGCGCAACCTCATTCAATATACCAATGGCTGCGAAGTAAAACCTGCTGTAAACGACATACTTATTTTTGATGGAGGCTATGGTCATGTTTGCATAATAAGTAAGGTGAGTGAAAATGAAATTGAAGTTGTTCAACAAAACATTTTTGGCAAACCGCGCGAAATTTTTGAATTGCATTTTGAAAATGGGTGCTATACAATCGGCAGAAATAAAAAACCATTAGGTTGGCTTCATAGGCTTTGAGCAATTATTAGTTAGGACCAATTGATTTTTAGTTTGCCAAAAACCACCCTTCACCCAATTAACCTAAACCTTTAAGGCTTTCTTCGTGTTAGAATTGGATTAAATGTTATATTTAAAACTGATTTTATACCCCGCCCCCCGATAAGTTTAACCATGATAAAGAATTTACGATCCTTTTTTTCGGCTTTTCCATTTGCGTTTTTCATCGCAGGGCACGTTATGCTTTTTCATAAAATAAATAAATCAGGAGAATCAGAAGAGGAAAAATTTGAAGCAATGGAAGCATCCATTCCATTGCAAGACCGTATGGATTTAGCATGGCAGCAAGAGTTTGACTTAACGAAAGATCCCGCAACCAACACTGTACCACGCGATAGATTGGTTGAAGCCTTTAATTATGCGCAATCATTTTCTTCAGCCGGAACAGTAAATAAAGTTGCCGGTGCAATTCCAGGTATCGTGTGGCGCGAAAGAGGTCCCAATAATGTTGGCGGACGCACACGTGCAATAATGGTTGATCCAAACGATGGTACCAAAAAGACTGTGTGGGCAGGAAGTGTAGGCGGTGGACTTTGGAAAACAACTGATATAACCGCAGCATCGCCCGACTGGACTCCGGTTAATGATCTCATGGGTAACCTTGCTATAACATCCATTGCATACGATCCTTCAAACACCCAGGTAATGTATTTTGGTACGGGCGAAGGTTGGTTTAACGGTGACGCTATACGCGGGTTAGGAATTTGGAAAACAACTGATGGTGGTGTAACGTGGAATCAATTGGCATCTACAAATAATGCAAGTTTTTATTATGTGGAACGGATTGCAATAGCAGCTAATGGTGATGTATATGCTGCAACCACCTCTGGACTGCGCAGGAGCCAGAATGGCGGTACAACATGGACACAGGTATTAGGCAGCGGCAATGGTTCAGTAAGCAATTCAATCTCAGATGTTGAAATTTCTCCCAACGGAACAATTTGGTGTGGCATAGGAATATTTTCTACTGATGGTGTTTACAATTCAGCAACAGGAAATACCGGATCATGGACTAAATGTAATACTGGTGGAAATGGATTTGCAACCGCAGGAATTCAACGTGTTGAGATAGCATGTGCTCCCTCTAATGCAAATGTTATTTATGCAATGTGCCAGGGTGGAGGTAATGGAATTGGAGCCATTTACAAAACTGTGGATGCAGGTGTTAACTGGACATCATGCACCCTGCCTGCAGATGCCGATGGCGGTGTAGGCGCTGACATGACTCGCGGCCAGGCATGGTATGATTTAGCCATTGCTGTTGATCCTAACAATTCTAACACTCTTATTGTGGGTGGGGTTGATTTGTTCAAGAGCGCCAACGGAGGAACTTCCTGGACGCAAATTGCGCATTGGTATGGAGGCTTTGGTTATCAGTACGTACACGCGGATCAGCATTTGGTTTACTATGAACCAGGCAATTCAAGTGTAATATATTTTGGAAATGATGGCGGAATATGGCGCAGCACAAACGGAGCAGCAGTAACTCCAACTATAATTTCAAAAGATGATAATTATAATGTTACTCAATTTTATGGCGGTGCATTAAATCCGGGCTATCATAATAACCAGATGATGAGCGGTGCCCAGGATAACGGAACCAATCAAACCAACAATGCTGCCATAGGCTCAGCAGTGCAGGTAACAGGCGGTGATGGTTGCTTTTGTCACATAGATCAAAACCAGCCGCAGTACCAGTTTTCATCTTATGTTTTTAATAATTATTACCGCTCAACGAATACAGGAGCGTCTTTCAATTCTATAACAGCTGATAACAGCGGCTCGTTTGTTAACCCGACTGATTATGATGATGCAAATAATAATTTATATGCATGTCATGCCAATGGTGATTACTATGTAATGCTTAATGCCCCTGCATCGGCTGCGCTCACAACTATTGCTGTTGCTGCATTTGGGGGAGGAAAGGTTACACATATTTCAGTTTCTCCCAACACATCAAATCGTGTTTTCTTTGGTTTGAACAATGGCAATGTAGTAATTGCTGATAATGCAAATACAGGAACACCAACTGCCAGTAATATTAAAGGCGGATCAATGCCCGGTACTCCGGTATCGTGCATTGCAATTGAAAAAGGAAACGATGCACACCTGTTAGTTACTTACAGTAGTTACGGTGTAAACAGTGTGTGGGAAACTACAAATGGAGGAACCACATGGACAAGTGTTGAAGGTAACCTGCCTGATATGCCTATACGTTGGGCGTTATTCAGTCCTGTGACTAATACACAGGCTTTGGTTTCGACAGAGTTAGGCGTATGGTCAACTGACCTGCTTAATGGAGGGGCAACTAACTGGGCACCATCAAATACAGGCTTTGCAAATGTGCGTGTGGATATGCTTCAGTTTAGGAGTTCTGATAGTTTAGTGATGGCAATCACTCATGGACGCGGTAATTTTACTACTGATGTTTTTATGAGTGCTTCACCCGATTTTACTTCTGATAAGATCATTACCTACACCAATAAACCTGTCAAATTTATTGACGCTTCTTATCACCCAACTTCATGGAACTGGGATTTTGGTGATGGCACTTTTTCTACTTTGCAAAACCCAACCAAGTCATACACTACAGCGGGATTATTTAATGTAACGCTAACTATAAACGGAAACATCCCAATAGTAAAATCAAATTATATTCAAATACTCCCTAATCGAGGAACGCCTTACTCACCGGCTAACGGTGGCAGCTTTGATGTTAATCCTCTTGACTTTGGTGCTGATAATTTCAGTGGCACAATTTGGCAAAGAGGTAATTCAGCTACTGCGGGTAAAAATGGCGTCAATAGCGGAAGCAATGCATGGGTAACAGGATTAGCAGGTAATTATGTTGACAATACCGATGCACGATTAATGACTCCTAATTTTAATTTAAGCGCAGCCGGTGCTTATACATTAAAATTATATCGCAAAAATTCTTTTGAAATAGGTTGGGATGGAATGCGTGTAGAATATTCTTTAGACAAAGGAAGTAACTGGACTCCACTTGCGACTACTACTTCGGCAGGATGGTATGATTTTGCAAATAATGCAACCACCACTGCATTTCCTATTAATGAAGCATTTTTTAATAATACGCAGGCAAGTTATCTTTTATGCCAGTACAATATTTCTGCACTTGCAGGTAACAGCAATGTTGCGTTTAGGGTGAGGTTTAAATCAGACGGGTCGGCAACTGCACCTGGAGGCGCCATTGATGATTTTGAAATTACCGGATCAGTGAATTCTCCGCTTCCTGTATCAATGGTTTCGTTTAAAGGGGAAAATAAAAATGATGAAAATTTATTGCAATGGATTACAGCAAGTGAAATAAATAACCAGGGGTTTGAAGTTTTACGCTCAGCAGATTCAAAGAGTTTTGAGAAGATTGGTTTTGTGCCGGCTGCAACTTCATTAGCATCCAATCATGTTTATAATTTTAATGATGCTAATCTTAAAAGCAATTTATATTACTACAAGTTGCGCCAGGTAGATTTAAATGGAAATGAAAAATATTCAAATGTGATTTTTATCAAAACCAAAAACTACCATAATGAATCCATTTCAGTTTTTCCAAATCCTGTTCACGATTATCTGAACATATCTGTTAGCGAATCAGGCATGGACAATGCAATTGTGAAACTTTATAACCTGCAAGGCAAATTAATTTACAGCAATACTTTTACCACTGAAGGAATTAAATTATTGCGATTAAATATTGCAGAATTGAACCTCGATAAAAACTGCTATTTACTATCGGTGCAAACACAACAAAACACTTTTTATAAAAAGATTTTGATTCAGTGATAATTTGCCTGCTTTTCATTTCAATTAAAAGAGATCAACTATTTTATTAATCAATTCCATTAATAGAATCATAGTTACTTCCTGATACTTTTCTTTTTCACCCAAAAGTTATTTTACTTATCATTACATGCAACTTCAATCCTTATAAAAGGAGTCAAACATCGTTTTAGGTTAACCCGAAAACTAAAACTCCATGAAAAAGTATTTTCTTATTCTTCTGTCAATTTGTTCTTGCTTCAAATATGCAATGGGACAAGTAATCTGCATTCAATGTTTTGATCAGAATGATTCCATAAGTGAAAACGTAAATAATCTTTTACAGAACGGAAGTTTTGAAAATGGCTGTGGCTTCGGTGGTGTCTTTTGTCCGCTTTCAACCACTTATTCATGTGATATTACAGGTTGGACATGTACGGGAGGTGGTGTAAGCACTTATGCAAATATTTTCAGCAGCAGTCAGACAGCGGTTCCCGATGGGGCCAAGGCTGTTTACATGGGCAGTTGGTTTCCGACTGCATGTTCTCCTGTGAGTAATGATACATCATGTTTAGTTGATTCCGGTTGCGTAACAATAGGTATTCCTCCTGGTTATCCTATAACCCCGGCAGCTTATGGCGGTAGTTTAGGATTAAGTTTACAGCAAACTGTTACAGGGTTAGTGCCTGGTAAAACTTATATATTGGAGTTTTGGGCAGGTGGCGAAAATTATACTGCACCGGGATTAGGTGCAGTTGATGTTGGATTTGGATATAATTATTTCAGGTATAAGCATACTCCGGCAGGAGGAACAGGAACAGTTTTTTTAGTTATGTTTATTGCTAATTCTACTTCGCACACAATTAAATTTACAAACTGGGGGCATATTTGTTCAAATTGTACGGAGTTTATTCTTGATAATGCAAGATTATATACGTCAGCTGAATTGTCGCCTTCAATTACTCCCTGCACCCCACCGGTTACAAAAACATGCTTTGGCGATACTGCTTCTTTCAACCTTTCGGGTACTGCTAATTTATATGGCGCCCAATGGAATTTTGGCGACCCTATTTCAGGGGTAAATAATTTTTCCTCTTTTTTTAACCCTCAACATTATTACTCATCACCGGGAACCTATACGGTAGAGGTTATAAGGTATTATGCACTTTTTACTGATACATTTTTATATGTTGTTACTATTACTACTCCGCCTGTAATAAACCTTGGCGCTGACACTTCGTTTTGTTCAGGAACTTTATTCACGCTTGATGCAGGCTCACATCATTCTTACCTGTGGCAAAATGGTTCTACTAATTCAACATTTACTGCAACTGCTGCGGGTACCTATTTTGTTACTGTTGAAGATACCGGCTGCTATGCTACAGATAGTATTGTACTTGCTTTGGTTCCATGTAATGTTCCTGTTGTAAATATGTATTCTTCCGATTCCGTTTTCTGTGGCAATAAGTGTATTGACTTTTATGACAGCAGTACTAACAATCCAACATCATGGCAATGGTTTTTTGCAGGAGCAATTCCTTCATCAAGCACAGTTCAAAATCCATCTAACGTATGTTATAGCAGTTATGGAAGTTTTGATGTGACACTTATTGCCTGTAATAGTGGCGGCTGCGATACGTTAATGATGCCCGGGTTTATTAATTCAGTTGCGCCACCAACAGTTACTATTACAAAAACAAACGACACTTTATATGCAACGCCTGCCTTTAGCTATCAGTGGTACAATGTGGCAACAGGCATCATTGCAGGTTCCACAGGCAGTTATTTTATTCCGGTTATTTTGGGGAATTATTATGTTGTAATAACGAATAGCCTTGGATGCACTGCCGTTTCAAATATAATATCCATTACAGCATTTACGCCCGCTGCTAATTTAATGTGCAGCGATAGCAGCTTTTGCGGTAACAAGTGCATTGGCTTTTACGATCTGAGCACTAACAATCCTACTTCATGGCAATGGGTTTTTTCCGGAGGAGTTCCTGCATCAAGCACCATGCAAAATCCATCAAGCGTATGTTATAACAGTAGCGGAAGTTACGATGTAACTCTTATAGCATGTAACGGGAACGGCTGCGATACCCTGGTGATGCCCGGTTTCATTACATCAGTTACGCCACCATCGGTTACTATTATACAATCAATGAATACTTTATATGCTACACCTGCATATAGTTATCAATGGTACAATGTTGCTGCAGGCATAATTGCTGGCGCTACAGGCAGTTATTATATTGCACCAACTGTTGGAAGTTATTACGTAATAGTAACAGATATTGCAGGATGCACTGCAATTTCAAATACTATATCAGTTACAGCTATTGCACCTTTCGTTAATTTGATGAGCAGCGATACTAACTTCTGCGAAAAGCAATGCATTGACTTCTATGACCTGAGTACTAATAATCCAATATCATGGCAATGGTTTTTCCCCGGAGCAGATAGTACAACAAGCACATTACAAAACCCGACCAATATTTGTTATAACAACTACGGTAGTTTTGATGTTACCCTTATAGCGTGTAATGCTGCGGGTTGCGATACTTTAATGATTCCCGGTTTTATTAATGAGTACCAGCAACCTATAGCAACCATCATGCAATCCAATGATACTTTATTTTCATCTCCGGGCGCTTCATATCAGTGGTGGAGTGTTAGTAATGGTATTATTGCAGGAGCAACTAACTATTACTATGTACCAACACAAGGAGGAGATTATTTTGTAATTGTTACTGACACTATCGGCTGCCAGGGCACATCCAATGTAATAACTATTACAGGTATTTCCTTTATTGGTTTGCAATACTTAGCTTCTGCTTCACCCAACCCTTTCACAAATAAAATATTTATCAGCTTTCAAAAACAAAATATAAAAGAGGCTTCTTTTATTGTTAAAAATATTCCTGGTCAAACTGTTTTCAGTAAGCATGAAAAAAATCTAACCAACATTCATATTAAAACTATTGACTTGAGTTATCTGCCAAAAGGAATTTATTTTCTTGAAATAATTATTGACGGAGAACAATCAATACATAAGATAGTGAAGCAATAACACTCACCCGGTTTGTAAGTGCAAATTTTTTGAAACAGTTGACAAATAAAAAAGAGGCTCTTGTATTTTAAGAACCTCTTTTCAAATCTGTTTTGGAGAAACAGATGCTTTTAAATTAATTGTGCATTACCTGTTCCCTTGAATCAATCACTAATTCAGGCAGAGGACCTTGAGGTGGATTCTTCAGATCAAAACCATGAATTTCTTTCACCTCTTTCACAAACCAATTTGTAAATTCATCATTTCCGTTCGCAAAATTTTTAAATGCATTTTGAGGATCATCTCCTTCAAGAGTGACGAGTACAAAATCGCCTTGTGGAGAGTGTTGCAAAAATGTTCTTTCATGAACATTTAGTTTTTTTCTGGATGCAACAAAAGCATCATAGTACTTTCCTGTAAGTTCATTAGCGAACTTTTTCCATTGTTCTGTTTTGCCGGGCAAAATGGGAATTGCCATTGCGAATAAATTTTTCATTTTGTTTCGTTTTTAAAAAATGTTTAACGATCAAAAGTATAAAATTGGATTTGATATTCGCAAGAAAAAAATGAGCTATAACAGAATAGTATTATTATTGTGTGAGATAAATATTCATCCGAAAATGCAATATCGAAACATACTCTTAGCATTAATTTCTTTTTTCCTTTTTTTCAGTGGAAATGATGGAAGAAAAACAAAAAAGGAAGCACCGCCCGGAACAGTTTGGCTGCGGGATAATATTTACATTGATGTTACACCGCTTGTAAATAATAACTGTTTAGAACTTGAAGAATACATGAGACACTTCAATTTCAATCTTGAATGTTTTAAAGCATATAAAGATTCAATGATTGGCGGTGATTGTGGTGCAGGGCGAGTTAGCTCAAAAATTTATTGCGATTCTAATCCTGACAGTAACAAAATAAAGATAGACTATCAGTTGCCCGTATCATGGAATTCTTACACAACCTACTTGTATCTTAGAAACGCAAAATATCAGTTTTATCCGTGCATTAATATTTCTTATGAAACAGCAAAGCTTTTTTGTGAATGGAGAACCCAAATAGCAATGCTTCAAATTGCTCGTAATAAAAAGAACACAAAAAAGGCAGGGCAATATTATTCAGAACTACACTATCGTTTGCCCACCAAAGAGGAATGGGAATATGCTCTTACTAAATTTAAAGACAAACTTTATTCACCCTCTCCTGTTTTAGATTCAACTTGTTTTGTCTCACCATGTTATTTCAGAAACAAAAAGATAATCTATCGTTTAAGTAATATTTCAGAAATGGTTTTGGAAGAAGGAATTGCAAAGGGAATGAATTGGAAAGACAGCACTTCAAATAACAATTTGAATTTTACAGCACACTATTCACAACCTTCTGACTGGCTTGGGTTTCGTTGTGTTTGTGAGGTGAAGGAATAATTTAGAAAATGATGATACAAGGCAATTGAGATTATGGAGAAAACACGACTTACGACAAGTTTAGCATTTGAAATGTTCGCACTTCTTTGCATTCCATTTGTGATGCTGACAGCGATTTCAAATTACCAGATTAATTTGCAGGTTATTCTTTTGGTAATTTTAATTTTTGCTTTCGAAGGTTTTCTATTTTACTATTTGTTCAAACTAAAGACAATTGAATTTGATGACAATTATGTTTACATTGTTTCTGATAGCAGCGAAGAAAGTGTTCCATTAGAAAATATCAGGGCTATTAAGCTGACAATGGCCGGAATTAATAAAAAGGATTTTTGGAAAATGAATTATATTGACACAAACAATGATGAAAAATCTTTAAGCTTTGTTCCAAAGATTTCATTAACCCAACTTGCAGCAAATCGGTTAATAACCCAATCATTTATTAACATTTTGAGGGTTTTGAATTTCACAACCCTTGCTACTACTGCATTTTAGATTTGAAAAAAGTTTGTAGTACACAGGGGGGTATTGTTTTATTCAAATAGGGGATTTTCCTTTGCGCCCAGTATTTCAAGGCTTCCATACGAACAAATCCTGCAACAGGAGAAATAGCAACCTATTACCGGTTTACAAAACACAAACCCTTCAGAAAATTAAAATCTGTAGTACACAAAACAACACCCGAAAAAAATAAAATGCCCATTTTAAAGCGTCTCACAAGGTAGTAGCTGCAAGTTGGGTTAAAGGAATTATTCAAACTTCAGGACTTGGTTAAAGCACAAAATCCCACAGCAATAATTGAGAATAGTTCAAGTTCTTTTGACACTGATTAATGAAACAAAAAAGAGGCTCCTAAATTTAAGAACCTCTTTTTATTCCTTGAATTAATGCCTTCGCTTATTCTGTTTCTTTTAATTCTTTCAGCTTTTGTTTAAGGGCAGTAATTTCACTTTGCGCATTATTTATTTTCTCTTCAAACTCTTTGCGTATCACATCTGCATTTTTTGACTTGCTGAAAAAGCCTATATTGTTTTTCCAGATAGTTACTTCGTTTGAGAGTTCGTGAATTTTATTTGCAATAACACTTTCACCTTTTCCTGCTCCGCCTTTATGGCTGCCTCCGCCTCTTGAATCACCGCTATAGCTGCGCACATTTTCTGTTCGTTGTGTAAAACGCACCTTTGATTTTTCACGCTCATCCATTTTGAGGTTATCATAAAGACGATCAATAGCTGCACGATAACGTTTTTGAACTTCATCTTTTTTCTTTAATGGTACAAGACCAATCTCAGTCCACTGACGCTGAAAGTCGCGCATCTGGTCAAGGTTATTTTGATTATCCTCACCCATTTCAAATTTTTCTATTTGCTCAATCAATGCAATTTTCTTTTCATAGTTTTCATCATATTCTTTATCTACTGATGAGAAGTGTGTGCTTTTGCGTGTGAAGAAATCATCGCAGGCAGTTTTAAATCGCGTCCAAAGTTTTTGATTTTGCTTATCAAAGATGTGACCTATTTTTTTCCATTCATCCTGTAGGCGAATCAATTCCTGCGAAGTTGCTTTCCAATCTGTGCTTTCTTTTAATCCTTCTGCCTGAATGCACAACTCTGTTTTTAACTGAACATTAGTTGAGTTTTCTTTTTTGCGCGACTGGTAATAATCGTTTTTGTTTTTGAAAAAACTATCGCCCAATGTTTTAAAGCGTGTCCATGCCTCTTCATTTTCTTTACGTGCAGCATGTCCTATTTTCTTATACTCTGTAGTGATCTGCATCACTTCTTTAAGTGCTTCCTGCCATTGTGAGTGCTTATCATAAACAACATTTGCGAATGGCTCGAGCCTTGCAATAAGTTGTTTTTTTAATTCAAGATTTTCTCCATGTTGTCCTTTAAGTGATTCTTCGTGTTCGCGCCTGCGTTCAAAAACTTTGTCAACAGCAGCTTTAAAGCGTTGCCACAATTCATCTTTCTTATCACGAGCTATAGGTCCGGTTTCTCTCCATTCGTACATCAGGTTATTAATCTGACCTATTGCTTTATTTATTGATGACTCCAGCATCAATTGTTCTGCACGCTCGCATAAATTTATTTTCAGCAAAAGATTTTTCTTCTGATCTAAAGCCTGTAGTTCGCGATTGATTTTTACAAAATCATAAAAACGGTCAACGTATAACTTATAGTTTAGAAGCAGGTCACGCACATGATTTGCAGGCACTGCGCCTATTGCACGCCAGCGATTTTGCAATTCGTTAAACTCTGAATATGCCTTCTGCATGTTCTCCTCATTCTGAATAAGATTTTTTAATTGATTCAGAACTTCCTGCTTGGCAGCATAGTTGGTTACTTTTTGTTTCTCAGCAGCATCAATCTGTTCATTGCGTTTTTTCTTGTACCTGTCAAACAGTTGATTGAACTGCTCTTCCTTCTCATCTTTTGTTTTTTCAAAATCTTCTTTGGTTCCGCCTTCTTCAATTAATTTAGCGAGGGCTTCGCTTCGCTCCTGTGTGATAATTTTTGCAAATGCATCGCGAATAGCAAAAGCTTTGTTTTTATTTACTGCAACATCATCCTGCTCAAGCAATGCCGATAATTTTTCAATCAGCATTTCCTTTCCCATTGACTCATAATTTTCCAATGGGTCGGCAATTTCTTCTGTATGCGCTTCTATCTGTTGTAAGATCAATTCATGATGCGCTTCTTCATCAGTGGTAGTTTCAGAATTTTCAGATGATTCAGGTTTAGTTTCAGTTTCATTGCTTTCAGTTCCATTTTCTGCAGCAATAATATCATGGGCTGTTTCTATATTTTGCACCTCCTGAACTATTTTCGAGGCATCATCAGTAGATTCCACATTTGAAGTTGTTTCAGAAATTTCTGATTCATCGCTTGCAGCTATTTCCGTTTCATTTTCTGTGGCAGTAAAATCCTGGGCCGCATCCACATTATTTTGTTCAGACTGCATTATTTTTTCACCTTCATCAATAGATTCTATATCTGTAACTGTTTCAGAAATTTCTGATTCATCGTTTGAAGGCAATTCAGTTTCATTTTCCGGGACAATAAAATCCCCGGCTGCTTCCATATTTTGTTCGGCCTGCATTATTTTTCCGCCTTCATCTATTGATTCCAAATCATCTTCTGTGGGTTCTTCATGCCCAAGATTACTTTCAGATGCAGTTTCCGCAACCGATTCAGACGCTTTCGCAATCATCTCATTAAATTCTTCTGTAGTAGCGGCCTCTGCAGCAATTACCTCATCCACCTCCAACTTATGATCGGTTCCATTGCTGTTCAGGTTACCTGATTCTTTATTTTCCATTACGGCTCTATTTTTATTGTAATTAATTTTTTCGTTTAGAATTAAGATAAAAATTGCTCCCGTGACGGAGCAAGTGATGCACAAAAGTAAAAATAATTTATTCAAAACAGCCTTAGATTTGGCCAACAGAACTGCAAAATAAAAAAAGAAAACTTTAAGTCGGGGTGAAAGGATTCGAACCTTCGGCCTCCACGTCCCGAACGTGGCGCGCTACCGGGCTGCGCTACACCCCGAAAAACTATTCAAATGTTAAATAATGAATGATGAATATCGAATGTTGAAGTTTGGGATGTTCCGATACTTCGGGATGAATTTAAATTTTTAATATTCCTATCCTTCATTATTCATTATTCTCTATTCAACATTCATTATTTTTCAAACCGCTTATCTTTCAATGATCAATTTTGAATAAACAGTTTTTGATTTAATCATTCTCACGGTATAAACACCGGCAGTGTATCCAAGTTTTTTAGCGCTAAATTCATATTGGTGTAATCCCTTGCCCTGCTTGCCGTTTTGAATAACCCGGATGATTTGTCCAAGTTCATTCAATATTTCTAAATGAACATCTTCTTCTTCCTTTAGATTATAACTTATAATAATTTCGTTGGAGTATGGATTAGGCAGAGCATTAAAAATGCCACTCTCACTATTCAACTTAGCTGAAACAGTTTTCGAGTAATCGTAATTTCCATTTTTATCCACTTGTTTCAATCGGTAATAGTATTCTTTATCAAACTCAACGTTTTTATCTTCACAAGAATAATCTGAAATAATATTTGCTCCGCCTTTTGAGGGTAGTTGAGCTATGGATACAAAAGCAGGAGGTTTTGTGGTGCGTTGTATTTCAAAATGATCGCTGTTAGTTTCACTTGCAGTATTCCATTTTAAAAAAATTGTTCGCTCAAGGGGATAAACATCAAAGCTTAAAAGTTGAACCGGAAGAGGAGATGGGCCCTGTGCAGTTCCAAAGGTAGAAGACCCAGTGCCAAATCCATTCATGCTTAATCGCTTTGCAGCAGTTACAGGGCATGCTGTGCAGGTTCCATTAACCAAGTTCCAGCCTGCACCAGGGTTTCGCATCACTGTCCATCCACTGGCAGCATTGGAATAACCAAGATTAAATAATGTAGCATCATAAGTTCCGCTGCCGGCATTGGCAGCCGGTGAAGCAGCTATTGTCCAGTAACCATTATTCAGTGCAGGTTGAGTGTAACTTATCCCACATTCATTTCCACCTATGCCTGGAGGCACAGCACCGTAAGGGTCGAAACTGCTTTTAAGATAATCAATGGTGGTTGCAGATTTAAATTCTATCTGTGCACGTTGATAGCCGGCAGCAACATGACCCACAGGAAAATCATAAGGCCCCGTTGCATTAATGTATCTTCTCAAAAAGCCTTGAACATAACTTGCTGTATTACCAATGTTGCAGGCTGATGAAACTCGATTACCAACTATAACTTCAAAGGATGGCGTGGTGATAATTTTACCATTGGTTAATAAAAGATTTCCGTTTATGCCAAGTGTAGCATTGGTTAATAATGTTACACCGGCACCGGTATGATTCATGGTAAGATTATTAATGGTTCCGCTGTTTTGATAATTCTGAGCAGCAGTGCCATATAATTCTAAAGTGCCACCTGCTCCTGAAATGTAACTTCCAGAGTTTAAAAAATTACCTGCTACACGATGATATTTTCCTGTAGCATCAAAGTTGCTCGTTGCATTTGAAATGGTAAATGTTCCTCGCATGTCAGCATTTTGATTCAAGTTTACCACGCTACCGGTTTTAGTTACGGTTACATTATAAAATGATGAGCCGCCAACCATATTGCCATTCATGCTTTGCGCAATGTTGGCGTTATTAAAAACAACTGTTGAATTATTCTGCCCGATGAAAGAACCATTATTGGTATAATTACCACATAGCTGCAATGAGTAGCCCGAATTGATAGTTAATGAAGCCGAAGGATTTATTGTGATGCTTTTACAAAACGCACCTGCAGCATTTATAACAGGCATATTAGCTGATGAAGGAGGAATAACAGCATCAATGTTACAACTTGGTATTGCACAACCACCCCAGTTAGGAGCCTTGAACCAATCGTTATCTATTCCACCGCTCCAAACTACATAGCCGGGATTTGGCGTATAATTTACAGGTGAGGTCGCCCCAAAATCCAATGTAAAACCAGAAGTGCTGTTTTCAAAATTACTCACCACCAAAAGATAAATATCACCTGCGTTTACAGCCAAACGTTGATCATAAGAAGGATCAAATGAAGGCGAGTACGCGGGAGGAGCAACATCTGTGCTTGTGCCATAAAGACCGGTAACGCCAAGGTAGCTGTAATCGCATCTTATCGGAGGAGCACCCCCTGAAATGGAAGTGCATGTATTAATAATGGTTCCTGTTATACCATCTTTCATTTTCCATAATGCAAAATCATAATCCGTTTCATCACCAACAAATGGACCCGGGTAATCAGATGGAATAATATTAAATGTAAGAAAGCCATTATTGGCAATTTGAATTTCATAAAATGCAGAACCTCTTTCGCCTGATAAAAGACAGTTGCTTCCACCACCCGGAAAATCGCAACTGCTTCCAAATGCCTGGTAACCGGGATCTCCGACTGTAATTACCTGGTTGCAAACAGGATTCGGAACTCCACATTCCTGTCCATAAACAGGAGGTAGGTTTGCCGGAGGGCCGTCAATTACAACTATACCAAAGCTTCCTGTAAGATCAAAGTATCCGTCAACTGCAATGTAATAAGTAGTACCTGCAGTAAGTGTTGTGAGGTTAAGCTGCGACATATAATTGGGAGTTGTTCCACAGGCAGGAGCATCATCATCACAACCTATGAAAGTCATTGATGCGCCACAGATGCCTGAATAAACTGCCATCTGTGAATTACGAAGCGAACCGGTAACTGTTCGTATAGTAACCTGGTTAGAAGGCGCTGTAAAAGAAAACCAAACGGTATTGCGATTATTAGGAGTAACCCAGCAACCCGGTGCTGCAGGCTCGCCTGATGAACCTGAACAATTATTATTGCCATTCATATATACACCGATCGGAAGATTAACAGCATTGCAGGGTAAATCATTAGATGCGCCCGAACCCAACGATTGAATAATAATATTATAACTTACTTCCGCTGGTGGCGCCCATGAGTCAACAATTATGTAATAAGTGCCGGCACTTGTTAAGGTTACGCTACCAGTTAGGGTTCCTGATGTAGCTCCGCCATTTGACCCGATACAGGTTCCACCGCTGCCGGGGCAACCACTGTAAACCTGGTATCCTATTAAATTATCGCTTGCCGCGCTTAGTGTAATTGCAATACACTCAGGCACAGTGGCTGTATAACGATATACTTTATCATCACCCGACTCATATAAAGTGCCACACGATCCTGTTGTTGCATTTGAATAATCATTTCCCATACAAGCGGTTGTTTCATTATTCGCGCTGTAAGGCAGTGAAGCAACAATTACAGGCATTCCACACGTAATGCCTACAGCAGCGCCTGACGGAGCAGAAATACTTATGTTATAAGTTGGGATACAGTACGGGGCCGCAAACTGATCAACCACTAAATAATAAGTATTACCGGCAGTTACATTAGCACACAAACTTTCACTTCCTCCTGAGCCTTGTGCATTATTAACGCAAGTGCCGGGTGTACCCGAACAGCTTGATACTAATGGGCAACTATTGTAAAGCATTATGCCAACCCATGAACTTGTACTTGTAAGATTTATAGTTATGCTGCCCGAAACAGATGGTGTAAAAACAAAAACCTCATCTTCTGCACCAAAATAATAAATGCTACCGCAAGTAACTGTGTTGATGGATGTTAAATCATCAACTTTACCGCATGTTGTTCTACCGGTGCTTGAATAAGGCAGCGTTACATTTACCTGTCCTGTTCCAAGATTACAAGCACCGGCAGGTACCGGTGCCGATATACTTAAATTGTTATAAGGATTACATATAGGAGTTGGCCAGCTATCTAATATTAAATAATAAGTAACACCTGCCTGTAAACAAACCGTAAGCGTCTTGCTACCGGCAAAACCTTGATTGAAATCAACACAATTGCCGCCCTGTCCATTTAACGGGCATCCATCATACAGCATCAGACCTGTATATGTTGCAGCCGGGGCATCAAGATTAATTGTTACAGTGCCGGTAATTGCAGGAGTGAAAGTCCAGACCCTGTCTTCGCCACCATAATAAAATGTAGTACCGCATACTGATGTGTTTGTAGCTGTAATGTTGTCAACACTTCCACAGGTAGTTCCCGACCCAGATGAATAAGGCAACGAAGCCACAGCGGTTACACCTGTTCCAAGACCACCGGGACAAAATAACGGAGCATCAAAACGATACATAAGCCGTCCCATATTGGCCTGGTTGGCACAACTGTACATATTAACTAATACTCTATAGGTTCCGTTTGCAAGACAAGTCCATGCAACATAAGATTGAAGACCGCAAAAATCATCGTTGTAGCCACCGGCACCAACATAAGTTCCTGTTGCATCTAAAATTGTAATTTGAGTATCATAAGATGACAAACCTCCATCGGCAATGCAAAAAGAAAAGTAATAAGTCGAACCGGCAGTACCCGCAAAATTCTTGTATTTTCCACCATCAATATTCCCTGTACCGGTTGACTGCCAGGTTGCAGTAGGAGTAATACTGCCAGCGCCAACTCCGCCTGAACATTGCGCATTAATTTTATGATTAATGCAAAGGGTAAATATCAATGATAAAATGATTAGTAATTTTTTTATCATGTCTTGATTGTTTTAAAAATTCCGTAATAATTCTTTTTGGGATTTAAATAATTCAAACATCATTTCTGAATATTATTACTATTATTATTTTCTTTTTTATCAGTGCAGGCAGCCTGAACTTTTTCAATGCCTGCATTTTCTTTTACCTGGAATAAATATCCTGCATTCTTTAATGCTTCAAACATTTTTGTGTCATCAGTCTGAATGTTGCGGTTAATTCTAAACATAAGCACATCAAGGCTTTTGCAATATCCTACCAGCTTAGTTCCTTTAAAATTATAAAGCTGTTGCGATACATCATCAAACTGTTTTTCAAAATTAAAATGCTCGATATGAAGAATAATATCTTCAGTATTGGTATTGACTTGCGCATGAAGCGGTTTAAAAAGAAAAGCACTTAAAAAAACTGCAATAAGAACTTTCATTAAAGAGGAAGTATAATTTCTAATCATTGTTTACCTGTGTTAGATGTGAGAGACTATATATTTAAACCGGTTATTATTCAGCAAAGGCATGAACAAGTAAATAATTTGAGAGTAGAAAACCTTATTTTTTTCTGAAACCTTAGTAGAAAAATGCAGCCCGATAAGCCGACCTTATTACCTTAATTTTATCTGATAGTAAGAATAAGGTAATAAGGTTTTGATATGTGTGTTATTATTTTCTACTAAGGTTTGTCCCGATGCATCGGGAAAGGTTTTTTCATTTAAATAAATTTATCCAGTTTTAAGCATACTATTGATAATGATCGTACAACTATTGTTTTGAAAAAAATTTATCCAACAGTCATTATTTTAATGAGGAGTGAATTTGTTGAAACAACAATAATAAAAACAATAATTTGTATTAACAAAGTGTTGAGAACAATATATTTTTCAAAAAAGCTGAAGTTTTAAAAGTTGCAAATCAAAAATGCATACGAAATTAAAATTCAGTTGAAAGGATTTTTAATTTCGCTTTAGGCTGAAAAATAAGTTGATAGATTTTCTGAACTGTCTTTACAAAAAAAAGCCAAAAGAACTATTCATGGTTCTTTTGGCTTTTTAAATTAAAGGATTGAATTTTTTATGAAACTAATTCAAGAAGTTTTGCCTCAATTGTAATTTCTGCCTTAATTGATTTTGATACAGGACAGCTTGCTTTTGCTTCTGCCGCACATTCTGTAAATTTTTCGGCTGTAATGCCGGGTACTTTAGCAGCAACTTCAAGATGCGATTTGGTAATTGATCCATCGTCTAAAGTAATACTGCATTTTGTGTCAATGCTTTCAGGTGTGAAACCTGCTGCGCCTAACACAAAGCTAAGTTTCATTGAGAAGCATCCTGCATGCGCGGCTGCGATTAATTCTTCGGGATTGGTGCCAATACCTTCTGCAAATCGCGATTGCCATGAATACTGATTATTGTTTAATACCTTTGATTGAGTGCTCACAGTGCCTGAGCCCTCTTTACCTGATCCTTGCCAATTGGCTGTTCCTGTTCTTACCATAGTTTTTTGAATTTTGAATTTTGAGTTTTAAATTTTGTCCTAATATTCCTGAAAGATTTTATTTCGGTTTCCATTGCCAATTTGCGATTCATTCTCTGCAATGTATCTGACACCAGAAAAGGTGTCTGATACAATCTGTCTTCCAAATTCTATTAGGCGGCAAAACTAAAACAATAAAATTAACTTTGCCCGCAGAGGTGATTGGAAAATTGGGAATTGGGAATTATTGGTGAGTAAGTTTGAAAATAAATAATAACAACTAAACATTTTCCGCCTTTGCGGAATAACTAGGCTTTATGGCAGATATAGAAGGACAAGTAAAAATAGGCATCAGCATTGGCGATACGAATGGTATCGGGCTTGAGGTGATTATGAAAACATTCAGTGATACCCGCATGATGCAGGTTTGCACGCCTGTAATTTACGGTTCGGCAAAAACAGTTTCGTTTCACCGGAAGGCGCTCAACCTTGCTGATTTTAATTATAACACCATTCGCAGTAATAATGATATCATTCTCCGAAAAATTAACCTGATTAATTGCTGGGAAGAAGAAATTAAAAATGACTTCGGCATTCAAAATGAGATTGGCGGCAAGTATGCTTTTCTTTCATTAAAGAGTGCAGTTACTGATTTGCTTGCAAAAAAAGTGGATGTATTAGTTACTGCACCTATCAACAAAAAAAATATGCAACAGGATGGTTTCGATTTTCCCGGGCATACAGAATACCTTGCTGCACAAGCCAAAGCAGAAAATTTTAATATGATGCTCGTGAGCGATGCTATGCGGGTTGCATTTGTAACAGGTCATACACCGTTAAAAAATGTTGCATCACAACTCAGCAAAGAAAAAATCCTTGCAAAGCTTAAGGTGATGCATGAATCACTGAAAAAAGATTTCGGAATTCGTAAACCTAAAATAGCGGTGTTGGCATTAAATCCACATGCAGGTGATAGTGGCCTGATAGGAACAGAAGAAAATGAAATCATCGCCCCTGCAATAAAAGAAACCCAAAACTTAAACATACTTGCAACGGGTCCGTTTAGCGCTGATGGTTTTTTTGGTTCAGGTCAATACAAAAAATTTGACGGTATTCTTTGCATGTATCACGACCAGGGATTGATTCCTTTCAAATCAATTTCATTTAACAGCGGTGTAAATTTTACTGCCGGTTTGCCATTTGTACGAACATCGCCCGATCACGGCACAGGCTACGATATAGCTGGCAAAGGCATTGCAAGCGAAGATTCATTTCGGGAAGCAGTTTATCTCGCCATTGACATTTTTAATAAACGTGCTGAATCAGAAGAAATAAATTCAAACCCGTTAGCGTTTAGTAAGAAAAGCGGAGACCGGTAGAAACGGGTTGCAGCTTGTGGTTTAATGTTACAATGAAAACATAATGATTTGCGTAAATTTGTGAAAATATAAAAGACGATGCCTGCATTAAACGAAATACAAATTGAAATTTTGAAGTTGTTTGAAAGTCATAACAGCAATGAAGAATTGTTAGAGATTAAAAAATTACTCACAGATTATTTATCAAAAAGAGCAGTAACAGAAGCTGATTTGGCTTTCGATAAAAAGAACTTTTCAATTGATGACCTGAAGAGTTGGAAAAATGAACACTTGAGGAATACAAAATAAAATAATCGTGTTTATTGAGTGTAATATTTTCGATTCAATTATCTAACTTCCAACTGCCAGTTTCTAATTTCAAATTTACCCCAATTTCCCAATTCCCAATTACCCAAAAATGATAGCAATAAAAAACACCCTTGTATCCCGTGATGTAATCGAAAAGCAATTTGTGTGCGATTTGGAAAAATGCAAAGGTGCGTGTTGCATTGCCGGTGTTAGTGGCGCACCGCTGGATGAAAGTGAACTCTCAATCATAGATGATATTTATGATAAAGTAGAACCATACTTAACGGAGCGTGGCAAAGAAGCAATTAAAAAACAAGGTCGTTATTTAGTGGATGCCGATGGCGAATATGTAACGCCACTTATAAATGAAGTTGAAGAATGTGCTTACACAGTTTTTGATGAAAAGGGAATAGCCAAATGCAGTATTGAAAAAGCTTTTCTTGATGGAAAAATAAATTGGCGCAAACCTGTATCATGTCACCTTTACCCGGTGCGCATTACCAGATACAAAGATTACGATGCAGTTAATTATGAAAAGTGGAGTGTATGCAAAGCAGCATGCAAACTTGGTGAATCATTACAAGTACCCGTTTACAAATTTTTGAAAGACTCACTTACACGCAAGTATGGCAAAGAGTGGTATGATGAGTTATGCGAAGTTGCTGAAAATATAAATGGCCGTGTGGTGAGGGACTAATGTAATTTAGGAAATTAGAAAAATCGGGCATCGCATTTTTTGAAAACAAAAATTCACTGAGGAATAAAAGTTTCAAATTTAACATGCCTGTAAAAATCACTTTGACGGGCTATTTCAATTTCCTGCTTATCAAAATTATTTTTTTGAATTTCAGTTTTAAGAATCTCATAGATATAATTTTCAAGAGGTTGAAATTCGTTTTTGATTATTGAAAAAGTTATTTCAGAATCAATACCTGAATAATCGTGAACAATTCTGTTTCTCACTTTCTTTATTTTACTCCACTCCATTTCAGGGTAATTCTTTTTTAGCTCAGGGCTGATTTTATTTACTTGCTCACCAATATTAGCTATCAAAAGAAGGCTTCCATTAAAATTTAATTGATCATTGCTTTTATAAAAGGTTTCAGCATCATTAAAATCCTTTGAATAAATATTGATTTTGGTGATTGCTTCAAGAATCTGTAAAAGAAAAACCAAATCGTTATTAGTCTTTGGTAACATACTTTACATCTTTAAGTGCACGAAAAAGAATTATAGGTTCAGCATATTTTTTTACTAGTAAATCAATTTTTGTCTGAAGCAATTTTTGAAGAACCTTTTTTAAATCCGTTCTTTTAAAATAGTCCAAATCATCTTCAATAAGTAAATCAATATCATTAAACTGTTCCCCTCTTGCAAAAGAACCAAAAACCCCAATTCTCTTAATGCCAAAGCGTTCAAACACTTTTTCTCTTTTCAGAATTTTTTGCAACTCATCAAAATTGGTAACCGGTATTGTCTGCATATTTATGTGTTGTTCTCTGCAAAGTAAACAACTTAAATTTTCAAAGGAGAAACCTGATAAAAACAAACAAAGGTTGCCCTTGTAAAAACCTATTTCTCTTTTCCATTATCATCAAATGTCTGCGGCATTTTCAGTTTATCTGTTTTTGAAAGGCCTGATAAAACTTCAATGTTGATGCCGTCACTCAATCCTGTTTTGATTAAACGTTTTTCGAAAACCTGTGGTGCAGTTTCTACTTCTACATAAGCACTATCGTTACTGAAAGTAATTAAGCTTTCAGGTATAGCCATTACGCTATCCTTCTTTTGCAAAATAATATCTGCATTGCCACTATAACCTGCACGAAGAAATGCGCTGGTATCAATCTTAATAGCAGCTTTTATCTGGAACTGTATTGCACCGTTTTCTGTTACACCTTTTGGTGCTATGTATTCTAATTTTGCAGTAAATTTTTTATTGTCAATTGCACCAACTGTTAAAACCAAATCCATACCCGTTTGAATTTTTCCCACTTCGCTTTCATCAACTTTTCCATCAAAAATCATTTCACCCATATCGGCAACTGATGCAATGGTTGTTCCCTCATTAAAATTGTTTGATTCAATAACTGAACTACCTTCTTTAACCGGAACATCTAATAACATGCCTGTGATAGTAGAACGTATCAATGTATTTGTTGCCTGACCGGATCGTTTTGCAACTCCGTTTTTTATAAGTTCTAAATTACTTTCAGAAGTTTCTACTTCTTCTTTCGCATTTTTCAATGCTAAATCATAGCGTTGAAAATCTGACTTGGGAACTACGCCTTGATCATACAATTGCTTATTGCGATCAAAATCCTGTTTTGCATTTTCATAAGCAAGATTTGCACGATTGAGGCGGCTTTCCCCTTCATTCAGGTTAATCATATTAGGGATAATGCGCACCTGTGCAATCACATCACCTGCTTTAATCATGTGACCAGCCTCTACATAAATTTTTTCAATAATGCCCGATACCTGCGGCTTGATAAAAATTTCTTTGCGTGGAGTTACCGATCCGGTTGCAACAGTTTTCTTATTGATGTTGGTTACAATAGGAGTGGAGGTTTTAAAAACTTCTTTCGGCTTTTGCGATTTTGCATAGAGGTAATAAAACCCACCGGCAAAACTGCCGATTAATAATACAAGTAATAAAATTTTAAAAAACTTTTTCATTGATATGATTTGATGATTTAGCCTCCAATCCACCAAAGGAGGCGAATTTTATTTTTTGGAGAATTAATGAGTTATGAGTTGTAATTTTATTTTTGAGTTTAATTTATTAACTGCTTTTGCCAACTGTTAACTGCTACTGCCACTACTACTAATAATAATACTTGCTTCTTGCCAATTGTTTCTTCCTTTCTCACTCCGCTCTCAACGCATCAACCGGACTGATTTTTACTGCACGTCTTGCCGGGACTAATCCCGCAATTGCACCTGCAACAATTAATATCGTTAAGGCGATTACTGCTACATTCAATTGTACTTCGGGATTTGTAAACATGCTGTTGTCATCTTTTGGCAAGTTGCTTGATAGTAATTCGAGTAAGCCTATTCCTGCCACCAAACCGAAGTAGCCTGCAATAGTTGTAAGAAATACTGATTCAAGCATAAGCTGAGCAATAATTTCAATGGGTGTTGCGCCTAACGCACGCTTTATACCTATTTCTTTGGTACGCTCTTTTACAATGATGAGCATGATGTTGCTGACGCCAATAATCCCTGCAATCAATGTCCCCAAACCAACCACCCACACTAATAATCTTATTCCGCTAAATAATCCGGTAAGCTTATTATATTCTTTTTCCATGTTCCAATGACCAACGGCAAGTTGATCATCGGGCGAAATGGTATGACGTTCTTTTAATAAGGCTATTGCTTTATCTTCGGCAACTGATGCAGGCACATTTGGTTTTGAAGTTATTGCAAACCAACCTACACGATCTCCAAAATTAAATGCCGACTGAAATGTGGTGAAAGGAATATCAATCTGCTGTGAGCTTTCATCGGCCATTTCACCGCTACCTATTGGTTTTGTAACACCTACTACTTTAAAATAAACTCCGTTAATACAAATATATTCTCCAATTGGATTTTCAGTTTTATCGAAAAGCACCTCGCGCGCGCGCTTACCTAAGACTGCAATTTTGCGATGATCTTTTATATCCAAATCATTAATAAATCTTCCGGTTGAAACTTTAATTGAATTTATTTTTTGAATAACAGGATAATTTCCATGAACGGAAAATGCACCAACTTTCAAACCGCGTGTAACATTATTCGTTCCCTGGTAATCGCCTAATTGATTTTGCGGTGCAACAGTTTCTATTTCCGGAATTTGTGTTGACAATGCCAATGCATCGCGATTGTCATAATTAAACCGCCTGCCGGGCTGCATTCCT
>JBDTRM010000294.1:0-14819 GCA_039931675.1 Bacteroidia bacterium | reverse complement strand
GGAATGCTTAAACAACCTTCGTTAAACTTCCATTTCTCTCCATCTTCTTCAACAATTTCAGCATTAATAAAAATCTTTTTAAAAGTCTTTAAACTTTTATCATCTTCGGCAAAGGGAGCAGCATCAATAACAAATAACCGGATTGAAAGTCCTACCTGCGGTGCTGCCAAACCCACACCCGCAGCATTATACATGGTTTCAAACATATCATTGATGATCTCGTTAAGACGTGCATAATTTTTTTCAATGAAGGCTGCCTTCTTTCTCAGTATTGGATCACCGTAAGCGACTATTGGTAATATCATATTATTTAAATTCAAGATAAGATTGCAATATAATCGTTGCACTTACTTTATCCACTAATTCTTTATTTCTTCTGTCTTTCTTTTTATAACCCGCTGCCAGCAATGCCTGCGATGCAAGACGTGAAGTAAACCTTTCATCAAATCTCTCGAACTTCGCACCAGGCACTTTCTTCTTAAACTCTGCAATAAATTGCCTGATGGCAGGTTCAATTTGTGAGTGAGAATAGTCCATTTGCCGCGGCTCACCAACTATAATTTTTTCCACTTCTTCTTTTTGAAGGTAATCCTGCAAAAAACTGATCAGTGTTTTTGTTTCTACAGTTGTAAGCCCATTGGCAATTAACTGTAACGGATCAGTAACTGCAATACCTGTGCGCCTTAATCCGTAATCTATTGCAAGTATTCGTGCCATCGGGCGGCAAATTTAGAAAGTTATTGGAAATAGAATTTTTTGAATACAACACCTAATACCCATATTTCCATATTTCCATATTTCCATATTTCCTTTTTACATTACGCACCAATTTTAAAACACCTTATGCTGAAAAAAATAAACCTTACCGGTTGGATATTCATCGCATTGTTTGCAGGCGCTGTAACAGGAGAAGTTTACCGCTGGAATCATCCCGATCCTGAAACACGTGCACACTTTGCATCCAATATTTCCATTCTTAGCGATATCTTTTTAAGATTCATTAAAATGATTATTGCTCCATTGGTGTTTTCTACATTAGTTGTCGGCATTGCCAAGCTTGGCGATTTTAAAGCTGTTGGTAGAATCGGCATTAAAACAATTCTATATTTTCAGTTTGCAACTTTATTAGCACTTACACTCGGACTAATTATTGTTAATGTTTTCAAGCCGGGTTTTTATATGCATCTCGAAGTGCCTGCAAGCACTGCCCATACAAATATTACAACAGCACCAATTACTTTAAAAGATTTTGTAAGCCATGTAATTCCCAAAAGCATAATTGAAGCAATGGCTAATAATGAAATTTTGCCTATTGTGGTTTTCTCTTTGTTTTTTGGAGTTGCAGTTGCTGCTGTTGGCGATATTGGCAAGCCCATTGTGAAAGCGATGGATGCTTTAGCCCATGTAATGTTCAAGGTTACAAATTATGTAATGAAGTTTGCCCCCATTGGGGTATTTGGAGCAATATGCGCTGTTATTGCACAGCAAGGAATTGAAGTTGTGAAGGGATATTTTTATTTGATTGCTTGTTTTTATGGAGGGCTGCTGTTTTTCGGATTAGTGATATTAGGAACTATCGCCTATAGTGTAAAAGTTAATTTCATAAAATTGCTTGGCGCAATACAAGAACCAATACTGCTTGCATTTTCAACAGCAAGCTCTGAGTCTGCATTTCCTAAAACTGTTGAGAAATTAAAACAATTCGGTTGCAGCGAACGTATTATAAGTTTTGTTTTACCGTTGGGATACTCTTTTAATCTTGACGGTTCGATTATGTACATGACCTTTGCCACAGCATTCATCGCACAAACTTATGGAAGAGTTTTAAGCATAGAAGAACAAATCACCATGATGCTCATTTTATTAGTAACGAGTAAAGGAATGGCAGGAGTGCCACGCGCCTCATTAGTAGTAATTGCTGCATTGCTTCCACAATTTAATTTGCCCGAAGCAGGGTTACTATTATTACTTGGTATAGATCAATTGTTAGACATGGGACGCAGTGCAACCAATGTTATCGGCAATGCCGTAGCAACAGTTGTAGTTTCAAAATGGGAAGGTGAATTGAAGGAGTGATAATTTGGCGATTTGATGATTTGCCAAATTGATAATCAGGAGTATTGAAATGATAGAAACAAGAAATCCTATAATCTTAAAATCCTATAAATCTTAGTTCAGACAATGGGCAATGGAAACTGTAAACAAAAAACAATCATCAAAAAATGATAAAAGAATCAGAACTTATTTTAAATGCTGATGGAAGCATTTATCATCTTAACTTATTGCCTGATGATATTTCAGATATCATCATTAACGTGGGCGATCCTGACCGTGTGGATATGGTAAGTGATTTTTTTGATCGCATTGAAATCAAAAAACAAAAACGCGAATTTGTCACACATACTGGTACATATAAAGGAAGGCGCATGAGTGCAATTTCAACAGGTATTGGCACTGATAACATTGACATTGTATATAACGAGTTAGATGCTTTGGTAAATGTTGATTTACAAAAGCGTGAAGTGAAATCACAACTCACAGCATTAAAATTAATTCGACTCGGAACTTCAGGATCATTGCAGGGAGATATTCCTGTTGACTCTTATGTATGCTCTACTCATGGATTAGGTTTGGATGGCTTGCTTAATTTTTATCATCTTCAAAATGATGATGATGAAATGGAATTGCTTAACGCATTTCAAAATCATTATCCCAATCACAACGTTTATGCACAAAGTTATTTAAGCAAGGGTTCGCAAATGTTGTTTGATAAATTAAATGAAGGAATGAAAACAGGCATGACAGCTTCATGCTGCGGATTTTACGGACCGCAAGGCAGAGTGATACGCGCAAAGCTTGCCCGCGAAGGAATGGTTGACTTGTTATCGGAATTTAAATACAATTCACATCGCATCAGTAATTTTGAAATGGAAACGAGTGCAATGTTTGGTCTTGCAAAAATACTTGGTCATCATTGCGCATCGGTTAATCTGATTGTTGCAAACCGTATCAATAAAAATTTTTCTAAAGATTATAAAACAGGAATGAGCAATATGATTAAATTGGTTTTAGACCGTTTAAGCACGCTTGATTAAATCACATACTAACTTTTCTATTGAATGAAAATAAATTCCAATGCCACTTTTTTAATTTTCCTTTCAATCATTGTTGTTGCTTTCTCATCATGCAAAATTCAAAATATTGAATACAGGCGTTTTGAAAAATTAAGCCTTACTGGTATTAGCTCAGCACCATCCATTAATCTTGATTTGGTTTTTTATAATCCAAATACAATTGGCTGCAAAATCAAAGAAATGGGGTGTTTTATTATTAATGGTAATGATACATTCGCAATTGCGTCTTGCAGTGCAAATTCAATTCGCTTAAAACCTCTTTCTGAATTTTCAATACCAGTAAGTAGTTTTGTATCACCGCAGTCGCTTATTAACCTCACCACGAAAAGTCTTTTCAGTAATGCCGATATTCCTTTTAATTTTTCGGGCACTATAACGATTCAAAAATTTATTTTTAAAAAGAAGTATCGTTTTAATGTGACTGAGAAGTTTAATCGTAAGCAATTGTTTAATTGAAATTTATAAGCTATACTTGAAAATGGGATAAATTTATACAACTGAATAAACCTTTCCAGATGTGTCGGGACAAACCTTAGTAGAAAACGATAACACACACAGCAAAACCTTATTACCTTATTTTTATGCTCAAAAGAAAATAAGGTCATAAGGTAATAAGGTTGTCTATGAGGTCTGCACTTTTCTACTAAGGTTTCAGAAAAAAATAAGGTTTTTCGTTTCGATATTATGTACTGATTTATCCCGCTCACTGTATATCAATGAATGCGGAACTACTCTTGCGATTGGGTCACGTTGAGCGAAGTCGAAACGTGTGCAGAAGGCCAACGCACTGCTTCGACTTCGCTCAGCATGACCCGTGTTACGGAAATTGGAACGCTTCGCAATCCCTACATTCAGTGAGTGGAATATTTGCATGATAAGTTTTGTTGAAGGCTTCTATAAACTGGTTAGCTATGATTGCATAACTTTTTTCTGTTGGATGATAGCCATCAAGCGAATAAAAACCTCCTTTGATATAATCAGCAGTTAATTTTATTCCATTCCACTTCATGCCTTTGGTAACACTTTTGAAAAACACATTCATGTCAGTTAGCGCCAATCCGTATTGCGTAGCTTTAGATTTAATAATGCTGTTGTAATTATTTATAGCTGTATGAATGATTGCTACTTCTGCACTATCAAGTGTATAACGATCCGGTATTGGTTGTATCACGCCCAATGAATAACATTTGAGTGAATCGAGTGGAATATCCAACAGCAAATGTTCGCCATTGCCCATTTGACGGTAATTGCCTGAGCCTTTCGGATATTCAATAAAGAAACCATTCTCACCGGCATTGTATAATTGCAATCCTGTTAGCTGGTTGAGTGAATCTGCCTGTGCAACAGTAAGATCTAAACCTCGCGGAGGAACTGTTGTATAAAACGGAAACGATTCAAGGTCGGGTAACGTGGCTATTACACCATTTGCACCTTTTGCGGTAAGCATATTGAGCAATGAATCGAGTAACAAGTTGAAAGTTGCGGAAGGTGAGATGTTATTACTGCTGCCGCCATTGCGTGCGTAATTGTAAATGTCTTCCATGCCCGTCCATACAATTGCAAAAGTGGCATTTGCTGCCTGCGCATCCTGCGCCACACTGGTAACACCCGGATTAGACGCAAAGTGATGGTAATACAAACTGCCGGATGCAGAACCAAATTGCAGATCGAAAATATTATTGACAGTTGCATGAGGAATTGCAAAATCCTGCACGGTTGCATCAGGTACGGATTGCATCGCACTGTAAACAGTTGCCGGGCCAATCATTTCATTCAGAGGGCTGAAATTACTTTCACCATTACAATCAGTTTTGAAACCCAATATGCTTGCTGAATTAAAAATCTGCTCCCAGGGCTTGTTACTTATTCCAATTCCCCCGGTAAGTGGTATGAGCGATTGCCTGAATCCTCCCCCTCCTGCCAAAGCAAACTGCTGCGTTAATAGTGCAGCCACACTATGTGCCTGTCCGTGCGGACGCAAAGCATCATCAGCATAGCCCGAAAGAAAATCACCTCCCACAGATACGCAACGTGATACATCTGCTGTGCCTGAATCAGCCACAGGTTCATCAAACTTTGTACTGCACCCATATAATACTGCTGCGCATATTGAAAGAGTTATTAAAGCCGCTGATATTTTCATTGTTTTGCTCTGCCTATATTATTATTGAATATTAAGGTGATGAAAAAGGAAAGGCTCAAAACTAAAATTTTTATTGATTGAAGATTGACAATTGACAATTGTAATTACGCTTTATTACTGCTATCAATAAGTTTCCAAATACTAAAAATGGTGACGAAAATAATTCCAAGAATAAATATTCTGAAACCGTTTTTTCTGTCGGCAGCATTAAAACTGTAAACTGTTTCTCCATTAGGCAATATCTTTTTACTGTTCAACAAATGCCATCCAATAAAAATAGCCACCACTCCACCGGCAATAACAAAAAAGTATCCCAAAGCAATCAGGAAAGTCTGATCATTTTCTGGACGCGCTAAATCCTTGATGCGATTGTTTTTGAATCTTTCGATTAGCTGAGGGGTTACTTCCTTTCCTCTTTGTTTTAATAATTTTTGAGCAAGTGCATAATCCAGCGGTCCCCATTCATCTTGCTTTGCAAGGATTTCATACAACTCTTCATCGGTGAATTCAAACAGGTAATAATCAGCAGGAATCTTATTCAGCTCATCTTCTGAAATATCTGATAGCAATACATTTGCTTTTTGAAAATCATCGCTGTTAAGTTTGAAAATATATTCTTTTAACGGTGATACACTTGAAAAAACAACATCGCGGGAACTGTTATCTTCAATCAGAAAATCAATGTTGTTTTTATTCAAAAGGTCTGCAAATTCTTTTGATGATGCTTCATCATTGAATTTGCGAAAGGCTATGAATTGCTCTTCTCCCATTAAGGTATTATTCCGTCATTAAAAAAAATTATTTCGCCTTCATTTTATTATTCTTTGCATCGTGTGTTAACTCTGCCAATCCAAGCTCTTCCATCAATGGCGGAATGTAAACTCCGAACCTTCCGCGAAGTCCTTTCTTCAAACCATACCACCCGCCAACAGGGTTTTTCGAAGAGCGTCCCCACGCCTCCACTGTTCCTTCCTTTACAGGTTTTTGTTCATCTGCTCCGCCAAGCTCCATCCAGTCGCCATGTTTTTTAAGCATTGCATGCAAGTCATTCAAACATTTTGCATCATAAAGCAAAACAGTTTTTCCTACCGTGCATACTATAACTTCTTTATCATCTTTCACATCTTTATACATTTCGTATTCTGATGTGCCGGGTGGGGTTTTTAATTTCCACGGATTTTCTTTTGCTCCTTTTTCCTTTGTCATAGCTAATTTGTTTTTATTTTTTCTTAGTTGGTTTTGATTTCAATGTTTTTGCATATTCAAAACTTAATTCAAACCAGGGTTTTAATTCCTTCGTGTTTCTAAAAAGTTTTTCGGGAACCGATATATATTCTTTCAGCACAACTCCGTATTCTTCACATAAAGTGGTTTTATATTTTTTCAGAAATACTTCTCTCTCTTTCTCTGGAAGCCTGAATCCTAACACTCCTTCTTTGTTCAGAAATGAATACATGTTTCCGTTCATTGAGGTATAAGGCATAGTAGCACCTTTTCGTTCAACATCCGGCAACCCTGTTATGAGCTTATCATAAAGAGCAAGTGTTTCCGGAGAATGATTACTCTTTTCTTTTTTTGCTGTCATGTTTTCTGAATTGGGAAAAAAAATGTTTCAGAGAAAATTAAATTTGAATGTTGAATTTCGATCCTGATAGCCATCGGGAGAATAATGAAGAGACTGATTTACTTCATCATTCATTATTCAACGTTTATTATTCATCATTTTAAACTTTTGTTACATTTTCGGTCTTGTGATGGGCTTGCCTGCAAGATGCTGTTTCCAGGGTTTCCAATAATGGTCGTGCCAGCCCTTGTCAACACTTGCCACAGCCTTATCAGGAAGGTTGGCATGAACAGCATGAAGCACTACATCCTTTCCTTTCGGTTCAAGACGAATCATGAATATTGAATCAACATCATCTTTATCCCAACCCTGTGCGCGCCATGTTTGCACGATAAGTTTATCTTTTACCAAATGAAGATTTTTTCCGGTGATGTAATCGCCATGAGCAGAAAATGCACTTCCTACTTTTTCGGAAATTTTCGCAGGACCGCCTGTTATCATGGAGTGTTGTTTAGGATCCATATAAAGGTTATAGAGTGCGTTAGGTGTTGTGTTTTTAAACACTACTTTTTGTTCGATTGTTTTTGCCATTTGATTATGGTTTTTACTTTCCGTGATTCGCGTCCCCGCCAACAACCAACTGTTATCCGTGGTTGGCGTCCTCGCCAACCACCAACTACAGCATAAGGAAGAATGTTGGCAGGGACGCCAACATTGGATAAAATACAACGTTACAAAAAAAATCAAATTCTATATCCATCACTTCCGAATGCTTCGCTCCTACCCGTTTGACAAAACTGCCGCAAGCTTTCCATGTAGCGTGCCCAACTGAAAGAGCATCCTGCAAAGAAATCATTTGCTTCTTTCCAGTCAGCATGTTCAAAGCGGACTCTTGTTTTGCCATCATTGGTATCAAGAAGAAAATTAATTTTTGTTCCTACCCAATCAGGAGAGCCGTCAACACATTCCCAACTTACCGATTCATTTGGTTTCATTGCAGTTACTTTCATATCGTTTCCGAATTCTCCGAAACGAAAATGAATAACTCCTCCTGTATCCGTGTTACCTGTAGTTTGCTTTGTCCACCAATTTGATAACCCGGTGATGGTTGTTAACGCTTCGTAAACTTTATCTTTCGGAGCGTTGATGTGAAATAAATGTTTGATTGCAGCCATCTCTTTTTTAATTATAACTCATTGCTTCTTTGGTCAGAAATTTTTTGAGGAATGCGATTTGACCAATATCGTAACTTTCATGCTGTGCAAGAAACGCAATCGTTCCGCCAATAGTGAAATCACCGATTGGACTTTTTAGCGGACTGTCAGAAGCAAGGTGCTCTTCAGTAACTGAGGCTAAACCTTCTTTTAATAAATCAGATGCTTTTTTCCATTCCGCTTTTAAATTATCAATAGCAGGAAACTTCATAGATACTTCGAAAGGTTTAAAATTTTCAAACATGCCGCTGTAAGGATTGTTGCCGGGCTTGCCAAGGAACTGGCACATATTGTAACGCGCCCAAACCGTGTGTGTGAGAATCCAGATAAGTGGATTATTGTGATCACTGATGCGTTCTTTTGCATTTTCATCAGTGATGCCTGATAATGCATTTAGAAATAATCTTTCATTCATGTTTAAGATAATCTCTGACTGGTACGATGATTTTTTCATTTTCTTTTTGTGTTAAATGGTGAATTAATTTATGAATTATACACCAATGACGAATCGGCTTTTGAAATTTGGACGCGATTAGAAAACTATTTTTAAAAATTGAAAAGTTTAAACATTTTCATGTATGGTATCTTTTCCTTCTCTCGGTTTAAAATGTGTGACTTTAATCACTTTTGTTTTTTCACGAAAAAGCGGAGGCACTGCTAACTTGGCCTGCTCGTGACTTTCGGCTTCTACAAATGCATAAGCATGATGATCGTTATCATAACAACCCCACTCAAAATGTGTGAGAAACCCTGCATGATAATGCACAAAATGTTTTACAGCCATGCGGCAATCTTCGGCTGTGTGTTCAGAGATAACAATGTAACGATCCATAATTATTGAAATATAAATTGTGTAACAAAGGAAATCATTTAAGGATATAATGATAATAATTTTCAAGGCTCGTTCAATAAAACAATTACCTTTCCATCGTAAACTTTAATACTCAACTAAAAACATGAAAACAAAAAGTTACATTTTTTATACGTGGTTGGCGTCCCCGCCAACCACCTGCCGCTATAGCATCTCCAAAGGTTGGCGGGGACGCCAACCTTGGAGATAGTGCCTATGCTTCAACGGGAATTAAAATCTTCATTCCGTAAGTAGCAAAAATTTCTGCAACCTTTTGCAAGTCGGGTTCACCTGCCGGAAGTTCTGCCAACTTTTCAAAAAACTCTTCAAAGTTTCCACCGGGCACAACAGTCCATAAAGTTTTACCTGCTTTGCTTCCTGTGTTTTGAAATGCATGAGGAATGTGTCGCGGAAAGAAAATTTCATCACCGGTTTTTGCAGTGAATTGTTTGTCGCCAAGCATAATGCCGAATTCCCCTTCTACAACATAAATGAGTTCATCTTCGCGATCGTGAACGTGTGGCGGAATGCCAAGCCCCGGAGGAGTTAATACTTCAAACACGTAATAATTTCCATCTGTGTTTTGTTTTGCAATAACATTGGTGACTGCATGTCCAAGCACATTAAATTTTTTGCCTTGTCCGGCTGTTGCTACTGTAGCTTCTTGATTTGTAGTTTGCATTTTTTTGAGATTTTAATTGTGAAACAATTTAATTTAACGATGCAAAACTACAGGCAGTGAATATGAAAAATCGTTCACATAGGTTAACTAATGAAGACAAAAAGTGAATGTTGAAGTTTGTGCAGTTCTAATCTTTATAAACTAACTCTTCATTTCCTTCATTATTCAACATTCAGCATTCATTATTCAACATTTTTATTTAATTCACTTTGGTTTGGTTTGAAAATATTTTTTCTGATTCGGCTGAGGGATTGTGGTTTGATACCGAGATAAGAAGCGATGTAATGTTGGGGGATGCGCTGAACAATATCGGGTGCATTTTTCAACAGCTTTAAATATTTTTGCTCGGCTGACTCTGTTTGAGTGTCAATAATTTTCTGTTGAGTTGCCTCATAAGATTTTCGTGTTTTTATGCGATACCATTTTTCAAAAGCCGGAATTTCATCCAAAGCCTTTTCCCAATTGGTTTTATCGGCATAAAATATTTCACTGTCCTCTAACGCCTGCACACTGAATCGCGAAGGTGTGCCTGAATAAAAACTTGTTTTGTCGCCAACCCACCAATTGAGAAAAGCAAAATACATGGTAAACTCATCCCCTTTATCGTCAGTATGAAATGCACGAAGACAACCTGAATTTACAAAAGCAAGATGACGGCATAATTCACCCTGTTTATTAAAGAACTCTTTCTTCTTTAAAGTTGTAACAGTAAAATATGAAATGAGTTTTTCAAAATCTTCACCGCTGAAAAGATCTGTTTCAGCAAAATGCGCTTTCAGCTTTGCAAATTTATTTTCCGGTTCCATTAACTATAAAGCTATACCTGAGATTAAAGTTTTTGCAAAAATGTTTTCATCGCAACGCCATTCTTTAGTGTTTGATAAACCACACAATACCTTTCTGTAAGTTTCAGAAGTGTTTCAATTTTATCATCAGAGGCATCGCTATCAATAATAAACTGAAGTCTTATTTCTTTAAATCCAACAGGCGCATCTTTAGCAACACCTAATGTACCTCTGAAATCCAGGTCGCCTTCCGCCTGCAATGTTCCGTTTTTTATTTCAACTTCAATGGCAATGGCCACAGCGCTTAATGTAACTCCTGCACAGGCAACCAATGCTTCCAAAAGTAAATCGCCCGAACAAGCTAACATACCGTTACCACCGGTTGCAGGATGAAACCCTGCTTCAACCAATGCTCTTCCTGTTTCCACTTTACATGAAATGCCCTCCCCTATTTTTCCCTGTGCTTTCAAAGTAATCATAGCCGTTTCGGGTTCGATACGGTATTTATCTTTCAATGGAGATTGTAAACTTTTTAGTTCTTCTGAGTTCATATTTTATTTGTCGTTAGTTCCGTTGGCTAATTTATGCATTTTAATCTGCCCCTATTTCAACGCGAGGTTGAAATGAAAATTTTAAGGTAAATGCTTCACTTTGTTTATATATTTGATGCTTATGAATTAAAAGCGGGCAAAAGCGGTTAACTACATGTATGCTAAAAGTTATTTTATTTTTTTCACAAACAGGTATTGGAAATAACCACTTGCAGACACAAACTTTAAAAGACCGAAACAGAAAACTACAATAGGATAAACATAAAAACAAATAATAAAATGAAAACAACAATTACAAGAGTAACTTTAGCACTAATGGCTATATCAGTGCTTCACCAATCAAATGCGCAGGTTTGTTTTAACCCGAAAGCAAGCTATACTGCCGACATTAATTCAAGTTCACTTTGTTATGCTGATTTTAACGGGGACAGCATAATAGATTTAGCAGTGGCTAATATCGCTTCAGGAGGAAGCAATGTATCAATACTATTGGGTGATGGCTTAGGTAGTTTCAGTGCCGCTACTAATTTTCCGGTAGGTGCTCTTCCGCGGTCAATTTGCAGTGCTGATTTTAATGGCGATGACAATGCTGATCTCGCTACAACCAATAGCGGTCCCGGAAATGTATCTATACTGTTAGGTAACGGAGCAGGCAGCTTTACTGCTGCTGCAGGTTTTGGAACAGGCATTTACAATCAGTCTTCAATTTGCAGTGCAGATTTTAATGGTGACAGCATTGCTGACCTGGCAATAACAAGCGATTTTAATTTTGTGTTAGTGGCATTAGGAATTGGTAACGGTGGTTTCAGCGCAGTTACACAATTCACTGCCGATAATAGCACAGGCTCAGTTGTCAGCGCAGATTTTAATGGTGATGGCGATGCCGATTTGGCGGTAACAACGCATAATGGTTCATACAATGTATCTGTAATGTCAGGCAAGGGAGCAGGCAGTTTTGGCTCTGCAACAAACTTTGCCGTAGGCACTTCACCAATATCAATTATAGGTGCTGATTTTAACGGAGATGGTAAAATTGATCTTGCAACAGCCAACATGGTTAATAATGTAACAGGCAATGTATCCGTATTATTAGGAAATGGTGCAGGTAGTTTTGCACCTGTAACCAACTTTGGTGTTGGAGCGGCTACTGTTCCTAAATCAATTTGCAGTGCAGATTTTGATGGCGATGGGAAAATTGATTTGGCGATGGCTTGTATAGCTAATAACAGTACCGGCAACGTCTCAATAATAACCGGAGACGGAACAGGTAGTTTCGGATCACCTGTAGTCTTTGCAGTGGATTCATTTCCTGTTTCAGTAATCAGCTCAGATTTTAATTCAGATGGGAAAATGGATTTGGCATTAGCTGCTTCCAAAAGTAATATTGATACAGGTGAGGTATCGGTATTAATAAATTGTAATACAACAGGCTTTGATCAATTAAGCGATAACAAAGAACAGGTAATTGTTTATCCTAATCCTGCACTAAACAGCAGAGAGATTAAGATCATAAGTGCAAATAACATAAACGAAATAAAAATCACAGATATTTCGGGGCGTATTGTTTATAGGGCAATGCTATCCCGATCATCGGGAAAACATATTTCATTTCAATTAGATAAGGCAGGAATTTATTTCATCACATTAACCTCAGACAAGCAAACAATGACACAAAAATTAATTGTGTGCTACTAAACCTTAAAACAAAAACCCGCCCTGAAAAGTGGGCGGGTTAAACTTAAAAATGGGGTATATCATTAATTGAGCACTTGTTAAATTATTCAACAATCAATTTACAATTCCTTGAGAGACCATTATAAATAACTCTTACAGTATAGGCTCCTTTGGCAAGCTTTGATAGATCAAGTTTGAAATTGTTGCTTCCTGTCATCACAGCAAGGTCTTGTACCAATAACTGTTGACCAATCATATCATAAACGGATAATTGTCCTTTGCCTTCTGCAAACCAAATTCTACTGTGTGCATCCTCACAAATTCTCAGCACTTCATTATCGGGCAAACCATTTTCAACAGTAAAATTTTCAAACCTGTTTCCGTCAAACCGCGAAACACCTTTGCTTGTCGCAATCCATATATATCCTTTTTTTGTCCTGTAAAATATTATACACCTCCATGCCGGGCAATCCATCATCAACAGTAAACCGTTTACAGAAAGGATTTTGTGCTAAACAATTTATTGAAGTACAAATAAGGATTACTATGATTTTTAAAAATCTCACATCGCAAGGTTCAAAAAGTTTTCATTTTAATAAAAGAATTTGCACAAAACAAAACCCGTGAGGTTGAAAAAAACCTCACGGATGAAACTTAAATTGTTTATAGCAGTTTACAATCTACTTCATCATTCCCTGATGAGCACCACACGCCCGTTCAGTACAGCTTCACCACTTGTTATGCGATAGAAGTAAACACCATCACCTAAATTTGCTGCATCAAACTTAACCTGGTGAACTTCACCCGCTGATAGCTCTCCATCAAAAAGAACAGAGATTTTCTCGCCAGTCATATTAAATATTTCAACAGTAAGGTGAGCATCGCTCTTATTGTTTTTAAATTCAATAGTAGTGGAGGAGTGGAATGGATTCGGGAAAGCTTTCGCCTCGATATTTCCTGCAACGTTTGCTGATCCATCATCAATTCCGTCACGCGCTGTTTCAACTGTTACATGTATACTGCATGAGCTTGTGCATCCCTTATTATTAGTAACTGTTACCGTATAGTTACCGGCAGCACCCACTGTAATACAATTAGATACTGCACCTGTATTCCAGTGATACGTATTACCTGAAACAATTGCAACGCACAGGTTAGTGGTTGTGCCGGATTTAATAACTGTATTACCGGTTATACTACATACAGGAAGCGGGTTAACTGTTAGCTTCTTGCTTTGCTTCCGGGTACATCCGTTGCTGTTGGTAACGGTTACTGTATAGGTTGCTGCCGAATTCTCTGTGACACACTGTGTGGTTTTTGCAGTACTCCAAATGTAGCTTGAATATCCGGCAGGTGCACATAACTGGGTTGAACTTCCCTGGCATATACTACCCTTCCCTGTTATGGTGAAAGTGGCCGGAAGCGGGTTAACGGTAAGTGCTTTAGAGCAACTACTTGTACAGCCATTTGTATTAGTAACTGTTATAGTATAGGTACCTGCGATGTTTACCGAAATACATTTGGTAGTTTTACCGTCACTCCATAAGTAAGCTGCAAGACCACCGGGTGCACACCACTGCGCAGAGCTGCCCTCACAAACAGAACTGTTGCCTGTTATCGAACAATTCGGAAGCGCCTTTACGGTTATCACTTTACTACAACTGCTGGTACATCCGTTGGCATTAGTAACAGTAACTCTATAGGTTCCACCTGTTGTAACAGTAATGCACTGTGTTGTAGCGCCCGTGTTCCATAAATATGAAGAGTTAGTAGCAGCACATAATTGAGTTGAAGTGCCCTGGCAGATACTGCTGCTGCCTGTAATGCTGCAAGTCGGAAGTGCGTAAGCAGTCACTGTTTTACTGCATGAACTTGTGCATCCATATTGATTAGTAATGTTCACCGTATAAGCTCCGCCTGTTGAAACAGTAATACATTGTGTTGTAGCACCTGTGCTCCATAAGTATGAATAAACATAGCCAACAGGAGCAGCAGCAGCGCACAATTGGCTTGAACTTCCGCTACAGAAGTTATTGCCTGTTATAGAGCAAACAGGAGGCAGACGAAGGTTCGTTGTAACCGAACAAGAGCTGGTACAACCATCGGCATTAGTAACTGTTACCGTATAGTCGCCACCTGCGGCAGCAATACACTGTGTAGTAGCGCCAGTACTCCAATTATATGAATATGGACCTGATGAAGCGCAAAGTTGCGTGGTACTT
>JBDTRM010000293.1:0-10757 GCA_039931675.1 Bacteroidia bacterium | reverse complement strand
GACTTCCCGTTCATCTCATCTGATTTTTGCGTAGCTTATTACTTCTCAGGATGACGCTCTATAATTCCCGACAAATATTAAACATTTTAAACATCAATCAAAACAAAATACATTGCTATTACTACATAAAATTGTAAATCGTAAATTATATATCGTAAATTAATTTCCGACAAATATAAAAAACTGTATTTTTATTAAAACAAAAATCTATACTCTTTTGTACCGTGAATAAAAGTCCACAACCCATAATTTGATAATAAACACTAATCTTTACAGTCATGAAAAAGAACTCTTTACTATTTATTTTAATTCTGCTGGTGATGTTCGTTTCGAAATCTCAAGCGCAGCAAATCAAGGTTCTGAATTTAATGCAGCCTTATGCTTTTACTTATAGCGCCACTAACCAGGATGTAATAGTCCAGTTTAAAAACACTGGAGCTGTATATGTTACCAGTGTTGATTTTGCAATGACCTTTAACGGGTTTGGTTTAATAACCAATACCTGGACGGGTTTCCTTAACCCCGGCTATTCTACCTTTTTCAATATTGGTTTAATGGGGATTAACGGTGGAACTAATACTTTGCAAGTTACAGTAGGCGCTGTCAATGGAATCGCTTTCACTGATACTGCCGACTATCTTATCCAAACCATATCTACAGCACTCGCCATTCCATTCATTGATGATATGGAAGGCACTGCAAACTTTGGTTCGTCCGGCAATAACTGGACAACGGGTAACAATCCCGATTCATGGCAATTAGCTGTTCCCAATTATGGGGTGATTACTCCCTCACCCACACCTACAGCCTGGGTTATGGGACTTGATTCGGGATATGGGAATGATATATCCTCTTATTTATACAGCCCTATTTTTAATTTCGCTGCATCCGGCATTAATTCTGTTTGGTTCCATTTCACTGCCAACGCCAATCTATCAGCCAATGATAATCTGACTGTTGAATACACCACAGACTTTTTAACATGGACACAATTGCCCTCTGCCGTTACTGTTACTGGAAATACAGGAGGCTGGGCAGGTTTTGGTACTGGTTTGGCATTTCTTGCCAGCGAAACACAAGTTCAGTTGCGTTTTGTTTTTAATTCAGATGGCAGTGGCACTTCTGATGGTATAGCCATTGATGATATTGAAGTTATTCAATGTGTGATTTCATTGATCAATTTAAATCAACTGACATCAATAAGCTGTCACGGTGCGTGTGATGGTGTGCTGGAAGCAGCTCCTCAAGTGGGGTTTCCGCCTTTTACCTATCTATGGAATTCGGGCGAAACTACACAAAGTATTAGTAATGTTTGTGCAGGGAATTATACTGTTACCGTTACCGATGTGAACGGTTGTACAGGTTCAACAGGTCAGACAGTAAATGAGCCGTCTCCTCTTGTATTCAGCCTCGGCCCTGATGTTAGTATTTGTATGGGGGATTCCGTTGTCCTATGCCCTAACCCCACTGGTGGCACTGCGCCTTATACTTTCCTTTGGAATACCGGAGAAATTACATCATGTATTACCTCCTTTATTTCAGGAATTTATTACGTTCCGGTATTTGATGCCAATGGGTGCTTTTATCCTGGTGACACAGTGACAGTTACAGTCAATCCTCTACCAGTTGTTATGCTTGGCCCTGATGTATTTATCTGTGACGGAACATTCATTCAACTTAATGCTGGGTTCGGTGGGGCTACTTACCAATGGTCAACCGGACAAAACACCCAGACTATTATGGTTAACACAGGTGGACCCTATACGGTAACAGTTACCAATATGTTTGGATGCACAGGCAGTGATGATATTGTCATTACCCAATCAACGCCATTGGTAGTTACTCCACATGATTTTTATAATTGTCTTTCCGGTATTGATTCTGTTTTCATTGATGTAACAGGAGGAGGTTCTCCACCATACACTTACAATTGGTCAGGGGGCACTACAAACAATGTCAACTTTGTAAACAATATTGCTCCGGGGGTTTACACGGTAGTTGTTACTGATGTGAATGGTTGCACAGGATCAGCAACTTTTACAATTTATGGTGCGCTTCACCTATTAATCAATAAAACAGACCCTGAATGTTTCGGATACACCGGAACAATTGCTGCTGATTTTAATGGCATTCCGCCTATTACCTATCAATGGAGTAATGGTGTTACCGTTCCTCAACTTGTGAATGCACCCGGTGGAACCTATACCGTAACTGTTACAGATGTAACCGGTTGCTCATTATCTGTAACTGATTCATTGGTTGAGCCTGAACAAATTGTACTTACACTTGATTCAGTTATTGCTTCGGGTTGTGGTGCAAGCGATGGTGCGTTTTATTATTCATACACACCACCCGGTTTTTCTATTCCAAATATTAACGGAACTCCGTTTGCTGTACCAATTAATCTTGCAGCAGGAATTTATGATATATATATTCATCAAAATGTTTGTGCATCTAATACCTTACAAGTCGTTGTGCCTGATTCATGCGAAGATGTATGGCCCGGTGATGCCAACTATGATTTGCAGGCCGATAATAAAGACTTATTGCAAATCGGCTTAGCTTATGGAAACACAGGTCCTGTGCGACCCGGAGCAAGTAATACCTGGATTGCACAAACTTGTCCTGATTGGAGCAACTGGTTTAACATTGGTGTAAATCAAAAACATGCTGATTGCGATGGTAACGGAATTATAGATGCTGCTGATACTATTCCAATAATGCTGAATTACGGATTAACACATCTTTTAAAACAGGTGATTATTCCGCAGGTTAACACACTTGCTCCTGATTTATATTTAGTCATCACCCAAGACACAACAGGTCTGACTGATTCTGTTTTTGTAAACGTGATGTGCGGCACAGCAGCTGATCCTGTTGACAGCATTTACGGACTTGCATTCCGTTTGTATTATGATTCTGCATTGGTTGATACTTCCTCCATTTTCTTCAACATCAATAATTCATTCATTGGAACTGTAGGAACAAATGCCATTTCAATCAATAAAAATTTTGGTGTTGGATATGCCGACTTTGCAATTACCCGGACCGACCATAACAATACATCGGGCTTCGGACCTGTATGCGTAATGTCAATTGTTACTACAGATAATGTTGCAGGCAAAATGCTTACTCCTGTTAATACCGTTTTAAGATTTTCGTTAGGAGATGTTTATGCTCTAACAGTCAATGAAAACCCTGTTGTACTTGATGCTTTTGGCGATTCCATTTTTATTGATTCGACTATGACAGGAATTAATAATTTAAGTTGGGAGCGCGAAGTGAAAGTATATCCGAACCCTGCAAATAATTATTTTACGATCACATCATCACTCACCAACATTTCAAAAATTTCAATGCTCAATCAATTTGGCGAAGTGATTTATAAAAATGAAAAACCGCGCTTGCCGCAACGCATCAATGTTTCAAACATCACCAACGGAATTTATTTTTTACGGATTGAAAGTAAGGATGGTGTGATGTATAGGAAGATTGAGATTATCAGATAGTACCAACACTTTCGGAAACTCGCGATAGCTATCGGAGTTCAACTTTCCGAAAGTTTAACGCATAAAAGAAAAGCATGAAAACACTTTTCTTCTCAATAAAATTTACCTTTAAACAAAATACAATGAAAAACTTCCTACAGAAAATTGCGATTATAATTGTTTGCTGCTGTTTTGCAGTGAATAGTAACGGGCAAACCCTAGTAGTTGATTCCATTTTATCTCCTCAACCATTTACTCAAGCCGGTGTAACATCAGATGTAATTGTTAGAGTAGTAAACAACGGGGTATCCACAGCGAATAATTATACCGTTAGTTACCGGTTGAATGGAGGCCCATCCTTTTCCAGTAGTGTTTCCATTCCGCTTGGACCGAGTCAGGCTGTAATATTAACCCTTCCACCACAAATGGTAGTTCCTATGGGACAGTACGACCTTTGCATATCTGTTGATTCAGTAAATGGAGTTGCAACTTATGATACTACATGTGTTATTCTATCAGGACAAACAACTGTTCAGCAAATGGGTTATTCAGACAATTTTGATAGTATTAATGTCGGCTGGTATCAGAACTCATCAAACCCAAATACACAATGGCAGTTGGGCACACCAAACTTTGGTGTAACAAATTCAACGCATTCAGGAATTAATTCATGGGACATAAACTTAAACACAGGCTATGATACATCAGCTTATGTTGAATTATATTCTCCTTATTTTGATGTCATGGGTACTAACAGCCCAAAGCTCTCTTTCTGGCAAAATAGAAATACAGAAGCCGTTAACGATGGCTTTAGAATGGAATACTGTGCTAATGGAGCAGCGTGGCATGTGTTAGGTATCATAGGCGACCCGCTTGGAATTAACTGGTACACAAATACAATTACTTCAAGCGGTTTGCCAGGTTGGGAAGCGAATTCAGGTGGATGGCAGCAGTCGCATTATGATTTGCAGCAATTTGCAGGTATGGGGCTCATACAATTCCGTTATGTGTTTACTTCCGATGCAGCTATAAATTCTGATGGTGTTTCTATTGATGATTTTTCAATTTATGATTGTGGCATCGTTGCTAATCTACCTGCATCGTTCCCAATTTGCGTAGGCAACTCCGCATTGCTTTGTCCAACTGTTAGCGGAGGTGTTGCACCATTGACTTATCAATGGAATACGGGGTCAACAAGTTCTTGTGAAACAGCATCGATCTCAGGAGTTTATTCTGTTACTGTTATTGATGCAAATGGCTGTTCAGCAAGTTGCTCAACAATTGTAATTGTAAATCCTAATCCAGTACCTGTCATATCAGGCATAAATATTATTTGCCAGGGAGGAAGTACAACCTTTGATGCAGGTGGCTCATATACTTTTTATATGTGGTCGGATGGCACAACAACACAAACTAATACCGTAAGTGTTTCCGGAACATATACAGTTACAGTTACAGATGTTAATGGATGTACAGGCACCGCTACGCTTAATCTTTCAGTTAATCAAAATCCCTCACCAATAATCACCGGACCATCTTCAATTTGTCCGGGCGCAGGAACAATACTTGATGTTGGTGCAGGATTTATAACCTATCAATGGTCAACCGGTAACTTTACTCAAACAATAAACATATCATTACCCGGAACCTATATTGTAACTGTTGCCGATATAAATGGTTGTGCAGGAACAGATACTTTTGTTGTTGCCTCATTAGCACCAATATTAACCATTGATTCAGTAATTGCTTCAGGTTGTAGCTCAAACGATGGTTCATTTTATTTTTCTACAAACGCAGTTACCTATACACCTTATGTTAACGGAGTTGCTTCGGGTTCAACAACTAATCTTTCGGCAGGTGTTTACAGTTTATACTTGATTGACGGCACTTGTTCATCTGACACGATTCAAATTGTTGTTCCTGATTCCTGTGCTGATGTATGGCCCGGTGATGCAAATTATGATTTACAAGCTGATAATAAAGACTTATTGCAAATTGGTTTGGCTTATGGAAATACAGGTCCTGTGCGTCCTTCAGCAAGTAGCGTATGGATTGCGCAACCTGCTCCTGATTGGAGCAATTGGTTCAACATTGGTGTAAATCAAAAACATGCTGATTGTGATGGCAATGGAATTATTGATGCAAATGATACTATTCCAATAATGTTGAATTATGGATTAACGCATCTTTTAAAACAGGTGATTATTCCGCAGGTAAATACACTTGCTCCTGATTTATATTTAGTAATTACGCAAGACACAACAGGTCTGACTGATTCTGTTTTTGTAAACGTAATGTGCGGCACAGCCACTGATCCTGTTGACAGCATTTACGGACTTGCATTCCGTTTGTATTATGATTCTGCTTTGGTTGATACTTCATCCATTTTCTTCGATGTAAATAATTCATTCATCGGCACAACCGGAACAAATGCAATCTCCATCAATAAAAATTTTGGTGTTGGATATGCCGACTTTGCAATTACGCGCACTGACCATATCAATGCTTCGGGTTTTGGACCTGTATGCGTGATGGGAATTGTTACCACAGATAATGTTGCAGGCAAAATGATTACTCCTGTTAATACTGTTTTAAGATTTTCGCTTGGAGATGTGTATGCTTTAACAGCGAATGAAAATCCTGTTGTGCTTGATGCTTTTGGCGATTCAATTTTTATTGATTCCACTATGACAGGAATTAATAATTTAAGTTGGGAGCACGAAGTGAAAGTATATCCAAATCCTGTGAACAATTATTTTACTGTTGCATCATCGCTCACTAACATTTTAAAAATTTCAATGCTCAATCAATTTGGCGAAGTGATTTATAAAAATGAAAAGCCTCGCTTACCGCAACGCATCAATATTTCAAACATCACAAACGGAATTTATTTTTTACGGATTGAAAGTAAAGAGGGAGTGATGTATAAGAAGATTGAAATTATCAGATAGTACCAACACTTTCGGAAACCCGCGATAGCTATCGGGGTTCAACTTTCCGAAAGTTTAACGCATAAAAGAAAAGCATGAAAACGCTTTCAGTGGTGGCACGACATTGAATTGTGCCACCACTTGTGTATCAGAAAATTATTTTCAATTTTGCTGAATACAATCAATTTTAATTTTCATGAACCGATGAAGATTTTTACACCCTTCCTTCTTTTTATTATAATCTTCTTTTCACGGGTTGAAGGTCAGAGCTACCTTATAAACCCAACCGGTGATGGAGGCTTTGAATCGGGAACTACTATTGCTGCCAATGGATGGACACTTGTAAATGCTTCACCTGTGCAAACTAATCAGTGGCAATGCGGAACTGCTTCGACCGGTTACTGGGGTGCGCGATGTGCTTACATAGGTACAGACCCAGGCAACAACATTTATAATGTTAATTCAACATCTTCAGTTCACTTTTATCGTGATGTTGTTTTTCCTGCGGGTATCAGCAACATTGTTCTTTCATTTAACTGGAAAGGAGTTGGCGAAACAGTGTTTGATTATTTGCAGGTATTTATGGTACCAACAACCACTGTACCTGTTGCAGGAGTTATGCTTCCGGGCAACAAAATTATAAGCGGAAAATTGAGCAATCAATCAAGCTGGCAGTCGGCTTCATTTACATTGTCTAATTCACTTGCAGGCACAACACAACGTTTGGTTTTTAGCTGGCGTAACGATTTGAATTTAGGTACTGCACCGGCAGGCGCCATTGACAACATTTCGCTCACACCAGGAATTCCTCTGCCTGTAAGCTTAGTTTCATTCACCGCAACGCCTGATTCAAAAAACGAAAAAGTAAATTGTAAATGGACTACTGCATCAGAAACTAACAACGACTTTTTTACTTTAGAGAAAAGTGCTGATGGAAAAATATTTCAAACGTTCACGCAAATTTCTGCAACTAATACTTCTTACTATCACAATTATAACTTCATTGATGAAAATCCTTTTAACGGAATTTCATATTATCGCTTATCGCAAACTGATTTCAATGGAAGTACACAAACATTGAAAACAGTTTCAGTTAGCCTGAAAAATAAGAATTCTTTTTCGGTTGAATGTTATCCGAATGTCGGGAGTGGTGAAATGACAATTAATGCCACAACACCTTTTACAACATTAAAAATTATTGATGTTGATGGAAAACTTTTGAAGAATATTTTTTATCCACCAGGCATACAATCTGTTTTTCTTGATTTAAGTGATTTGAAAAAGGGACTGTATTTTATTCAGGCTTTCAGCGATAGTGAAAGCTCATTTGAAAAAATTGTTATTCGCTAAGTTGCGGTGGCACTATTTAAAGTTGTGCCACCACTAAAACCACTTGCGTATCAGAAAATTATTTTCAACTTTGCTCTATACAATCCATTTCATTTTCATCGAACCCATGAAAACTGTTGCAACTTTATTCCTTGTTTTTTTTGTAACACTTGCTGATGCACAGTCAGTGCAGTGGGCGCGCAAGGGTGGCGGCAGTGCAACCGATCAGGGAAAGAATATTTCTGTTGATGCTTTAGGTAATAGTTATGTTGTAGGCAATTTCCAAAACACAGTTACATTCGGGTCTTATACATTAATAGGTCAGGCTGTCGCCACCAATACTTTTTTTGCCAAGTATGATGCGCTCGGAAACATTCAATGGCTCCAACAAATTTCAGGCGGACAAAATGCTCCGGGTGCTGTTGCTTATTCTGCTGCACAAAACTGTATTTATGTAGTAGGAAAGTTTTTCGGAACAATTTCTTTAGGTGCTGCAACGCTTACGACTTATGGCAATAACGATTGCTTTTTTGCGAGGTACGATTTGAATGGTAATTGTGTGTGGGCTGTAAAAGCCGGTAGTATAAACGGTGATTGGGTTGATGATGTTGACTGCGATCCTTCGGGCAATTTGATTGCAACAGGCATAGCTCAGACCGGTGCGATATTCGGAAGTTTTGTGATGCCCTCACATCCCTTATCGCAAACATTTACAACTTCAGTTTCTCCTTCAGGGAATTTTCAATGGCTTACCATATCGTGTTACACTTTAGGGTCAGGCGCGGCAGCTCCCTATCCTTCAGTTAAAACCGATGCGGCTTCCAATATTTATATCACCGGCCTGTATAATTCAACCTGCGTTTTTGGTTCGCAAACATTTACAGCTTTAGGCTTATCAAGTAATAATAATATTTTTCTGCAAATGCTTTCACCTTCAGGAAATATATTGTGGACAATCAGCATAGGAGGCACAAGCGGCAGTGAATCAACTGCAATTGCCACTGATCTTTCGGGTAACGTTTACCTTACAGGTGATTTTTTCGGCACCGCTGATTTCGGTGGAATTTCAAAAACTTCGCTCGGGGGATTAGATATTTTTGTTGCTAAGTACAGGAATACTGGTAGCCTCACATGGGTTCAGCAATTCGGGAGCACATTTAACGAAGTTGGAAAAAGCGTTGAGTTATTTCCAAATGGGAATATTGTTGTTGCAGGATATTTCAATACTGCCCTTTCTTTTGGTTCATATAATATTACCGGCAGTGGTAACAATGATGGCTATGTGTCATTATTAAATACATCAGGCATTCCTTACTGGGCACAGGCTTTTGGAGGTACATTGAGCGACCAGTTTGGATGCGCTGTGCCCGATGCCAATATGAATATATATTGCACCGGTTATTTTAACGGAACCGCTTTCTACGGTGGAATACCTTTAACAACTTCAGGTAATATTGATGCAAGTATTATTAAAATTGTTCCACCCACCCCGTTGCCTGTTCAGCTAATAACCTTTACTGCAACTCCCGATTCAAAAAACGAAAAAGTAAATTGTAAGTGGACAACAGCATCAGAAACCAACAACAACTTTTTTACTTTAGAAAAAAGTGCTGACGGAAAAACATTTCAAACACTTGCTCAAATTTCTGCAACTAATACTTCTTCTTATCATAATTATAATTTCATTGATGAAAATCCTTTCAATGGAATTTCTTATTACCGTTTATCACAAACTGATTTTAATGGAAGCCCTCAAATGCTGAAAACAGTTTCAGTCAATTTAAAAAACAAAAATAATTTTTCGGTTGAATGTTATCCTTCTTTTGGGAATGGTGAGTTGACTCTTAACTCAAATAAAACAATTTCAGAAATAAAAGTATTTGATGTAACAGGCAATATGATTCGCGATATTTCTAATATCACTTCTAATTCTTTTCTGAACCTAACTGATTTGAAAAACGGAATTTACTTTATTGAGTCTTTATCTGAATCTGAAAATGAGATTTCGAATAAGAAAATAATTATTAATCATTAACAACATGAAATATTTATTATTCATTCTTTTCCTGATTCAACTTAATCGTTCAGATGGTGCAATTTTTTTTGTTACCAATACCAATGATGCAGGTGTAGGCTCATTAAGGCAAGCCATAACAGATGCAAACATAACTCCTGCACCACCACATGATATTTTTGTTGGAGTAACCGGAACAGTTTCTCTTGTAACAGATTTGCCCAACATCAATGTGACTTTGAATATTCACGGAAGTGGAGCTGCATCTTTTCTGATTGTTGGAAACACACATCGCTTTATCCCCAATATGGTATCAGGAATTACTGTTACATTGAGTGACCTCACTTTGTGCAATGGAACCTCTTCAACGTGGTTAGTAAAAGTTGTATCAGGGGCAACTTTGATAATGAATCAGTGCATATTTAGAAACAATTCAGGAATGGCCTCATGCATTTATAGCCAGGGGAATTTAGCGTTTAACTACTGCACTATAAAAAACAACTCAAGTCCTGATATTTCAACATATCCCATAATTACTGTTGGTTCTGCTGTAGGAGTGGCGCTCACTATAAATAATTCTACTATAAATAATAACATTGCCATGCATACTTCTGGTTTAGGTTACGGAGGTGCTTTTCGTGTTACTAACGGAACCTGCAATATCACTAACAGCACATTTGCAAATAATTTTTCCAGCTGGGGTGGGGCAATGTATTTGTCAGGAGGAACTACAATAATAACTATTACTAACTGCACATTTTGTGGAAACAGTGCATCATTAAGTGGCGGTGCTCTATATGCTAATGCTCCCCCGCAAGTTACGCTATATATAAATAACAGCATTCTTGCAGGAAACTCATCAGTAATTTCAGGTCCTGACGGATTTGGATATATTAATTCAACTTATGGGCACAATATTTTTCAATCAACAACTGGTGCAGTTTTATCAGGTGTAACAACAGGAAATGTTTACGGTGCTAATGCGGCAAGTGTGCT
>JBDTRM010000292.1:0-8064 GCA_039931675.1 Bacteroidia bacterium | reverse complement strand
AAAGAACAATGTTCGTATAACTGTTACGGCAGGAGGAAATGTGGGTATTGGAACCTCAGCGCCAGCTTCTAAACTTGATGTTAAGGGAATCATAACGGGATACGACAGTTATTTTGGAAAGAACTATCCGATATGTGCAGGAACAAGTGGAGCCAGTTACAGCAGCGTGGGTTATGGTCTTACATTTACCGACACCACCGCAAATTATCGCTATCGTATAAGTGATTTCTCATCCATGCTGAGTTTCAGGTCAGGGGGATTCGATTTTAATACCGCTCCCATTGGTACTGCCGGAACAGTAATACCTTATACAACTGCAATGACGATACTTCAGAACGGCAATGCAGGTATTGGCACTTTAAACCCTGCAAATAAATTATCTGTTGCAGGTAATGCAGATTTTACCGGCAATGTGGGTATTGGCACTTCAACCCCTGCATATAAATTATATGTTGCAGGTACTGTACATGCTGATTATCTCATAGTAAGTCGTTCAATTACAAGTGCGGCTGCTTCCATAGAAAATACAGCTGTAAGTAATCTCGCTGATGGTTTGTATATCAAAGCGGGTTTCAATTCAAGCGGTTTTGGAGGAATATTTATTAAATTTACAAGACCCGATGGAACCGTGTGCGGATCAATACAGCAAGTCGCTGGCAATAGTGCTAACTATAACAGCAGTTCTGACAAACGCTTAAAAAATATCATCGGCACTACACAAAAAGGGTTAACGGATTTGATGAAAATAAAAGTTTATGATTACAGTTTTAAATCAGATCCAGGTAAACAATTGCAAACAGGTTTTATGGCGCAGGAGCTTTACGAGATATTTCCGCAAGCAGTAAGCAAACCAAGAGATAATAATGAACCGGCAGAGAAAAATCCGTGGATGGTTGATTACGGAAAAGTAACCCCTTTGATCATTAAGTCTGTGCAGGAGCTGAATGAAGAATTGAAGGCAGTGGTCAGAAATCAGAAGTCGGAAAACGAGAAATTGAAAGATGAAAACAATCAACTTAAAAACGACATTGCTGAAATTAAAGCTGCATTAGGGCTGCAAACAAAAACATCAGCAATCAATTCATCTGAAACTGAATTTGCATTCGGGATTTTACCTAATCCGGCTAATGAAACTGTTACCATTCGTTTTGAAAATAAAACAGAAAAAACTCTTCAATTGAAGTTTTTTGATGCCTCAGCGAAAGAAGTAAAATCAATTTCTGTAAAAGGAAACGAAACAATAATCAGCATCTCTGAATTGATAAATGGAAATTACCTGGTAAAACTGCTGGATGGAAATACTTTATTGGGTACTCAGAAAATGACGGTGAATAAATAGCAATTTCCAATAAACCACATTTCAAAATAAAAAAAATAAAAAATCAAAAGCGCATGAAAAAAATAATTCTTGTTACCGCAATCTGTGGTATATGCACACAGGTACACAGCCAATGGTCGCTTACCGGCAATAACGGAACCAATGCTTCCACCAATTTTATCGGCACAAAAGATAATGTGGCATTTAAAATGCGCACCAATAACAAAGTGCGAATGACCGTAAGCTCTTCAGGACAAGTAGGCATTGGTACAACAAGCCCCAAGTCTAAGCTGGATGTTGCAGGCGGCATTACAGCATATTCCAGTTATTTCACCAGGAATGACGGAGCGCCCGGAGTAAGTATAGGAAGAAGTGGCGCCAATTATGGCTCTGTAGGTTATGGATTAACCTTTACAGATACCACAGACTTATACCGGTATAATATAAATGATTTCTCGTCTATGATTAGTTTCAGGGCCGGAGGATTCGATTTTAATACTGCTCCCGGTGGTACTTCGGGCAACGCTATAACATACAACCGGGCTATGAGCATTCTGCAAAACGGCAATGTGGGTATTGGAACTTCAACCCCTGCAAATAAATTATCTGTTGCAGGTAATGCAGATTTTACCGGCAATGTAGGTATAGGAGATCCAAATCCGGGTGGCTATAAATTATATGTTGTAAGCCATGCCGGTATTAATAGTCCTGTGGTCGAAATAGAAAACACTGTCGGATCAAGTGGTGCAAATGGCTTGTTTATTAAGGCCGGCTCTGATATAGCAACAGGGGCAAATTTTATTGTCTTTTACAGACCAAGTGGAGCGCCTATAGGGGGAGTACAACAAACAACTATAAATGGTGTTAGCTATCTCACGACTTCCGACAGACGTTTAAAAAATATTATCGGGGCATCACAAAAGGGATTATCAGATTTAATGAAAATAAACATTTACGATTATACGTTTAAAACAGACCCTGAGAAAAAAGTGCTCACCGGCTTTATGGCACAGGAGCTTTATGATGTATTCCCGCAATCGGTAAGCAGGCCCGCAGAAAATGATGAACCGGCAGAGAAAAATCCCTGGATGGTTGATTATGGGAGTGTAACTCCTTTAATCATCAAATCAGTGCAGGAGCAGCAAAAACAAATTGAAAATTCAGAAGCCAGGAGTCAGAAGCTGGAAGAAGAAATTGAAGATTTGAAATCAGAGAATGAGAAAATGAAATTGGCAATTGAAAAATTAATGGATGGAAAAGTTAATTCGCAAGTTGTTGAACCGGGCACTGCAAAGCTTGAACAAAACATTCCCAATCCATTCAATGAGCAAACTGTAATTCATTTCTATATTCCTTCGCCTGCAAAAAGCGCAGTGATAAAAATTACAGATGCAGGTAATAAAGAATTAAAATCATTTTCACTGAGTGAAAGAGGTGCCTCGCAGATAAACATTTCAGCAGGCATGTTTGCACCAGGTGTTTATGCGTATCAATTGATGGTTGACGGGAAAGTCGTTGATACAAAACAGATGGTAATTATAAATAAGTAAAAGTTTATTCTGTGTGCTCATTGTATCGTCCTGAAAAAGTTTACATCCCGGCACTGATTTAAGTTTTCCATTTTCTGTTTCAAATCTAATGGGTGGGTTCACCATGGCAACTTCGCAAAACACCCCCCGCTGTAGAGTAGCTTGTTTAGCCCCTGCTGTAGTAAAGATTTCACCTGACAGGTCAGCGCCTATTTTTCAAAATTCATTTCTGATTCAACCAGACAGTTCAGCACCGGCTTTTAATCTTATAAAATTATGTTGATTTACTACCCCAATTTACAGGGAATGATATTTGCATCCAATGTTTTAAAATATACATAATATGAAAAACAATTATAAATTTGGAATATGGATGGATTCAATGCATGCCACTATAATAGAAGCAGATAAAGAAAATGGAAAACTAAGGGTGTTAGCCCATGTAGAAGGAGAGGAGCCCACTGCCCACGAAAGTGAGAAAACCGAAAACAATCAAAAAATTATGTTGCAGGCAAAATATTTTAAGGAAATAGCCTCTCACCTTCAAAATGCAACACATGTACACCTTACAGGAACGGGTCAGGCGCAAGAGCAGTTTATACATTACCTTTCACAAACCCCCCAGTTCAAAAACACTCAAACAGAAGAAACAACCACTAACCGGATGAGTGATGAAAAATTGTTTGATTATTTTAACGATAAGTTGAAATAATTTTATCCTCCGCTCCCGCTATAGACAAGGGTCCCTGTCGCTGTGGTAAGGCATCCCGTTTACCCGCCTGAGCAATGTAATTAGTAGCAGAAGCGTTTTACTAAACCGCAAATTTCTTTTCATTATGTATCAATAAATAAAATGCAAAATTCATACTTGCTCAAACACCTGCGAGGATACAGGTCGGCAGCGGGAATTTATTTGATATGGATACTTGTTGCAGCGATGCTTTATCCGATTTGCAAATGTTAAGGAAATTACAAACTGAACCACAAAGAAAAAAAATGGCTTAGTTATTTTTAACTTCGCTAAAGCATAAAAGCAGTTTTCATTCACGTTGTCAGCGGCTGGTGAGAAGAACACCAATCACACGTAAATAGAACATACGGGCTACATTGTTTATAAACATGCTGACCATCACTTGCGACAATTTAATGGTTAATTAATTTAGCAGATGCTGACCTTCGTCAGCATGACGTAGCTATGCGTGTCACGAATGATAGGGCTAACTCGTGGCAGATGCTGACCTTCGTCAGCATGACGGGCCCTGCATATACTATTGAACCACCATTTTTAAAATCGCACTTTCTTTCTCATCCTTAATCATCAGAAAATAAATTCCTTTAGCTACATTTCCTAAATGCAGTTTCTGGGAAGACGCTCCCGGAGAAACTAACCATTCATCTTCAAAACAAATTGTTCCCATTACGTTGAATACTTTGATTGAAAATTTTCCCGGTTGTGTTGTATTCATTGAAACAGAAAATTCTCCATTGTTTGGATTTGGATAAACACTGATCAATGTATTATTCATTGCTACCGAATGGATTCCCGAAATAACAGTTGGCAATGAGATATCAGTACAACCATTGCTATCAGTAACCAGCAAAGTGTAAGCCCCCATTTGTGTGGCATTGAAAACCGAACTTGTTGCTCCCTGTATAGCAATGCTATTTAAAAACCATTGGTAGCACAAAGCAATTGTAGTTGCCGTTAATATCATTCCGTTTGCCGTAAACGATGCTGTTAAACCTGGCGCATTTACATTAATGAAATTTGATTTGGTGAGTGAGCTGTTTCCTGCCGGGTTGGTAACCTGGAGCGTTGCATCGAATGTGCCGGTGCTGTTAAAAGTAATTGTTGGATTTTGCAACGTACTGCTGGCAGGATTTCCCCCCGTAAATGTCCAGTTCCATGCTGTTGAAAGTCCTGATGACTGGTCAATAAACTGTACTTGTTTTCCGGCACAAACATTTGTGTTGAATGCCGTAAATGCCACCACAGGCGCAGCACCGGTGTCGGTATGTAAATTGATGTTATCTACGTATAAGGCATTACCATAATGTCCGCGGCTTTGAAAGGTTATCAATACTTTAGGTTGATTTAAGTACGGTGTCATATCAATGGTATCTGTTACCCATTGACTTGAATCGGGCACAAAAAAGCCGAGGTCATCGGGAGCTGTTTCTAAATCGGTATAACCTTTATTATATACTTCGTTAAAAGTTAATCCGCAATCGGTTGAAACCAAAACGGCAAGCGTATCATGATAGCCCGGGTCGTAATTTGCATAAGCATGGTCGAAAGTGAGATAAGCAGCACCCAGGTTTTGAAAATTATATTGAGGTGTTCTGAATTCATCGCGCCTGCCATTTGCATCGTAACCATAATTGTCAAACAACATGGAGTTAAAACTATTGTTGTAGCCTCCCGGTGCTGCAAGTTGCCAGGCTGTGCCGTCATCTGCATCATCCACTACAGTCCAAAAAGGCGGGTAGTTATTTTCAAATCCTTCGGCAAGTGGCAATGCATGCGCATCGTCCACATGGATATATAAATTTTTAATGAGCGAATTATTTCCGTTGGCATTGTTTACCGTCAATGACACAAAATAATTTCCAGGTGTTGGATAATTTACCACCGGATTTTGCGCTGTAGAAGTTGCAGGTGTTCCACCATCAAAATACCATGACCATACTGCTGTATTAAAACTCTGATCTGTAAACTGAACATTTTCGCCAGCGCATATTTCCTTTTTATCGGCATCAAATCCGGCAAATGGAAAAGTAGTTTTGTTTAATGAAGATTCCCATACACCACGACCATAGTAAGCAACCCGTAATTTACTTGCTCCAGTGCCATCATTGTAAAGCATTAAATCCTGGATGTTTGCTATAGTGGGCAATCCGGCAGAATAATTAAGCCAGTTACTCATGGTGTTATTTCTATACCAAACGCCCATTGACGAACCGATGTAAACAGATTCATCTGTGCTGTAATCATCATGATAGATTTTTAAGATGTTAGTAAAGTTATAGTTGGCCGTAATGCTGGTCCATGTAGCGCCTTTATCCGTTGATTTATAAATTCTATTGGAACATGTAAGATATACCACATTTGTATCGCCCGGAACCAGCGTAATACTTGCACCCGGATTTGTTGCAAAAGGAGCATTATAAATAATCACATTAGGAGTAACTGATGCAGCATTTTCAATTCTGTAAACTTTGCTATTCTTATCCACGGCATATACTAAATTGGAATCAAAAGGGGCAACACACAATGCTTTAATTGTGGTGTTGATAGTGGTTGTGGATTGCGTCCAGATGGGAGTTACTGCGTTGAGGTTAGTGGTATAATACAAGTTATCCTGCGTGGTGTATGCTTTTAACGTATCAAGTTTTGTAAAAGCCATACGGGTATTTCCATCCGGGGTAAAAGGAAAGCCAAGACTTTTGTCGCCCCCGCTTGGAATTAATTTTCTGCGGTTTCCATCGTTGAAATAATACACGTTATTGGTGTGCATATAATCAAATCCACAATGAGGGCCCCAATCGCCACCTCGGTTACATTTCCATGTTATGCCTGAATGAAACAGCTCGCCATTGTCCTGTGTGCCAATGCTGATAACATCTTCGGCAGTGTTGCTTTGAGCGGCATGATAAATCTCAGTAGCACCAATTCCATCACTACGGGTAACCCATCCTGTACCACCATTTACACTCATCCAGTTACCGCCATCGTTTGCTTCCCACAATTGTGAATTGTTCCAGGGATTAAAAAGGATGTGATGCATGTCGGTGTGTAACACGGCAAACCATTGTGTAAGTTGTGTCCAGGTGATGCCGCCATCGGACGACTTCCAAACGCAATGAGCAGCAGTATAAATTTCATTGGCATCCATTGGGTTCGCACATATACTGAAGTTGTAATTTCCCTGCCCTGTACTACCTGCATCATAACCAACAAGGCTTTGAGCGGGGTTGTGATACACTGTAGTGAATGTGTTTCCACCATCAGTTGATTTAATGATAGTACCTCTGTCAGCAATCATTCCAACGTAAACCACATTGGTGTCGGCAGCACTCACCGCTATCCGAAATCCATCGCCTGTTGTGCCTGCAGGAGGCGCAGTTCCGTTAGTTATTAGTTGCCAGGTTTCGCCTAAATCTTCTGATTTATAAAATTCATCTAATGTGCATGCGTATATAGTATTGGTGTTTGCAGCAGGTTTAAATTTCATATCGGTAAATTGTCCGCCAGATAGTTTTGATGACCATGTTTGCCCGGCATTGTATGATTTCCAGATACCATTATCTGTAGCAACTATTAATTCGTTGTGATTATATGGACTCAGCAAAATTTCAAGTGCCATTCTATTTCCAATGGTCGTATTTGATGGAAACCATGAAAGGCCTCCGTCAGTGCTTTTATAAATTCCATAGCTCTGTCCGTAATAATTGGGGTCACCGGTACCGAGATACAGAACACTATCGTTGGTGTAGTCAATGCAAACAGAAGCGCATTGCAGGTTAGGCAACAGGTCAGTTCCGAGTATAGCCCATGTTAATCCGTTGTCAGTACTCTTGAACAAGCCACCCGATGCACTGGTCGAATACATTATCATGGAATCAGTAGGGTGAAATTTTATCTGGGTTGTTCTCCCAATTCCGTGAATTTGACCGCTGATATTTACAGGGAATTGTATCGGCCCCGTTTGGGCCCAATTTCCCGAAATCTGCGCGTTAAGAAGAATGCAATGGGTGAAGAAGAATATAAAGAGTAATATTTTTTTCATTTATGTGATGATATTGTTTTGATTTGATGTTATTGTATTAGCAGAATTGCGGAATTCCCAAATTCCCGAATTTCCAAATTCCCGAATTTCCCTTCTTCCGTTACTGCCGTGCATTTTGCCAAAGTTGTAAACGCTGATAAGGATAGAGGATGCTACCATCGGGTCGCACGTATGGCTGCTGCATCATTTTCCAGTGTTCATATCGTTTACATTGATAGGTGTACATTGTTTCATTTTTTTCTACATCGCTTTGAAATAATCGCTTCAGCCATGTTGATTTTTCTTTTTTCTCCTTTTCAGTAGCGCCCTTCATACCCATGGTTTCTTCTTCCTCTTTAGGCTTCACGCGGTTTTTCCAAAATGCGTTATATGCTTTAATGGCTTCAAAATAATTGGCTGTAGTATCATCAATCATTTCTATCCAGTA
>JBDTRM010000291.1:0-73379 GCA_039931675.1 Bacteroidia bacterium | reverse complement strand
GCCTACATGTACACTATCACACCAATCACAAGTGGTTCCGGCTGAATCAACAATTATTAAGCAAACATAATATGTTCCTGAAGTTGAATAGTAATGCCAGGGATATTGATCGTTAGAAGTAGTTCCGTCACCAAAGCTCCAATACCAGGAAGTGGCAGCAGAACCTGTAGGATAAAAATGTAAGCTATCAGGATTGCTTATTGAATAATGTGCAAACTCAGCATTGCATGGTGGAGGAATATAGCCTACATGTACACTATCACACCAATCACAAGTGGTTCCGGCTGAATCAACAATTGTGAGGCATACATAATACGTTCCTGGTGCTGCGTAGTAATGCCAGGGAATATGATCAGTAGAAGTATTTCCATCACCAAAGCTCCAATACCATGAAGTAGCGTTAGAACTTGTTGGATAAAAATGCACGCTGTCAGGATTACTCACAGAGTAATGAACAAACTCTGCATTACAAATTGCTTGAGCATTTTGTTTGGTTGCAATCAACAGCATTAAAAATACTAAGACCCTTTTTATTAAGTATGAAGTAACATCTGTTTTCATTTTTTTTTGTTTTAACAATGACGGCAAATAAGAAAGAAACTCAAAGTTAATAATAAACCACTATCAGCAAAAGTATATATGATCCGGGCAGCATTGCTTAGTCAATTTATTACAACCGGATATTTACCAGTGGCAATTGCTATTATTTTTTCTGTTGTTTAATCACATTGGTAAATTATTACTTTTGGCGCAATCAAAACATTTTACAAACTATATAACACCAAATATTATGAGCACATTTTCAGTAAAAAAAATATTAGTTCCTATTGATTTTTCAGCCAACTCAATTAAAGCGCTTGATTATGCTGCACGACTTGCCAAACTTACCCAGGCTGAGATTATGTTAGCGCACGTGGTTGAAACAATGCCTGTAACATCTGACCCATTTCGTTTTTCAAATCCTGAAATCCAGTCGTATGACAGCATTATAATGGATTCAAGCACTAAACACCTCAAACAGGTTGCAGATGAATACGCAAATAAAAATGGTATAGCAATAAATGCTGTTTCGCTTACAGGTCGTACCCACAGGGAAATTGTAAGCTTCAGTGAAAAAATAAAATCCGACCTGATTGTAATGGGTACGCATGGAGTTTCGGGTTTCCGCGAGTTTATAGCAGGCAGCAATACTTTCAGGGTGGTGAGTGATGTAATGTGTCCTGTATTGTCTGTGCAGGAAAAAAGCGGCAGTCCCGATTTTAAAAACATCCTTGTTCCTTTCAGGGATAAGCCTCACTCAAGAGAAAAAGTTAATTATGCAATAGAGCTTGCAAAAATATATGGCGCAACTTTGCATATAATTGGAATTGATACTGAACAAAGTGAAGAACATTTAAGAAGAATACAGCTTGAAGCAGATCAGATTATTGATATCATTGGAAAATCTGGTCTTACCGGTAAACTCAAAGTGGTATCGGCAGATTATCGCTCTGAGCTTGTTTTGGATTATGCAAAGGAAGTAAACGCTGACCTGCTTGTTGTAATGGCCGATATGGACAGAGACAGTCTTAAAGAATATTTTATTGGCCCGTTTGTGCAACAGGTGGTCAACCACTCCACCATTCCTGTTTTCAGCATACGGCCTAAATTTAATACCGATACTGTGGACTTGCGTTTTTATTAATGGCGGTTTATTCTTTTCAATGCTTTGCCGATTTGGTCATACCATGAATACATTTTTAAAGTACTGTCAACATTCATGGATTGATAAATTGAAAGTGCTTTTGGAATATCACCGGCTTCCTCAGTGAGTTGAGCAAGACTAAATTTACGGTATGGATGATCTGAAAAATCCATTCTGTTTGTCAGATAAAGAAATGTTTTAAGATGATCGGCAGGAGAAAGTTTTTTGGAAATGCTTTCAATTGCATCTCGCGAATAATAATTATACGCACGGTCCACTATTCTCTCTTTCATATCAGGTGATATTGATTCATTATTGATGCGCATGTTATTTATAGCAATAAATAATTGCCCCTTCGATGCAGGATCATCATATTGCTGAAATGCCCATAACTGTAATAATCTTACAAATACTGTATCGCGTTTGCCACGCAAGGCATCATCAAAATGAACTGCAGCATTTTTCAGATTTTCCCCTGCGCGCTCTTGCTTCATCAGCCAGAAACCCCACATGGCATGTGCATAAGCATTGAGCGTATCTTTATTGACAGCTTCCTGAAAAAGTTCTGCAATTTTAAGATGACTGCTCACCTCAAACCTTTGAAGATAATTTGCCCAGCCTATATGCGCTAAAATATCTGCCGCCTCTTGTCCTTTAGTTTCATTAGCTGCATGATAAAGTATAGGTAACAGGCGAGATGTAACACCAATATATTGATCTGTTTTATTAATGAATAATAAATCGCGCAGCCATTTCATTGCAAAGTCCACCTGTTCATCCTGCACCATCCGCGAATCAGGATTGAGTGCATGAGCCTGTTCAAGGGTTTTCCATCCTGTTTCATAATCATCGGCATCGCGCTGTGTATGCGCATCTTTTATGAGTGAAGCAATTTTTATTTCAGTTGCAATGCGTTGTTGCCTTGCATTCCATAAGTTATTGAGTTGATTTATACCCAATGTAAGCGAAACAACAGCAGTGGCAATTCCTATCCATTTAAGAATTGTGGCCGTATAACTTTTCGATTGCTTTGAATCATCTTCCGTTGACATAAGAGATTGCTTTTAGAAATAATAATTATTGAAATAATCAGCATCGCAAATATTATGTTTAAATATGAAAGGTTAAAAATAAAACCGCGAATGGTACCGTTGCGAATGCAGAGACGTTGCAATGCAACGTCTCTGCGGGCAATTCCGATAAAACCCAATCCCGCAAAAACGAACACATGGCAAAAATATCTCCCAAACCAGGTTCAATATCAACCATCATGCGTTCATATAAATCGGCTGTGTCAAAAAAGGCCTGTTTAATCAATGATCGCTTTGAATGGCAAGAGCGGTTTCAAGACCATATTATCTGGAATTCAGAATCATTTGAAACCATTCAAAATTATATTGAAAACAATCCTGCAAATTGGAAAAACGATAAATTTTATAATTGATGTATAAACAACTCTGATGTTTGCGCCAAAAAAAATCCCAACATTTAACATTGCCAGTCAATTTTTAATTTAGATTTGCCTCAACAACTAATACCTGATATTACTCCGCTACCTTTGAAATTGCAATCATTACCCTTTGAGCCATTACAATTAGTCTTCCTTCAATAATTCTTAAACCCTATTACATTGTGAAAAAAAAACTATCAATCCTGTTTGCTGCTGCTTTACTTATTGTAACATTTACACATGCGCAGTATTATGAATATGCTCATTCTCATTCCTACGGTTTTATGGACGAATACCCAACACGAATCAAAGGAATTGTTGTTGATACTTTAGGTCGGTTTATTGTTGCCGGTGATTATCAACGTAACCAGTTTGAAAACAACAGGTCTTTTATTACATTTCCTGAAGGAGTCATAACATTGATAACACAATCTTTATTTTGTTGAGTTGGTCAAAGGGGATAAACAGATAAGGAAGAAGATGACTGTGATAAAATAATAAATGTAGAATCCTATTATTCCTGAAAGGTTTGCTCCCCACATGACCTGGAAGCCCTGTCAGGTTTTGACCCAAAAAATTAAACAACCATAATAATCATGAACAATAAGCCTGAATGGAGTTTATTAAATGCTCTTGCAACAAAACTAAATGAACATCTTTCCCTTCCATTTACTTAATGAAGTTATTGCCTGATCCATTTTGCTATATGAGCAGTTTTCGCTCCATATAACTGCCACTAAAAATTAATCAATCATTAAACCCAAAAACTATTAATATGAAAAAAAATATTTCATTTATGTTGCTCGGTATGCAACTATTAAGTACTGTAACAAAATCACAAACACTTCCTGTTATGGCTGATACGGCAATTCACGTTAGCTTGTTGATGGAGGTAAAGAATGATGTGGTTCGCATGGCCAAAAATCCAATCAATAATGCACTTTATTACGCCACCTTCGGAGGTGGTATTTACAAAATAATTAATACAGGGGGAATTTATTCAGACACTTTGATGGCCTCTGCAGCAAATCATTATATAACTTATCTGCAAGGCATTGCATTTCGCGACAGCAATATATATTTAGTGGGCAACCATAAATGGGGTGGCTCACAGGGAGGCTACGGCTTAGTAGTGCGCGGCAAGTTTCAAGCCAATGGTTCATGGATATGGGATACGCTGATGCATACGGCCAATTATCCAAGTGCATCAACTTTATACGACCATGCCTTCAGCAGTATTTGTGTCTCTGCCAATGGAGATTCACTTTATTTCAGCAGCGGCTCGCGCACCGACCATGGCGAAGTGACTTCTTACGGGCCTTTTCCTACAAAACGTGAAGTTGGACTAACAACTACCATATACAGAATACCCATTAATCCACCGTCAACAATTTATCTGCCGAATGATTCGGCATTGTTAGCTGCTTCGGGTTATGTATTTTGTCGTGGTGTGCGCAATTCTTTTGATCTTGAACTGGCACCTAATGGTGATTTATTAGGTTGCGAAAATTCAGGCGACCGTGATGATCCAGATGAACTGAATTGGTTGAGGCAGGGCAGGCATTATGGTTTTCCGTGGCGAATGGGTGGCGACACAACCGGCATGCAATTTCCGGGTTATAATCAGAACACAGATAAACTTATTAATCATGCTTGCGGTGCATGGGCTAAAAACTCTTTCTACAATGATCCAAATTATCCTCAAATACCTGCAGGCACCACCTTTACCGAGCCTGTAAAAAACTATGGGCCTGATGCTGATAAGTTCAGAGATTCTCAGACCGGGCTAATCAGGGATGCAAGCAATGAAGGTACTTATATAACAAGTTTTACTTCCCACCGTTCGCCATTAGGCCTCGTTTTTGATAATGCCGGTAAACTTGCCGCTCCTTATTACAAAAGCGCTTTCATGATGAATTATACAGAAGGAACTCTTGATTCAAGTGGCAATGTAGGTAACGGAATCGGACCGTTTAACGATCTAAGTCAGGACTTATTACAACTTGCATTGTTTAAAGATACGGTTAGCGGACAGTATTCAATGAATTGCTATCGCCTCGGATGGAATTTTATAAACCCTGTTGACGCATATCTTGAAAATAACGTCTTATATATTATAGAAAGTCATGGATTTACTATACCGGGTAAATTATATGCGCTGACTTTTCCCATAAATACCGCTACCGGTACCTGCCCGTTTTTAGGAAAAGACACAACAATATGTACAGGAACATCTCTAACAATTATTCCAAATCTCAAAGGGCAATTCAAGTACCAGTGGTCTAACGGAACAACTGCTGCACAGCTTACTGTTACTCCAACAACAACAGCTACTTATTGGGTGACTATAAATAATGGAATCACAACCTGCACAGATTCTATATTGGTTAAAGTAAAACCAAAACCGGCAGCAACATATACTACAGCGGGTCCCACAAGTTTTTGCGCCACAACTAAACCACTTACACTTACCGCAAACAGCGGTACAAGTTTTACTTATAAATGGAAAAAAGGGGCAAACTATGTTTCAGGAGCGACTTCACAAATTTACCAGCCGGTTGCAACAGGAACCTATACAGTAGAAGTTACAAATCAATGGAGTTGTAAAAAAACATCCACAGGTTTAGCAGTAACATTAAATCCATTGCCTGCTGCTACCATAACCCCGCAAGGCCCAACTACTTTTTGTACAGGAGGAAGTGTAGTGCTTCATGCAAATGGCGGAACAAATTTAGCCTGGCAATGGAAGAAGGGAACAAATATTGTTGGCATATTGCAAAATTATACTGTAGCCCAGCAAGGAACCTATAAGGTAACTGTTACAAATACCAATACCTCCTGTTCAAAAACTTCAGCGGGTACCGTAGTTACTGTTAACTGCCGGGGAACTAATCCTTCTTTATCCAATAATAGCGATATTGAAATAGATTTAAATCCGAATCCCGCATCAGGAGCATTATCAGTAACATTTGATTTAAACGAAAAACAAGCCGTGGTTGAGGTAGTGGATATAAATGGTAAAGTGGTAATCCAAAAAAATGTTTCGTCTGATAATAATTTATACGAACTTCAATTAAATGTAACTGACCTTGCAGCAGGAGTATATTCATTACTTGTGAAAACCGAAAAAAATGTATTCAACAAAAAGTTTGTAAAACAATAATTTTGGGTAGTGATAAATTTTTTTCAGGCTGTTTCTTTTTGAGGCAGCCTTTTTTATTTTAAAATTCCTTTGTTACTCCAAAGTTTACATGCACATATACTCATCTCATCAAATATTGAACATTAAAACTCAGCCTTTCCATATCTGTTGCAACAAAGTTTGATAAAAAGTATTCACCTTTGGGTGCAAAAAAAATTGATCCTGATATATCAAACATTTATGACAGCTATTGCCGAAAATATTATCCATATAAAAAAAGAATTGCAAGCTTATAATGCAACGCTTGTAGCTGTATCAAAAACAAAGCCTGCTGAAATGCTGAGGGAAGCCTATCAAAGCGGACAAAAGATTTTTGGTGAAAATTATGTGCAGGAAATGGCTGATAAACAAAAGACATTGCCTGCTGATATTAAATGGCATTTTATTGGACACCTGCAAAGCAATAAGGTAAAATATATTGCACCTTTTGTTTCGTTAATTCATGGTGTGGATAGCTTTAAGCTCCTAAAGGAAATTAATAAAGAGGCAGCAAAAATCAGCCGGGTAATTGATTGTTTATTGCAGTTGTTTATTGCAGAGGAAGAAACAAAATTCGGTTTTACTGTAGATGAAATTCGTGAAGCAATATTAAGTGATGATTTTAAAAACCTCAACAATATTTGCATTAAAGGTTTGATGGCGATGGCTACCAATACTGATGATAAAGAACAAATCAGGAAAGAATTCAAAAGTGTTAAACTGTTTTTTGATGAATTAAAAACGCAACAGGAAACAGAAAACTTCAAACCTGGAATCATTTCAACAGGCATGAGTAATGATTATAAAATTGCACTTGAAGAAGGCAGCAATATGGTGCGAATAGGAAGCCTGATTTTTGGTGAGCGAGAGTGAAGAAATCAGGATATTAATACGATTTGGAATTTCCGCTAAATTTCCGCATTACGGTTTATTCAATCACTATTTTAATTTCAGGTTTTTTTATTGGCAACCCAAATTCGCAACAGCCATATTTCCATATTCCCCTATTCCCCTATTTCCCTACTTCACCATTTCCAATTCCCCAAATTATCTTTTTTATGCCTTGATATTTAATTTTTTTGTAACATTGGAACTCAATTCCATCATGAATCTGATTTACAAAAAAGGCTTTTTACTATTTTCACTTACATTGTTTACTGCTTTTTACTCACAACTTGCAGCAACACACATTGTAGGCGGTGAATTGAATTACAAATACCTCGGAAATAATAATTATGAAATAAGGCTGACTGTTTACCGCGATTGTTACAATGGCATTCCGCAGTTTGACGACCCTGCATATCTTGGCATTTTTGATGTATTCAATAATTTCATTTCAGTTTATAATCTTCCTTTTCTTGGCAAAGACACTGTGCAGCCTTACATTGTTTCTCCATGTCTTGATCCCCCGCTTAATGTTTGCTATGAACGCACAACCTACATTACTACTATCAACCTGCCGGCAATCCCGGGCGGTTACCAGTTAGTATATCAGCGCTGCTGCCGCAACGTAACCATCTCCAATCTTCAGAGTCCTGATGATCAGGGTATCACCATTTATGCAACTATACCTGATAAAATTCCTGTACCGGTTAATTCTAACCCTGTGTTTAAAAACTGGCCTCCACCATTCATTTGCCAGAGTTATCCTTTTGTATTTGATCATTCAGCAATTGACCCTGATGGCGATGTAATCCGTTATGAGTTATGTGCTCCGCTTAATGGGGCACTCGGTCCAAGCCCGCAGCCCAATCCCCCTGAAAATCCTCCATACATGCCTGTGACTTGGGCTTTGGGTTATGGTATAAATGATATGCTGGGAGGCACGATACCCTTAAAAATTGATTCCATGACAGGAATCATGACAGCTACCCCAAGTTCGATAGGACAGTTTGTAGTGGGTGTTCGTGCAAAGGAATATCGTAACGGATACTATATAGGTGCCACCAAGCGCGATTTTCAGATCAATGTGGTGGCATGTCCCGGGTTAACAACTGCGTATTTTCCAAGCCCTATAAAACAGTGTGGTTCCACACCTGTGCAATTTCAAAACTTCAGTGCAGGTGCAATTGCTTATTTATGGAACTTTGGCGATCCTGGAACTCTTGCTGATACATCTCATGCAGTAAATCCTTCTTACACATATACCTCATCCGGTACCTATACAGTAACATTAATTGCACGTTCCGACTCAATCTTATGCAGCGATACCATTACAGGCACAGTAATAATTTTTCCTGACCAGGTTGCTGATTTTAGTTTTACTTTAGATACCTGCGCTGCAGTAATTCATCTTAATGATACTGCGTCTGCCGCAAGCAATGCAAGCCTCGTTTCCTGGAATTTTGGCGATGCCACTACTTCCACCGTTCACGATCCTGAACATACTTACAATGCATCAGGCACCTATAATATTACACTTATAAGTACTTCACCTAACGGATGCAAGGATACTGTAGTTAAAACGATAACGGTAACGCAGGCTTTTAATGCAACCATTAATAGTTCAATAAATCTTCTTTGTCATGATTCATGCACAGGGAAAGCCTCGGCAGCTTTTACAGGAGGCACGCCACCGGTTTCCTACCAATGGAACGATGCAGCGCATCAAAATACTGCAATGGCAGGTAATTTATGTGCCGGTACCTATACTGTAACTGTTACTGATTCAAATGGCTGCGTTGTTCACCGCACAGTTACTTTATCACAACCCACTGCTATTACTCACACCATTGAATCTACAGATGCTTATTGTGAAGGACTTTGCATAGGTACTGCTACTTCTGCACCTGCGGGAGGCACGCCACCTTATTCTTATTCATGGAATGATCCGGCCTTTCAAACTACAGTTACAGCATCGTCACTTTGCCCCGGAGCATATATAGTAAATGTTACTGATGCCAACGGCTGTAAAATAAAAGACAGTGTTATAGTTCTTTATTCAAGTTACATTCCACCTGTTGTTGCAACCGTGAATCATGATACAGCTTTCATTGGTCAGCAAATTGAATTGCTGGCAACGCATGCAGGTTACAGCTATCAGTGGATACCTGCTTCGGGATTAAACAATCCGCAGATTTATAACCCCGTGGCTAATCCTGATTCGGGATTTTATACTTATATTGTAGTGATTACCGATGACAAAGGATGTACTAATACCGATACCGTTTCATTTTATGTAAAAAATGTTGAATGTATTGAGCCTGAGCTTTACATACCGAATGCATTTTCGCCAAATGGCGATGGCGTTAATGATGTGATATATGTACACGGAAATACTATTATGGAAATGCATTTTGTAATTTACGATCGCTGGGGCGTTAAAGTGTTTGAAAGCAATGAGCCTTCTTTTGGCTGGGATGGTTCATACAAAGGCAAGAAACTGACCCCTGCGGTGTATGATTATTATGCAGAGATCAAATGTTATAATAATGAGAAGTTTTCTAAGAAAGGTAACATCACGTTGCTGAAATAAAATGTTGAAGCACTTAACATATATCAGTTCTTGCAATTGCAAAGTTTTTTCAAAAAGCTTTGCAATAATGGCTATGTTATTTTCTTTCAGTTTTATTTTTATCAATAAATCATACTCTCAAGACCTTCATTATTCGCAATACAATTATTCTCCTTTAAATCTCAATCCTTCCAATGCAGGTTTTGACAATGCTGACTATCGTCTTTTTTTGAATAACCGCACACAATGGAAATCGGTTACTGCACCGTACAAAACATTTTCAGTTGGCTTTGATATGAAGACATTGGCGCTTGGCGCACCAAGAAATAAGCCTAACACAGGCTTTGGTTTACAAGTTAATAATGATAAAGATGGCGACTCACATTTAAAAACTCTCAATATCGCAACCTCGTTTGCATACTTCAAATCATTAAATGATTCTGCTTATGTTTTAACAGGTGGTTTGCAATTGGGCTATACACAAAAGAGTTTTGATTTGAACGATTTGAATTTCGATAACCAGTTTACCGGTGATCTTTTTGATCCTTCTGCTCCAACAGGAGAGCCGGTTACAAATGACAAAATGAGTTATCTTGATTTAGGTTTTGGATTAGGAGCGCAGCTTTTCAGGAGTGACGATTTTCAGTTAGATGCCGGTGCTGCAGTTCAACATATTAATTCTCCAAAGAACAGTTTTTATAGTTCCGGTAAAGTGAATATAGCACCGCATTATATTTTTAATACGGGTATCCGTTACAGGTTATCAGATCAGATGCAGGTTTTGCCATCGCTGCTTTACATGAAACAAAATTCAATCAGTGAATTTGACATCAACGCTCAATTGAAATATGAATTGGATAATCCTCAATTGCCTGTAAGCAATATTTATGCAGGTGTGGGCATGAGGATGAAAGATGCAATTGTGTTGAATGTAGGCGCTGATTTTAAAAATGTTTTTGCCGGGTTCAGCTATGATATTAATACTTCCGGTTTAAAGCATGTGAGTAAAGGAAGAGGTGCAATTGAGTTTGCATTAATTTATAAAGTGAAAACAGTAAGGTCACGTCCTCCTGGCCCACCCTGTATTATATATTAATTAATCGTAGCAATAATTTCTAATCGCTATTAGTCGAAGGAGTTCAGTCACATAATGATTACAAAAAATCCTGATTGCTGTTTTGATTTATATAAACCTTTTTTATTCCCTCACAGGTTTTTAATTTCAATAATTATTTTCTTAATCTCTAATACAATTGTTGCTGCACAGCCTGCATCATCGTTTGAAAAGGCAGGTGACAAAGCATTTGCCAAAGGTGATTATTTTAACGCAGCATATTTTTTTGACCAGGCTTTGGATGTAAAAGGTAAAGACGTTGATCTTTCTTTTAAAAAAGCTGAATCACAAAGACTTTATAACGATTATAAAAATGCTGCGTTAAGTTATTCGCGTGTGGTGGCCGATGATGATGGGCATAAATATCCATTAGCTGTTTTTTATCTTGCCGAAATGAAAAAATGCTTAGGCTTGTATGAAACTGCAAAAGGATTTTATAAAATGTATGACCTGCAAGCTAAGATTACGAAAGATTATTTTGCGCTGAAAACAGATTTGGAAATACGGGCCTGCGATACTGCATTAAAACTTTTGGCAGCACCTATTAAAGCAACTGTAACCAATATGGGCAGTAATGTAAACAGCGTATATAGCGATTTTGCAGGTTTGATGCTAAACAGCAAGGAACTTTATTTTTCCTCCAATAAGTTTGAAGAAACAGTGCCTGGTGAAAAAGGAAAAAAAACTTTCGTTTCAAAAATTCTTACTTCTGAAAAAAAAAATAATCGCTACGTATTGGCTAAACCAATTGATGAAGTCATCAATACTGAAAACGAAAATAACAGCAATGCAACAATTAGTGCCGATAAAAAACTGATGGTTTTTTGTCGCTGCAAATCAGATTCTATTAATAAGCTGAAATGCAAAATGTATGAATCTAAGTTTGCAGATAAAGAATGGACCATTCCCCAACTCATCTCTGCTCATCAAATAAATCTTGATCAATATACTTATACGCAACCATCGCTATCTACCAATGGCAATGAAGGTTATCTTTTATTTTTTGTTTCAGATATGGCTGGGGGATTCGGCAAAGCTGATATATGGAAAAGCAATGTAACGATTGATGGAACTATTAATGAACCTGTGAATGTTGGAAATACTATCAACACATTTGCTGACGATGTAACTCCGTTTTATTCAAAAGGTGAAGAAGCTCTATACTTTAGCAGCGAAGGGCATGAAGGGCTTGGAGGATTTGATATTTTCAGAAGTAAAAATAATGGCAATAGTTTTTCATACCCTGTTAACATTGGACCTCCACTTAATTCAAGCACCAATGATTTATATTTTACTGTAAATGATAATGATACTACAGGTGTACTGACCAGTAACCGCACGGGATCATTATTTATAAAAGCTGCAACCTGCTGCTATGATTTGTATTACTACATCATGCCAAAGGAAGAAAAGAAAAAAATGACCGGTGAAATTCAGAAAAGTTCCAGTGTAATTTCTTTAGATGATGTGCCTATGAGCACACGCGATACTGCAACAAGATCTATGATTGAACAAGAGTTAGAGTTTACATTTCCATTAAGTCTATATTTCGATAATGACCAACCCGACCCAGGAACAATTAAAGAAACAACAAAAAGCAGTTATGATGCATTGCATGTGGAATACCTTAAAAATCTTGACAAGTACAAAAAAAATTATGCAGCAAGCTTTGGCAAAAATGAACGGGATACTGCCTCAAAAAAAATTACCGACTTTTTTAATGTTGATTTAAATGCAGGTTATCAAAGATTGGATAAAATGTGCAATTACATTTTAAAATTATTAGAGCGTGGAAAAACTGTTCAGCTTACAGTTAAAGGTTCCACAAGTCCGCTGGCTGATAGTGAATACAATTATCATTTATCACAACGCAGGATCAGTTGCTTTTTAAATTACATCAATGCTTATGAGTCGGGAGTTTTGAAAACTTACATTCAAAACAAAAAGTTAGAAATAACCGAAGAGGCGCAGGGTGAAACAGCTTTTAAAAATGTAAGTGACCAGGCTCAAAACAAAGCGCAATCTATTTACAGTCCTGAAGCTGCACGTGCACGTAGAATTGAAGTAACCTCTCTTTCGGTAAAGTGAGTGATTTCAATCTCTGAATAAATTCAATTACCTTCTTTCAAAGGAATTTCCATCCATCTTTCAGGGTTTGCAATTGGCCTGAATCCAAACTTTTCATAAAGCGCATGTGCATCGCGGGTGGCCAACATAAAACGCCTGATGTTTTGAAATTCATTTCTGCTTAAAATAAATTCCATCAATTGATTTGATAATCCTTTACCCCGATGAGGTTCAAGAATAAAAACATCTGCGAGGTAAGCGAATGAAGTATAGTCAGTAATAAGACGCGCAAAACCAACCTGCTCATCTTTAAAATAAATGCCCACACAAAAAGCATTTTCAATCCGCTTCATCACTTGCTCCAATGAAATATTTTTTGCCCAATAACTTTCTTCGCTCAGGTAGCGATGTATAACCTCCGGTTGTAATTTGGCTTTGTCAATGTTTATAGAGTACATGTTGTTGGGTATTGGGTATCAGTTATTCGTCATTGCGATTCTGCGTGTGGTTGGTGTTTTTTTCACCAACCACTGACGTCAATGGTTGGTGAAAAAAACACCAACCATAAGCACGATCAGTTTATTCTGTCTGAAAAATAATCACCTGATATGTTGGCAAGTTTGATTCTCTAAAACATGAACCATACTTTTTTCATCATACAACTTTTTCAATTCAGCAATAAAAGTATGTCGTTGTTCTTCGTTGAGATTGGCCAATCTGAAACAGGCATCGTACTCCCCTTCTCTGCCCCAGCTTATCACCTGGTAGGAAATAGATTGTTTTAAAATCTTTTCATAATCTTTTATAAAACCATCAAGCCTGGTTTTGGGTTCAGATTTTACACCTTCGCCAATACTGTAAAACTCAACAATTAGTGGCAGTGTATCTGCACGGGTTATTGGCGTAGAGTCATTCATTGTTTTTGAAGTTTGCGACTGAACTGGCGTGTCATTCGTAGTTGTTGAAGTTTGCGGCTGAACCGTTGAAGTGCCGCTTACACTTTTTTTGCTTGCGCAGCCTACTATTAATAAAACCGGCAGCATCATTACAATTGATCTCATGTTTATATATTTGAATTTGATTTTATGAAAATATTATTCAACTACCACTTCATCTACAAATAACCATGCAGGGTTTCCGGCACCTGCATTTCCACCTGCAATTATCATCGTATTTTCTGCTAACACTTTTATGTAACGTGCTTTTTCTGTTGCAAATTTTGCAGCAGCATTTTTCAATCCATTACTTGCATCAGGCACACCGTTATATACTTCTTTATAATTTACGCCATCGGTTGACACCGAATAAGTAATCTTAACAGGAGCATATATCCATGAATCATTTTTCACAATATAATTAATCTTAATGCCCGACACATCCACATCGCTTCCTAGATCAATAACTGCATCAAAGTTAACACCGCTAAAACCAAGCCATTGTCCGTCACCATAATTTGAAGAACCTTCAACTCCATTCAATAAAAAATATGCACCGCCAGGATTGTAAGTGGATGATGGCTGGTTAGTCAATTTAATATCAACGCCTGCGGCCTTGTGCATATTGAATTGCTGCACGTAATCATTTCCGATTTTACTTCCATCTTTAAAATTGGCAGCCTTAAAAACTCCTGACTTCGAAATTGTAACGGCTTCCGTATAGGTTGTTGAACCGGGAGTAACTGCACTGCCATCAGACGTGTAATATATTTTTGCATCTGGTATAACAGAACTTAATTCGACTGAAACTTTTCCAGCCGTTGAATTTATTTTTGCACTAACATCCATCATGTGCTTTGCATAATTTATTTTCAATATGTTGAAGCGATTGAAATGCCTGACCATACGTGAACTGAAATCCGCATAGTTCATTTTTTCTTTTGGAGTCCACAGCGCTTCAGCTAAAGCACACTGGCGTGGCATGATCATGTATTCAACGTAATTGGAATTATTCATGTACTCCGTCCACACATTGCCTTGTGCACCTAAAATATGTGCAGCTTCTGTTTCGTTTAAACCTTTAGGAATAGGATCATAACTGTAAACCTGGCTCACAGGAACATAACAACAACCTGCAAAAGGTTCACTTGGTGATAAAGATTGATAATGATCAAAATAACAAAAGTTGCCCGGAGTCATAATGGCATCGTGATTTTGTTTGGCGGCTGCAACACCACCTTCCTCGCCACGCCAGCTCATCACTGTTGCATTGGGCGATAAGCCGCCATCTAAAATTTCATCCCAGCCAATTATTTGTTTTTGCTTGGTGACAAGATATTTTTCAATGCGTTTTATAAAATAACTCTGCAACTCATTTTCATCTTTCAATTTTTCACGCTTCATTAAATCCTGGCATGCAGTGCTTTCCTTCCATCGCGATTTCAAAACTTCATCACCACCAATATGGACATACTTTCCCGGAAAAAGTAAAGTCACTTCGTTTAAAATATCTTGCAGAAACGTAAATGTTTTCTCAGTTGGACAAAACGCTTCATCATAAACACCCCAGTTAGTACCTACTTCAATCACGGTGTCTTTGCAGGCATATTCAGGATATGATGCCAATGCTGCCAGTGCATGACCGGGCATTTCAATTTCAGGAATAATAGTTACATAACGTTCCTGTGCATACTTAACTATTGCTTTGATATCGGCTTGCGTGTAAAATCCTCCGTAAGGAGTTTTATCAAAAACGGGAGGCAAATCATGAGATGTATATTGAAAGGTTCCCTTGCGAAACGCGCCAACAGTTGTTAGTTTCGGATATTTCTTTATTTCAATTCGCCAGCCCTGGTCATCAGTAAGATGCCAGTGAAATGTATTCATCTTATGCATGGCCATCATGTCAATATATTTTTTGACAAACGACACTGGAAACAAATGGCGAGCACAATCAAGGTGCATACCACGATAACCAAAGCGTGGCGCATCTTGAATAGTAACACAAGGAATAGTCCATATCTTTCCTAAGATTTTCTTTTGATAATAAATAGAATCATCCATTAACTGCAGCAAAGTTTGTATGGCATAAAAAGCTCCGGCACCTCCACTGCATTTTACAATTACGCGATCATCTTTTACTTCGAGATTGTATGCTTCGCGATTGGTTATCGTTTTATCATATACAAATGAGATGTCATTCTTGCCGGGAGAATCACCCTGCTGCATTTTATCGAAAGTATATTTGTAACCTGTTGCAGGATTTAAAACGCTTAACAAATAAGGCGGGGCAAACTTGTAATCCTTTATGCGTCCATCAAAAACAATTTTACCGTTTTCAAGCAAATGAAATTTTCCTTTTAAAGGGGTAAGCGATGCCGGTTGCGGAACAATTTGATAAGCATTTTCTGGAATGATAGGCTTGACTTCTTTATCTTTTGATTTAAAAAGTTGCGCCTGCGTTGCTGTATAACATAATGCAATGGTTACGATGGTGATAAATCTGCTTCTCATTAAATAGCTTTTTTGTTTGCGGTAAACATACAAAAGAGAATTTATAAGTTGGTTGAATGGTTGTTTGTTGATCGGCTCAAGTCATATCTATAATGTCCTGTTGAGTGAAACGAAACATCTTTCTCCAAATGAAGTAATTGCTACCTATGAAGAAAGTTTCTTCGCTTTGCTCAGAATGACAATAACCAGGGACTGGACTTCGGATAACTCAGGCGCATATTACTTCAACTCCACAGGTGTAATTCTCAAATCAAATTTTTCATTTCCACGTAAAACAGTGATGTATTGAAACTCACCTATTCTTTCCTGTGTCAACATTCTGAAAAGATCATCCATTGATTCAATAACTACATCATTAAATCCAATAACAAAATCACCTTCGCGCATTCCACCTGCTTCTGCAGGAAAACCTTTTTCAACTGAAATCACAAACAAACCTTTTTTGTTTTTAAGATTGTGATGCTGAACCAATTTTGGAACAAGGTCAACAACCTGTGACGAAAAGCCCATGTAAGCCCTACGCACTTTGCCATGTTGAATGAGTTGATATGCAATTTCTTTCGCTGTATTAATGCTGATTGCAAAACATAAACCTTGCGCACCCATTATTGTTGCAGTATTTACTCCGACAACAATTCCATCAGCATTGATTAACGGTCCGCCTGAATTGCCGGGGTTTAATGCAGCATCGGTTTGAATAACATTATCAATTAATCTTCCCGTTTGTGTACGGAGTGTTCGTCCTAATGCACTGATAACACCTGCTGTAACCGTATGCTGAAATCCGTAAGGGTTACCGATTGCAATAACCAACTGTCCCACTTTTATTTCTGCTGAATCGCCAAGATGTGCAGTGGTGCTCACATTGGCGTAGGTTTTTAAAACAGCAATGTCAGAGTGGCGGTCTTCTCCAACAACTGTGGCCTCCATTTCGGTGCCATCATACATGGTTGTCTTTAATTTTGTTGCACCATTCACTACGTGAGAGTTGGTGAAAATGTAACCATCGGTAGAAAATAAAAAACCCGAACCGTTGCCTGCAGGTTGCTGCTTGTTTTGATTGGCGTGATAAACATCAATCTTTACGACAGCATTTTTAATGATGTCAACAGCATTGATGATAAGATTTGAATAGCTATCCATTTGAATAAGAGATTAAAAGTTAGAATGAAATGACGAATGATTTTGAAAATTATTTGTTTATGCAAATAATCACTTATCGTACCAGTGCTTTTTTGGCAGAGAAATGATAGTTGCAGCAATTTTTGAATTGCAGCATTAAATTTTATAGGTATATTTGAAAATCGAAATTAAGATTCAACATCTTTATTACCCCTCAAATAATTACTTAAAAACTGAACCCATGAAAAGAAATCTATTTCTACTCGTCATTCTTTTATCTTTTTTCGGAAAGGCTTTTTCGCAGCCTTGTCCTTCACCAGGATTTCCAATGTTTCAATTTTTTAGCACTCCTCTTACATTTGATACTGTTGGTATCTGGAATAATTACCCGTTAAGCGGGTCTTTTAAAACTTATGCTGGACAAGAGAGATGCACTACTTATTATAGTTATTGTAAAACTGTCTTGGAAGTTGACCTTGATGATTTTGGACCATGGTATTATTGTGATGTGTTTTACAAAGAAAGTCAACCGACATGCACCACCTCAGGCTATATAAAGGCGAACTCATTTTTTTACAGTGCATATTCAAATTATAGAAAGTATTTTCTACCAGTTGATAGCGGTAAAACATATCACATTGTGATAGATTATGGCTTCGATGGTCAAGTGCCCATGTGGATTACGCCTATGGCCTATTTTGGCTACCACTCTATTGATTCCGCAAAATTTACTAATCTTAATTCCAATTCGGTTACAGTCTCCTGGGACAGTTATAGCCACGATGTATCAGTTGAATATGGTCCTGCCGGTCTTCCATTACTAACAGCTTATTCTCAAAGCAGCCCGATAACAATTACAGGATTAACACCAGGTACTAAGTATGATTTTCATTTGAAAAAGAAATGTGATGGTTACGTATTCGCTACCAAAGACCTCTCGTTAAAAACCCCAGATTGTGAAAATGGAAAAATTTTAAGTTGCGATAATACAGTATTTGGTCAGGCTTTTACAGGAGAATTAGGAAGCTTTTCATTATCAGGCTGCAGTATTTGCCCTATGAACAGTTCACAAAAATTCTATCGCATTATAGCCGATACAACAGGAATTTATGCCATCAACTATATTTCACCAAAAGGCACTTATACCGGAAAAATGGGTGCTTATTATAAAGATGCAAGTCTGGGATGCAACGAAAATAATTGGAATTTTATAGCGTGTGAAACAGATCATTATCAATGGAGTGGTAATTTCGGACCGTTAACTGCAGGTCACACTTATTATTTTTTATTATCAAGTTCTGATTGTTTAAATTATGGAGCAGTGAGTGCCCCAAATAATTTCAAACTCACCTGCCCTTCGCCTGTTTGTTTTGCGCCTGCTTCAGGTTTAAGCTCTAATGCAAATAACAATACTGTTTGTTCAGGTAAACCTGTATCACTTTTTCCAAATGGAAGTATGTTAAGTTTAACGGGTTTATATAAATGGTATAAAGATTCATGCAGCGGCACACCAATTGGCGCCACTAAGATTATCACTATTTCACCAACGGTAAGCAAAACTTATTTTTTGCAAATTACAGATACCTGCGGAACATTTACCTGTGATTCAATTACTATAACGGTTAATCAAACCCCGGTCAGCTCAATAACGGGTGACAGCGTAACCTGCTTAGGTGTTTCAACCCAATGGTGTGCTCCCGCAGGATTGACTTCCTATTTATGGAGCATGGGTGCCACAACGCAATGTGCGGCATTAAATACAGCGGCAAGCTATACAGTAACCATTACGGGCTCAAACGGATGTACGAATACAAGCAGTAAAACTTTGATTGTTGCAAACCCTTCCTGTACAATTACAGGCAGCTTTGGAATATGCCCCGGCAATTCAACCCAATGGTGCGCGCCTGCGGGATTAACTTCTTATTTGTGGAGTACAGGGGCAACTACTCAATGTGTAACATTAAGCACAATAGGGAACTATACGGTAACCGTTACTGATGCAAACGGATGTACAAATTCATGCAGCAAATCAGTTACTGTAAGTTCGACACCTGCCTGTTCAATTACAGGCAATACAAGCGTTTGCGGCAGCGGTAATGTACAATGGTGTGCTCCTGCAGGATTAACTTACTATTGGAGTACCGGCACTACAACTCAATGTGCTACTTTCAATCAGGCCGGAGCCTATAGTTTAATTGTTACCAATGCAGGAGGATGCACCAGTTCATGCAGCCAGACATTTGTAGTTAATGCCAATCCAACCTGTTCCATTACGGGTAATGCAAGTGTATGCTCCGGCAGCTCAACCCAATGGTGCGCTCCTGTAGGTTTAACTTCTTATTTGTGGAACACAGGAGCAACTACTCAATGTATAAATGTAAGCGCAGTAGGTAACTATACGGTAACTGTTACTAATGCCAGCGGATGCACAAGTTCATGCAGTAAAATACTGGCAGTTAATGCAAATCCAGCCTGTTCAATCACAGGTAATACATCTGTTTGTTTCGGTAATTCAACTCAATGGTGTGCCCCCTCAGGCTTATCCTCTTATTTGTGGAATACAGGTGCTACTACTCAATGTATAACGGTAAGCGCAACGGGTTACTATACAGTAACTGTTACTAATGCAGGCGGGTGCACAAGTTCATGCAGTCAAATACTTGTGCTTAGTGGCTCTATTCCAACTTGTACAATTACAGGCAACAGCACTATTTGTAATGGTAGCTCAACTCAATGGTGTGCTACGGCAGGTATGACTTCTTATTCATGGAGCACAGGTGCCACCTCTCAGTGTATAACGGTAAGCGCAGCAGGTAACTATACAGTACAAATTACAAATGCAAGCGGATGCACATGTCCATGCCTTAAAACACTTGCAGTTAGTGGTAGTGCCCCAACTTGCTCAATTACTGGCAGTGGAGCTATTTGTACCGGTAGTTCAACTCAATGGTGTGCTCCGTCAGGTTTAACTTCTTATTTGTGGAATACAGGCGCTACTACCCAATGTATAACAGTGAGCACAGCAGGTAACTATACAGTAACTGTTACTAATGCCAGCGGATGCTCAAGCTCATGCAGTCAGGCACTTGTTAATGGAACTGCTCCGGTCTGCTCCATTACTGGCATTGGAAATGTCTGTCCGGGAAGCTCAACCCAATGGTGTGCTCCTGCCGGATTAGCTTCTTATCTATGGAGCACCGGAGGCACTACTCAATGTATAACTTTAAGTACAGAAGGAAGCTATACCGTAACTGTTACTAACGCTAACGGATGCACAAATTCATGCAGCAAAACACTTGGAGCCGCTGTGGCTCCTACTTGTAATATCAGTGGTGCCCAGATTGTCTGCTCAGGCAGTTCAAATCAATGGTGTGCTACCTCAGGATTAGCTTCCTACTTATGGAGCAACGGTGCAACAACTCAATGTATAAGCCTAAACATAGCTGGAAACTATACGGTAACTGTTACTAAGACTAACGGCTGCACAAGTACATGCAGCAAGTTTGCTACAAATACAAATCTCTTCTGTTCAATTACGGGTAATGGCGCCATCTGCTCAGGCAGTGCGCACTTTTGTGCTCCTGCAAATCTTATTTCGTATTCATGGAGCACCGGTGCAACTACTCAATGTATAACTACAAGTGCGGTGGGAATCTATACAGTTACACTTACACATGCTGATGGATGCACCGCCTCATGTACTACATCACTGGCTGGCACAAATCCAATCTGTTTAATTACAGGCAACGGAGCAATATGTTCGGGTAGCTCAACCCAGTGGTGTGCTCCAACAGGATTAGCCTCTTATCTATGGAATACAGGCGCTACTACTCCATGCATATCTGTAAGCACTTCCGGCACCTATACGGTAACTGTTACTGATTATGGTGGATGCTCTAACTCATGCAATAAAACACTTGTGGTTAATCCAACTCCTGTCTGCTCTATTACCGGCAATGGAGGTGTTTGTTCGGGCAGTTCAACGCAATGGTGTGCTCCTGCGGGGATGGCTTCTTATTCATGGAGTACGGGTGCCACTACTCAATGCGCCTCAATAGGTGGGATATCCGGTAATTATGGAGTTATGGTTACCAATACTGCCGGATGTACAAGCGCATGCCAAAAAACACTAACATTGAGTTCTAATCCTCCAAAGCCAGGTACTATTACTGCTGCAGGTGGAAATACAAAAGTATGTCAGGGTGAATCTAAAACATATTCCATTAGCAGTGTATCCGGAGCCACATCATATATATGGACACCACCTGCAAATGCTGTTGTAGCTTCAGGACAGGGAACAACTTCTGCAACCATTAATTTCAACAGCGGATTTGTAACTGATTCAGTAAAGGTGGCTGCAATCAACGCCTGCGGAACAGGAGATTATCGGGCACTGAAAATTACAAAGGGCACTATTCCGGCCATGCCGGGTATAATATTAGGCGCTGTCAGCGGTGTTTGTAATACTAACGGTGTGTCTTATTTGACTAACAATGTTGCAGGTGTAACATACAACTGGACCAACAGCAACACGAACTTTGCAGTTGCAACAGGACAAGGAACATCAGCCATTACTGCTAATTTTAATTCGGGATATGTAACTGGAACTTTAACCGTAACCCCCACCAATGGCTGCGGCACTGGTACTGCACGTACCCTCACTGTAAAAGGAACCCCGGCAACTCCGCCTGTTGTTGGAGGTGCTACAGCAGTTTGCGCAAATCAACATGGTGTTGGTTATTCAATAGCTCCTGTTACAGGAGCAACTAATTATACATGGGTAGGACCAACAGGCTCACACATCAATGATGGCTCAGTAACTTCAGGTGGCGCTACACTTGTTACCACTGCAACTACAATAACGGTGAATTACGGAGCTACAGCAGGTAACCTGAAAGTAAGGGGTAATAACAATTGCGGTTCGGGTAGTTATAAAACTGTAGCTATCACGTTCAATTGCCGCGAAGCAGGAGCTACTGTATTATTTGATGTAAGCATGTTTCCAAATCCTGCCGATGATGAATTGACTGTTTCATTCAACTCAGAAACTCAAACAAATTATTCCATTGAGATAACTGATATAATAGGAAAATTATTGTTACTTAAGAATGGAATGGCTGAAAAAGGTGAAAACAATTTTATTCTATCTCTTGATGAAATTAATCCCGGAGTTTATTTTGTGGAAATTAAAAACGGTCATAACAGCAGAGTTTTGAAGCTTGTTGTGAATTAATTGAATAGTTTTTGTTTACCTCACAATCACATAATGCATCGTAAATCTCTGTCAAATAAAATATCATTCGTATTCAGTAAATTCAGTTCCCATTAAATATCTCAAACACATTTGTTTTTTAGGCGGGTGGGTTATTCCCGGTACTGTTAGCTGGCGGAGTTTCCATATTTTCATTCCCACCATTCCCCTGGTTATCATTCCCTTTTTTTGCTGGTGGCCATCCTGCATGTTCTTTATCTAAAATTGATTCCACGCGTGTTACAAAAAGCGATTCCTTATCAATACTTGCTTCAGCATAAGGACCGATATTAAATCGGTAATAATATATTTCAGGTTTTAATTGCTCCTGTGTGGCGCGGTAAGTAACCCACAACTCCTGGTACTGAAATGTTTTTAAGCCTGTGGTTAAAATGGCAACAATGGCCGAAGTTATTACAACAGCCATCTGCAAATTCATCCATTTACCATCAAGCGCTGCAAGCACCGGTGTTAAAGCAGAAAGAACTATGAGCACCCATTGAAATTTCTTATACCGTGTTTGATTGAAACCGGATTTCTTATCGTAATAATTCATCTGGTCATAATATCTTTCCTGGAGATACTTTTCAAAAGCTTCTTTTTCCATAAGAGTATGTTTTGTGATTGTTGGTGTAATTATAGAAATAATTATTTGAACAACCGTAAATCATAACATGCAAAAAATAACCTTGTATATATTCGTAAATTCTTAACCCGGTGAAAATTGAAAATTGCTCAACCGTTTATTTTACGTAATAGATTAACTTCAATGTTTACCAATAAAAAAGGCTGTTTCAGAAATTGTTTCTGAAACAGCCTTAATGTTTTTGCAATATTTACTACTGATTTTATTTTTTCATGCTTAGGCCTTTATCCACTCTTATCACGCGGATTTCTGTTCTCCGATTTAACTGGTGATCTTCTTCTGAACATATACTGCCATCAGCGCATCGGTTGATGAGCATTGACTCACCAGCCCACTCCATTTTTTCAACCATCTTGCGGTCCATGCCTCTATCGGTCAGCCACTTGGTTGCAGTCTCTGCTCTTCGCTTCGAAAGCTTTTGATTGTATGCATTTGTTCCGCGCGCATCGCAATATGAATTCATCAATAAGCGAACATCATCATGTTCTTTCACAAACTTCAAAACTTCTTCCATTGTTTTGGTTGCATCAGGGTCGCGAACATTTGCCTTATCAAAATCATAATATACAATCTTGTACCAGCGGTCATAAGGTCCTATGTCTTCTCCTTTTTTCAACTCCACCAAAAATTCCATATCCTTTTCTTTTGTTTGTCCCACATTCGACATCCAGATAACTTTGGGCTGATAACCAGATTTGGTAATTATTAAATGCAAGGTAGTATTCGGCAGCAAAGGCTGCATCCATTTCCCTTTCGCATCTGTATGGCCAATTGTTTCATCAGTCTGATCTATTCCGATAACAGAATTTTCAAGCGGCTTTTTTGTATCCTTATCAATAACTTTTACAATCAACTTATAATTGCGGGCCTTTTTTATTTGCTCTAACTGAAGTTTCACTTTAGGATTTTCTGTAGGGAAATAATTTAAAGTATTAAACTTAACTTCATCCTGCGACCATCCATCTTTACTTGCGTTTACAGTATATTCCTTATTGCAATCAATATCAAATTCAAATTTACCATCAGCATCTGAAACGGTAAGTGACTTGCCACCCTCTTTATCATGAAGTATCACTTCCGCTTCTGCTATTGGAACATCACTTCCTTTTACAACTACAATACCTTCTAATTTTAATGATCGCTTGAAACTATAAATATCATCATCGGTGCTTTTTGATGCGCGGTTGGAACTGTAATATCCATAAGAAGTTTTATTGTCAAAAGCCACTCCGAAATCATCATAGCTACTGTTAACAGGCGAACCCATATTTTTTGCCTCGCTGCTGTCATTATCCATATTCTTAATCCAATATATGTCTAAGCCTCCCAAACCGTCTCTTCCATTTGATGAAAATAAAAATGTTCCATCATCATGCAGGTAAGGAAACAATTCATTGCCTGCAGTATTTATTTTAGGCCCAAGATTTTTGGGTTTACTCCATGTGTTAGAATCCTTTTTGCAAACATAAAGATCCATACCACCATAACCCCCCGGCATATCAGATGCGAAAAACAATTGCTTCCCGTCAGGACTCAGGTAAGGATGAGCGCAGTTATAATTTACATTATTATAAACAAAATCAGGAGTTTCAACCCATTCTTTATTTTGCTTTTTAGCATGAATGATTTTCAACTTAACCACTTCATCTTCGCTTTTATAAGCATGTCCGCGTTCAATGTTATTCCTTGTTAGGTACATTTCATCACCGGTCTTATTAAAGCAAACCGGTCCGTCATTGTATTTCACCTGCACATCTGGTGCAAAAGGTTCGGCTTTATAAAAACCGCTTGCTTTCCCGGTTGCATAATAAAGATTCAGATAGGGTTCACCGGTCCAGGAATGAACGCGCTTCACTCCTTCACCATTTTCGCGTGATGATGCAAATACTAACCCGCTGTTATATAATACGGGAGAAAAATCAGCCTGCGGTGAATTGATTGCAAGTTTATTGACCTTATAAGCCGTTGAGTCTTTAAAATATTGAGGAATGTTGTCAATAGACTTTAAAGCCATTTCTCCGCGCTTATCATCAGGAACTGCTTTATGATATTCAGTAAACCAGGTTTTAGCCATGTTATATTTACCATTATTCATTAAGGCTTCTCCGTAATAATATTTATAAATTGGTTTTGCATCCGGCATTTTAACCACTTCGCCATACCAATATTCTGCTTTTTCGCTTTTGCTTATCATGCGATAGCAATCTGCCAGTTTTGTTTTTGCTTCAGCTATTTCCGGAGATTTCTTTAAGAGGCTCTCATATTCTGATATGGCTTCGCTGTATGCATAATGACTGTATAGATCATTTGCTTTTAATAATTGCATCTTTTGGCTGAATGCAAAATGAGTTGTTGAGAAAAAGAATATAGCTAACGCTACAAAGTGCTTGATTTTATTTTTCATTTCTTGGGGGATTAATGAAATAATGTAGGTGAATATTAAAAAGTTAAAGGTAAGAAGAATGTTTCAATTAAAAAATCCAAATGTCTGAACTAAGATTTATAGGATTAAAGGATTGTAGGATTTCTTGCTCTTGCACTCCAGAATTAGAATTTCATCATTCCTCACAGGACATTTCACTTCAAAATTCGATATTCCTTTGTTCGTTATTCGAAATTCAAACCTTCAATCATTCAACCTTTAAAAGTATCGTGGAGTAACAACCTTTGCCTTGTCAAAAGAGAAATCATAACCAACGGTGATTTCGTGGCTGCCTGAAGTGTAATTATTCAATTTGGTTAAGGTATAATCGTAAGAATAACCGCAACGAAGTTGTTTGTTAACCTGTATCTGAGCGGTAAGCGCTACTGCAGAACCTGTGCGGTATGAAGCTCCAAGCCAGAAAGACTCATGAAACAATACATTAAAGTTAATATCAGCTTGCACAGGTGCGCCTTGAACAGCTTTTATCATTACCGATGGTTTGCATTTGATTTTTTCGCCTGCGTTAAACACATACGCTGAATAAGCATAATAGTGAAAGTTCTGCGTGCTGATTTTGTTTGATTCAACCTTAACACTCTGAACATCAATTTTATTTTCTATAAAACGTGGAATTGACACTCCTGCATAGAACCTGTCGGTATGATAGTAAGTACCGAAACCGAAATTAGGCATCATCTTGTGAGGAATGTTATTTGAAAACTCCGGGTCGTTAGGGTCAATAGTAACTACATCTAAGAGTTTCTCAGTTACATTGATCATTCCGCCCTGCAAACCAAATGAAAGTTTACCCTTCTCGGTAACCTGCATGTGATATGCATAACTTACAAAAGCAGCAGTTTGATTGGTAACTCCTATTCTGTCATTCATTACCGATAAGCCCAAACCGATTTTCTCGTATTTGAAAGGAGCATTAATATTAAAGGTAGTAGTCTTAGGCGCTCCGTCAATACCTGTCCATTGGTTGCGGTATAAAAGACTTGCCGAAGCAAAACCTCGCGAACCTGCATAAGCCGGATTAATGAACATCTCATTATTAAGGTACTGGGTAAACTGTGGTTCGTACTGTGCATAAGCTGAGAAATTAATACTCATTAATACTACGAACATTGCGATTTGCGATAAACCGATAATCTTTGAAGTTAATTGTGATTTCATTGTAGGGGATTTTGGGGTAGAAAAATTTAAAATTTAGTAGAAACTTGTTGGGGGTAATTTTTGAAAAACTTACTAAGGGGGATTTTAAAAAAGCGGGGTAGAAAAATTGTTTTGTGTTAGAAAACGTTTCAAATATAAGTTACCGATTCACTCCATTTTTGAAATTGTGGCGATAACACTTTCAAACAAAGCGTAGTGTCATTTATTTTGGGTAAATTGATTTTTTAGTTGGTGAAACGCAATATTGACGCGGGATACGGAGCGGTACCCGTTTTTATCTCCTACTATTTGAGTAGAAGATGTTCACCTTTTCAGAAGGCAGTTTAGCTTTAGAATTTTAAATATTCACCCACAGTAATTTTAAGAGTTTGGGTGAAAATTAATTCAAAAGAAGAAGTGGTTATGTTGATGCTGGAGAAGGTGGTTATCAAAAATGGATTGTGAATGGTTCAGGTTTGGTTCTTAAAACAAAAAGTTGACTTCAGAAACTGTTTGGATGGTAATAATCTTTTGCTTCCCGGGAAGGTTGTGCAACATGGATTAACCCCAATTTGGCGAAGTCAGCAGAGGGAAAAAAAATGGTCAATGTGATAGGCTTACCCTCGTAACAATAAATACATAATGTAGGATGAGTTTCTTTCCCTGCACCTGTTTGAAAAATTTATGATCAACGCTGTGAATGTATTTTTCACTTCTAACTAACAATGTTGACCCGCTAATTAAAAAAGGTGGCAAAACATCATGTCTTGCCACCTTCACAGTATTGACTATTTTATGTCAACTACATCTTTACAATTTTCACAACCTTATTCATCGAGTTTATTTTGATATTCACAATGTAAACACCTGAAGGTTTATCTTTTAAATCAATTATTTCATTCGATAAAACATCTTTACTTACCGACACTTCCTTTTCAAGAATTACAGCTCCGTTCATACTATAAACCTTATAACTTAACGTTCCGTCAGTTGATGACTGTAAAGTGAGATGTGCTATATCATTTACCGGGTTAGGAGAAACGTCACATTGCAGATTTTCTTCCTTACCCCCAGCTTTTCGGGGAGCAGTAATATCACCACTCGCTATAACCTCAATCTCTGCAAGTCCTACCCTGCTTTTGCTACCATTATACTTTCCAAACCCACCAAGAATTTTCACTTCAACAACTTTTCCAACCACATTGGGAAAGTTTACATCTGTTCCGCTATCAGATAAATGTTGGTTAATAACCTGTGATGCGACTAAAATAGTTCTTGCATCATCTGCATAAACGTTTACCCTTGCCCCTGTTATTTGAAGTGTTGAGTTTCTTATGCCCCCAAATGGGATATTATATAAACGAACTGTTTTAATTTTTATAGATACAGGAAATGTCAGCCGTGCCCATTGATTTTTATTATAACCGAATGGAGTTGCCCAAAATCGTCCTTTGTCAAGCGAAAGCTTCACCCATCGGTCAATTAAATAGTCTTTGGTTATCTCCGTTCCTGAAGAAATAGAAACAGTAGCACCGGGAGCAAGATTTGTGAACTCTGCATCAGCCGGATTAGCCGGCACTGGTATAAGCGTGTGTCCACGGTGACAGCCAACGCAGGTAACCACTGTTCCCGGACGGCCATAGTTCATTCCCGCTACATGAGCGGTTGAGGATATGTAAGGAAGCCCTGTTGTAGGAACCACGTAACCTTTTGCAATCGGAGTTCTTATTTGTTCAAATGACGGCTGATCAGCAGGTGCATCGAGATTCAGAACCGAACCGCCTGCACTGATAGGCATTTCAGTAAGTAAAACAGGCCAGTCTAATTCGGGATCAGAACCTTGACGTGTACGCTGATGGTTAATATAAAATCTGATGGATCCCGCATCGCCAATTTTTATAGCACTTGTAATATTCATATCAACCGGGCCATTTGCATAAACATTAAGATTATTAAAGACAAACGATCCGTCAATTCTATAAGGCCCTCCTGCAAGCGGAGGATATAAGGAAGCTACATGTGTCACCTGGTCAGCAATAACTGGCGGTACAACGCGCGAATGAATAGCCTTGGCACGAAGTTGTGTAGTGCCTGTTTTATCATAAATAAGAGTTCTGTTTGTACCGTTTTCGTCCATTACATAAATTCCATAATCCTGCCTATTATTGGGTGCATAACTGAATATTACCCTGTTATCCGGCAATACATCAGGATCAGCAGCAAAACCATTTGTAGAGTAATATCTCCATAGGGAATCCGGTTTTCCTGGAGGTGGGTTAACAGGCGATTGATCATTGCCGTAACCGGCCAATGGTAAATAATCACCCGCCCCGCGCACGTGCGTTGCAAGACCACCAAAACCACCTTCGAGATGCAGACTGTTTTGCGGAAAATAATTTGCAACAAGATCGCCCGAGTTAGTAAACGCGCCACCATACATTTGAAAATCTGCTGCCTGTCCTTTTCCCCCGGCAAACATTTTCAAATCAGTGCCATCAGGATTAATTACAGATGCTACCCATCCATTGAAAGTAATAAAATCAGGTTGATAGCTTTGAACATCAGAATGAGCGCTTAATCCATTTTTACGGATATAGCCGGTGCCCGCACTATTCATCTTTGACGACACTACATCAAGTGGAAAGCGACTGTTGCGCCACCAGCGTGAAAAGACAATTTTACCCGTAAGCGGATCAACCATGGGGCGTTCAGCACCATTGCGCTCGCTTGTTATGCGATGCATTGAATTGCCGTTGCCGTTCATAATCCATAAATTTGAAGTTCGTCCACCGCCATAGTCAGCAGTGGAAGGTGCACGGGTAGAGGAAAAACAGACTCGACCGTCAGGCAGCCATACGGGATCAATATCATCATAAGAATTAAAGTCATTATTATGTTTTCCGGGAGGGTTAAATTGGTTATTATTAATAACAATATCTGTAAACGTAAGTTGAGTAAGCCCGCTTCCATTTACATTAATTCTGTAGATGCGCCAGCCACCTATATCCTTTGAGGGCAAAGTATCATAAGTTTTGCCAGCAGCAGGGGCAGGCAATCCGGCAAAGAGAAGTTGCGTTCCGGCATAATTGACTTCAGGAGCAGTGACATCTATCAGGTTCATTGAAGCCGGGGTGGGATTACTTCCATCAATTAAAGTAATCAAAGTGCCGTTTGTTTTCAATACCTGTAGTTTGCCGGGAGCACTCTCACGAAAACGACTATGTAAACCCGCGCCAGGCATATCTGATAATGTATCAATAAAGGCTGCACCATGCTTACGGATTTTACGTGAAACGAATACTACATCATAAGGAACCGGGCTTATTGTATTTATACTGTCATGGCCACCACCGGGGAAAAATTCACGGTTATCCTTATTTGGAATATTAGCTGAATGTATAATTACAAACCATGTACTAATTAGAAAGGTAATAAAGATAATTGCCTTTAATGGAGCAACATCAAGGGGACGGGGGAGAGTTAAAATCAAATTTTTCATAAAATGGAAATAGAAATTGAATTTTTAATAAATTAAGAATGACACAGCCTTTAATAACAGCACCCTGTGCAGGCATAGCTGTTTCATTGATTAGAAATAACTTTTATAAAACCTATCGTTAATAATCATCTGCAGGGGGACCTTGATGATTCAATTAGGGGAGCAGTCGCCCCGTTACAAAAGTCATGCTAAAACAATCTGTTTTTTGAAAAAAATAAATTATAATATTCATTTTAAGTGATTTAAATATTTTTTGTATGAATTTTTTATAATAAGATTGTTTAACGATTAAGTCAGGATTTAAAACAAAGAGGCCCATACACAATTGTACGGGCCTCTTTTATTTTGATTAGCCTCTTTTTCTCGGGGAACTTAACTTTTCATTTAATACCTGATTACAATATAGCCCTGCCGCGGCTTAGTGCCATCATTAAGATCAAGCACATAAAAATACGTAGATGCCGGAACTTTCTTCCAAATGCATAATCCGTGTGTATTACTGATGCCGCCCCTTTGCGATCGCGAGTTTTTAGCTCGTCTCTTTCACGACTAATAATCGTTTTGTTTTTCGGTACGACAACATTCTAAATGATACTTCAATCACCAAAATCAACCAACCATCAAAATCCCTTTTCAACTTTTCCGATCTAAAACGGCCATCCTGAAACAAGAAAATTCAACTCCCCCACACTCCAATCCGTATAAAAGCTGTAATTCCTAAGCAAACACTTTTTGTTTATAGTCGCATTTTCATACTCAATAAAATTTCTTCCCTTCTACAATCACCATGAATGTTTTTTCGTTTCAATAATGGTAACAAAGAAGTGAATACCTATTTAAAACTTGTAAAATAAAACACACCATGAAGGTTTATAAAAAATATTCTTTTAAAACATGGAATGAATGGCAGCAGATAGTAGATCGATCTGCAAAAAACTTTTCCAAAAAATACAGTGTTTATCCTATGCTTCTGGTGGCGAATAAACATACTCTTTCTCAATTAGACTTCATTGTCCAAATTCGTCCTGATATAGACATTTATTTGAGGGACAAAAACACCGGTGAAGAATTTTTAGCGCAAAAGAAAAGTGATGAAGGCATTGGCAACTATGCTAATGAAGATATAGGCTTTAACCTAAGTTTCTGCTATGCTCTCGGGTTAAAAGACAGGGAGTTTCTTCTGGCTTATACTGATGAAGAGGATGGTGATAATGACGATGATGATGATAACTATACACCTGTTTTACCGGATATTGTATCTGCAACTCTGTAATCTGTCCTTGTCCTTTTAAAATTCGCAAGACTGTAAATGTTGCGCTTGGGGTTCGGTTGGAAATGCAAATGAGAAAATAAAAAGCCTCAAAACAACTGAATGTTTTGAGGCCGCTCAAAAAATCTATATGTTATTAAAATTTAGCAGAAAGACCAATTTTAAAATAAGCGATATCATATCCGAGTTCGGCAAATGCACCAATGCTCTTAGTGAAATAATAACGCCCACCAACAACAAGACCAAGGCCTATTCCACTATTGAGAGAACTACCTCCCGATGTTACCGATTCATAGGCTCCTGTGCCCGAATAGGTATAACCGTAATGATAGTAGCCAAGCTGTAACGCGCCATAAACATCATACTTGTCAGCAACCAAAGCATCAGGATGCCATGTGCCTCTCAAACCAAAGAAGGTAGTTGTCCATTTATCTTTCCAGGTTCCGAAAGCATCAGAATATTCATAATTACTTCCCTGGTAACTCAGGATTGCTCCCGCACCAACAGTACCGGGTCCGAGTTTTGCAATTCCATATTCATAGCTTGCTGAAAGAACGGGTGTAGCTGAAGCACCACTATAGTAATTAACACTGTACCCAAAGCCAACGCCAAGATTGATTACACTTGTTTTCAAATCATAGCATTTATCCTGTGCTGATGATAGCTTCGAAATGACTAACGAAGTAAATAGTAAAATAATAATTCTTAAATTTTTCATAACGATTAAGATTTAAAGTGGGTTAATTTTTTGAGATTGAATCAAAGGTAGAATAAACTTTTTGATAAAAACAAATGAATTTCACTGCATGGCGCAGACAGTTGTTTCCATTTATCAACTACCAATAATAAAAAATTTCCTCCTGAATGACGCTCCTGAGAGTCGTCATTCAGGAGGAAACCTGTCAATGATTAGTAATGTTTTCTTGTTGTACAGTTGTGCGACTTTGCGCGATGATATCCCGTCTTAATACCTGATCACAATATAACCCTGCCGCGGCTTAGTGCCATCATTAAGATCAAGCACATAGAAATAAGTAGATGCAGGAACTTTTTTACCGATGTATAATCCGGGTGTATTACTTATGCCACCCCATTTGTTATCATAATCGTGAGTCTCGTAAATAAGAGAACCCCATCGGTTATATATCCATATTTTATTACCAGGATATTTATCTATGCCCACAATTACAAAATAATCGTTTACTCCATCGGCATTAGGTGAGTAGCCGCTCGGTATAATCAAGGTGTCGCAACGTATTCCCACATTTACCTCTCCGGTAGTTTTACAACCATAATCATTCGTAACTGTTACGGTATAGGTTGTATTGTTTAATGGAGTTACTGTGGGGTCAGGCACATTGTTGCTGCTAAGTCCTGTTACAGGCAACCATTCAAAAGTGGTTCCTCCTGATACATTAAGCTGGATACTTTCTCCCAGGCAGACAAACACGTCAGGGTTTAATAATATACTGTCACTATTATGCACATTAACATAAATAGGAAGTGAATTAAAACTACCACAGTTATTACTCACAGTCACAGTATAGGAACCTATAACACTAGCTGTATAGGTGGTGTTTGTTGCCCCGGTGATTAATTGCCCGTTCAAATACCATTGATAATTAGCTAAAGGCGCTGAATCAGCAACAAGGGTTACAGATTCTCCCGTACAAAATTCAGTAGGGCCTGAAGCATTAGCATTAAAGGCAGAATTGTCAATTACAATATAGCTGCCTTGTGTTGAACATCCATTTGCATCAGTAACTGTAACGGTATAGGTACCTGCACTGATATTAGCTAAGTTCTGTGCTGCACTGCCTGTATTCCACAGATATGAATAAGGTAACGTTCCACCATTAGTATTCACATTAACGCTTCCTGTAATACCATATAAGCAATTTGAGTTATTCGGAGAACCGTTTATCAACAATCCTGCAGCCGGTTGTGTAATTATTGCTGTAGCCGTAGTTGTGCATCCATGTGAATCAGTAACTGTAACCGTATAGGCTCCTGCCGGAAGTCCGTTAATATCTTCTGTAGTCATTCCATTGCTCCATGTATATGAATATGGTGCTGTACCATTAGCTGTGGATATATCAATCGAACCATTTGAAGATGAGAAGCAAACAATATTTTGTGTTGAAGAAACAACTGTTGTCAATGGAGCTGCCGGTTGCAATATTACAGTTACTGATGTTATCGTTGTGCATCCATTGGCATCCGTAACAGTTGCTGTATAGGTGCCTGCAGGCAGAAAAGTAATATTTTGCGTTGTTGCACCATTGCTCCAATAATAAATATAAGGAGCAGTTCCACCATTTACTGTTAAATCAATTTCTCCATCCTTGCCTCCAAAGCAATCAACAGTTGATTGAATAGATGTGCTCGCTGTCAATAGATTCGGCTGGGTTACTGCAATTCCTGCAAGGATTGTTGTGCAACCATTAGCATCAGTGATAACAGCAGTATAATTACCCGCATTAAGATTGCTGATATTTTGCGTAGTGGCTCCATTATTCCATTGATATGAATATGGCAAAGTTCCTCCGGTAACTGAAATCGTTATGTCACCGTTATTTCCACCGAAACAATTTACGTTAGTTGTTGAAACCGGATTTGCAGTAACAGAAGCACCCGGCTGATTGATAGCAATACCTGAAACTGTTGTTGTGCATCCATTCGCATCAGTAACGGTTACTGTATATGTTCCTGCCGCCAGATTGCTTATATTTTGCGTAGTCGCACCATTGTTCCATAAATAAGAATACGGTAATGTTCCTCCGTTCACAGCAAGGTCAATAACTCCATTGTTGCCACCATAACAACTAACATTTGTGGTAGCTGAGGGGCTTGCTGTAACTGAAGCACCGGGCTGATTAATTGCAATTCCTGTAACCTCTGTGCTGCATCCGTTAATATCAGTAACAGTTACTGTGTAGCTTCCTGCAGAAAGGTTGACTAAGTTCTGAGTTGTTTCACCGTTACTCCATTGATATGAATACGGAGATGTTCCGCCATTCACTGAAAGATTAATGCTTCCGTTATTTCCTCCATAGCAATTTACATTAGTTGTTGACGATGGAACAGCCGAAACTGAAGCCCCCGGTTGGTTAATAGCTATACTTGCGACCTGTGTGGTACATCCATTTGTATCAGTAACTGTTACGGTATAGGCTCCTGCCGGAAGATTATTTATATTCTGTGTTGTTTCTCCATTGCTCCATTGATACGTATAAGGGGATGTTCCGCCATTTACATTCAAGGTAATATCGCCATTATTCCCACCATAACAACTTACATTAGTAGTTGAATTCGGATTTGCTGAAACTGATGCTCCCGGCTGATTGATGGCAATACCTGCAACCTGCGCAGTACATCCATTGGCATCAGTAACTGTTACGGTATATGTTCCGGCAGGAAGATTATTGAGATTCTGAGTAGTTTCTCCATTACTCCATTGATATGAATATGGAGTTGTTCCTCCAATTACAGTTAAATCTATATTACCGTTATTGCCGCCAAAGCAACTGACATTAGTTGTTGAAGTTGGACTTCCGTTTAATGCTGCCACAGGTTGCTGAACATTTGCATAAGCAATATTCAGGCATCCATTAGCATCAGTAATTAAAACTGAGTAATTGCCTGCGGGTAAATTATTGAGATTTTGCACTGTTGCACCATCGCTCCAGTTATATGAATATGGAGAAGTTCCACCACTCACTGCTAAGTTCACCGCCCCGTTATTTCCACCAAAGCAATTGATGTTTTGTGTTACATTAATTGAACTTGCCAAAGCGCCTGCGGGTTGTGAAACAATTCCGATTGCTGAAAAAGTACAACCTTGATCATCTGTAATAGTTACAGCATAAGTTCCTGAGTACAAACCACTGATGCTCTGTGTCGTTTCTCCGTTACTCCATAAATATGAATAAGGTGCTGTTCCTCCTGTTGCACTTAATACTACTGAACCGTTACCTCCTGAATTACAACTGACATTTTGAGTTGTTGTAACATTACCTGTTAACGAAGCACCAGGTTGATTGATTGCAATACCTGCAACTTGCTCTGTACATCCATTTGCATCAGTAACAGTTACGGTATAGGTTCCGTTCGGAAGATTATTCAGGTTCTGCGTTGTTTCTCCATTATTCCATTGGTATGAATACGGAGTTGTTCCACCGCTTACTGTTAAATTTATATTGCCATTGTTTCCGCCATAACAGCTTACATTAGTAATTGAAGATGGCGAGGCTAAAACGGAAGCACCCGGTTGATTAACTGCTATACCGGCAACCTGCGTTGTACATCCATTTGCATCTGTAATGGTTGCCGTATAGGTTCCGAATGAAAGACCAATAAGATTTTGAGTTGTTGCACCATTATTCCATTGATATGAATAAGGAGTTGTTCCACCGTTCACTGTTAAATTAATATTGCCATTATTACCACCGTAGCAACTTACATTAGTTGTTGATGATGGAGTGGCAGATACTGAAGCAGCGGGTTGGTTAATGGCAATACCTGCAACTTGCGTGGTACATCCATTCACATCAGTAACTGTTGCTGTATATGTTCCTGATGAAAGATTACTGAGGTTCTGTGTTGTTGCTCCATTATTCCATTGATATGAATAAGGAGATGTTCCTCCGTTAACCGTTAAATTGATATTGCCGTTACTTCCGCCAAAACAACTTACATTGGTGGTTGATGATGGAGTGGCCGTTACTGAAGCACCGGGCTGATTGATGGCTATACCCGCAACCTGGGTTGTGCATCCATTTGCATCTGTAACTGTTACTGAATAATTGCCTGATGAAAGATTGCTCAGATTTTGCGTAGTTGCTCCGTTACTCCATTGATAAGTGTAAGGCGATGTTCCACCGTTAACAATTAAACTGATGTTACCATTGTTTCCACCAAAACAGCTTACGTTAGTTGTTGATGATGGAGTTGCCGATACCGAAGCACCGGGTTGATTAATGGCAATGCCTGAAACCTGCATGGTACAACCATGTGCATCTGTAACTGTAACTGTATAGGTTCCTGAAGAAAGATTAATAAGATTCTGAGTAGTAGCTCCGTTACTCCATTGATATGAATAAGGGGCCGTTCCCCCGTTTGCTGTTAAATTGATATTACCATTGTTTCCACCAAAGCAACTCACGTTAGTAGTTGAAGATGGATTAGCTGTAACAGATGCACCGGGTTGATTGATAGCAATGCCTGAAACCTGGACTGTACATCCATGAGCATCAGTAACAGTTACAGTATAGGTTCCGGAAGAAAGATTGCTTATATTCTGTGTAGTAGCTCCATTGCTCCATTGGTATGAATATGGAGACGTTCCGCCATTTGCTGTTAAATTAATATTGCCATTATTGCCTCCATAACAACTTACGTTAGTTGTTGAAGTCGGAACTGCTGAAACTGAAGCTCCTGGCTGATTGATAGCAATGCCCGAAATTTGTTTTGTGCATCCTTTCACATCTGTAACTGTAACTGTATAGGTTCCTGATGAGAGATTAATAAGATTCTGTGTTGTCGCTCCATTATTCCATTGATATGAATATGGTGCAGTTCCACCGGCTACGGTTAAATTAATATTACCGTTACTTCCTCCATAACAACTCACATTGGTTGTTGATGATGGATTAACTGTTAGTGCAGCACCGGGTTGATTAATGGCAATACCGGAAACCTGCTTGGTACAACCTTTCGTATCGGTAACAGTTACAGTATATGTTCCTGATGACAGATTATTAAGATTCTGTGTTGTAGCTCCGTTGCTCCATTGATAAGAGTATGGAGCAGTGCCGCCATTTACTGACAGACTGATATTACCATTGTTCCCACCAAAGCAACTCACATTAGTTGTTGACGAAGCATTGCCGCTTAGTGCTGCGGTTGGCTGCCCTACAATTGTTGATGTTACATTTATACATCCATTAGCATCAGTAATAGTTACTGAATAAACTCCTGCATTCAAATTATTCAGGTTTTGAGTAGTGGCACCATTGCTCCATGTATAAGAATAAGGTGAAGTTCCACCGTTTACTCCCAAAACAATTGAACCATTATTTCCTCCGAAACAATTTACATTTTGCGAAACATTGATGGTGCTTGACAATGCTCCTGTAGGTTGCGATACCACTCCCAAGGCAGAAACTGTGCAACCTTTGGCATCGGTAACTGTTACTACATAAGTTCCTGAATATAAGCCGCTGATATTTTGTGTTGTGGCACCTGTACTCCACAAACATGTATAAGGAGCTGTTCCACCTGATGCTGTAAGCGCTACCGAACCATTACCTCCTGAATTACAATTTACATTTTGCGTTGTTACCACATTGCCTGATAATGCAGATGGTGGTTGACTGATAGATATGGCAGCAACCTGGATGGTACATCCTTTTGCATCACTAACAGTAACCGTATAGGTTCCGGATGAGAGATTGCTGAGATTTTGAGTAGTGGTACCATTGTTCCATAAATAAGAATATGGAGTTGTTCCACCATTTACAGTTAAATTGATATTGCCATTACTGCCACCAAAGCAATTTACATTTGTTGTAGAGGATGGATTCGCAGACAATGATGCACCGGGTTGATTAATTGCAATGCCCGAAACGAGTGTAGTACATCCATTAGCATCGGTAATGCTTACGGTATAGGTTCCTGAAATGATATTGCTCAGGTTTTGCGTGGTAGCACCATTGGTCCATTGAAAATAGTAAGGTGCCGTTCCACCATTAACGCTTAAATTAATATTACCATTATTGCCACCATAACAACTTACATTAGTTGTTGACGAAGGATTTGCTGTTAGCGAGGCTCCGGGCTGAGTGATTACAATACCTGCAACCTGTGCAGTGCAACCCTTTGCATCAGTAACAGTAGCCGTATAGGTTCCTGAAGGAAGATTATTCAGGCTTTGCAATGTGGCACCGTTATTCCATTGAAAAGCATACGGCAATGTTCCGCCATTCACATTTAAATTAATATCGCCATTATTGCCACCATAACAACTTACATTGCTTGTTGTAGAAGCATTTGCAGTAACAGCAGCACCTGGCTGACTAATTGAAATTCCTGAAACCTGTGTGGTGCATCCTTTTACATCTGTAACAGTTACTGTATAGCTACCTGATGAAAGGTTGCTTATATTTTGAGTTGTAGCTCCATTGCTCCACAAATAAGAATATGGTGAAGTTCCACCATTTACAGCCAGATTTATATTTCCATTATTGCCACCAAAGCAACTAACATTGGTTGATGATGAAGCATTTGCTGAAACCGAAGCCCCAGGTTGATTGATTGCAATACCTGCAACTTGTGTAGTACATCCATTAGCATCCGTAATTGTTGCTGTGTAAGTTCCTGAAATCAGGTTACTGATATTTTGAGTTGTTGCACCATTACTCCATTGATAAGAATACGGTAATGTTCCGCCATTTATCAACAGGCTGATATTACCATTATTACCACCGTAACAACTTACATTATTAGTTGAAGATGGATTTGCAGATAATGACGCTCCTGGCTGATTGACTACAATTCCCGTAATCTGTTTTGAGCATCCCTTAGCATCAGTAACTGTAACACTATAGGTTCCTGCTACCACGTTAACAAGGTTTTGAACAGTTGAGCCATTACTCCATTGATAACTATAAGGAGTTGTTCCTCCCGTTATATTCAGATTAACGATTCCACTGCTGCCACCGAAACATTTTACATCCGATTGCGATGAAATCAAACCATTTAATGCAGCAGCAGGCTGATTAACTGCAATACCTGCAACCTGCGTGGTGCATCCTTTATTATCTGTAACTGTAACTGTATAGGTTCCGGAATTAAGATTGCTGATGTTTTGCGAAGTTGCTCCGTTACTCCATTGATAAGTGTATGGAGTTGTGCCTCCATTCACCGTAAGGTTAATATTTCCATTATTACCACCAAAGCAATTTACATTTGATATTGAAGCCGGACTTGCAGTAAGGGGTGCGGGAGGCTGATTAATTACAATTGCCCCAACCTGTTTCGTGCAACCTTTAGAATCAGTAATTGTTACACTATAATTTCCTGAACTCAGATTGGTTATATTTTGAGTTGTGCTTCCATTACTCCATTGATAAGAATAAGGCAATGTTCCTCCATTTACCGAGAGATTAATATTTCCATTATTACCACCAAAGCAACTGACATTGTTTGTTGAAGATGTGTTAGCAGCAAGAGCAGCACCAGGCTGACTTACTGCAATACCAGCAACAACAGTTGTACAGCCATGAGCATCAGTAACTGTTGCCGTATAGGTTCCTGATGAAAGATTATTGATATTTTGAGTAGTTGCTCCGTTGTTCCATTGGTATAAATATGGTGTTGTTCCGCCATTAACTGTTAAACTTAGACTTCCGTTATTACCTCCAAAACAACTTACATTGGTTGTTGAAGACGGATTGGCAGTTAACGATGACCCAGGTTGAGTTATCGCTATGCCTGCTATTTGCATAGTACAACCCTTAGCATCAGTAACAGTTACAGTATAGGTTCCTGACGATACATTAGAAATATTTTGCGTTGTTGCACCATTACTCCATTGATAAGAATATGGTGAAGTTCCACCGGTTGCACTAAGATTAACTGCACCATTATTACCGCCAAAACAGGAAACATTAGAAGAAGATGAAACATTGCCGCTTAAAGCTGCCGGAGGTTGAGATACAGCAATTCCTGAAATTACTGTGGTGCAACCTTTTGAATCAGCAACTGTAACAGTATAGATGCCTGCTGCAACAGAACCAAGATTCTGTGTTGATGCTCCATTGCTCCAATTGTAATTATATGGCGAAGTTCCACCGGTAACATTCAGATTAATGCCGCCATTGCTGCCACCGTTACATGAAACATTGTTAAGCGATGCTATCGTACTGTTTAATGTTGCACCGGGCTGTGAAATGCTTATTGCCGAATTGGACTTAGTGCATCCGTTTGCATCAGTAACAGTAACCGTATAGGTGCCTGTAGCAAGAGCGGCCTGGTCTTCATTTGTTGAGCCATTGCTCCACAAATATGAATAAGGAGCAGTACCACCATTAGCAGTTAAATCAATTGCCCCGGTATGCTCACCAAAACATGAAACATTTGAGAGTGCACTGATTACATTGCTTAGTGCTGCCGATGGCTGATTAACAATAGCAGCCGCAACATTTATACAACCATTATTATCAGTAATTGTAACGGTATAACTACCAGAAGGCAATCCGTTTAAATTTTGAGTAGTAGCGCCATTACTCCATTGGTAATTATAAGGAGTAGTACCGCCAGCTACATTAATGTTTACAATTCCATTATTACCTCCAAAGCACGAAACATTTTGGGCAGTATTAATAGTGCTGTTTAAAGAACCTGCCGGTTGTGATACCGTAGCAGAAGCATTATAAGAACAACCCTTATTATCAGTAACTATTACTATGTATGTACCTGCATTCAATCCAGAAATGTTCTGTGTTGACTTTCCATTGCTCCAGTTGTAAGTATAACCTGGCGTTCCACCGGTTACTGACAGACTAATAGCTCCGTTAGCTCCTGATGTGCAATTTACATTTGAAGTAGTTGTTGCATTTGCTGTTAATGGTCCGGCAGGTTGATTGATGATGATTGAATTTGTAACAATTGTGCATCCATGCGCATCGGTAACAGTTACTGTATATGTTCCTGCTGTAACGTTATTTAAATCCTGTGTATTTACCGCATTACTCCAAATATAAGTGTAAGGAGCAGTTCCGCCATTTACATATAAATCTATATCACCTGTTGCATTGCCATAGCAACTTACATTCGTAAGATTACTAACACCTGTAGCAAGGGGAGTCAAAGGTTGACCAATGGTTATTGCTGAAACAGAATTTGTGCAACCCTTTGCATCAGTTATACTCACTGTGTATGAACCGGCTACAATGTTAGACAGATTTTGAACAGTTGAACCATTGCTCCAGTTGAAAGTATAAGGAGTAGTTCCACCTGTTACATTTAAAACAATTGAACCATTTGTTCCACCAAAACATAATACATCCGAAGTAGCATTTATTGCAGGGGTTAATGATGCAGCGGGTTGTGTGATTATAATACCTGAAACAGACTTTGTACATCCTTTACTATCAGTAACCATTACAGAATAGTTACCTGAAGGAATGTTTGAAAGATTCTGGATAGTGGCTCCGTTATTCCATAAATAAGAATACGGTGTTGTTCCGCCTGTAACAGTGAGATTTATCCCACCATTATTACCACCGAAGCATGAAACATTTGTGGTAGAGCTTGCAGCGCTGTTTAAAGTTGCAGCAGGTTGTGTCACAGCCAAACCAGTTTTAGCATTGGTGCAACCTTTGGCATCAGTAACAGTTACACTATAGGTACCTGCAATTACATTTGTCAGGTTTTGAGAAGTAGAGCCATTGCTCCAATTATAGCTATAAGGCGTAGTACCGCCATTTACCGACAAGTTAATGCTGCCATTGTTGCCGCCATAACATGAAACGTTTGTTGTGGAAGATGTATTGCTGGTTAAAGCAGAAGAAGGTTGTGTTACCTGCATACCTGTTTTTGTGGTGCTACAACCTTTCGCATCAGTAACTGTAACACTATAGGTGCCTGCTACAACATTTGCAAGATTCTGAGAAGTTGAACCGTTACTCCAATTATAATTATAAGGAGTTGTTCCGCCATTTACAGTTAAACTTATTCCTCCATTGTTACCACCAAAGCATGAAACATTTGTTGTAGAAGCGGCATTACTGCTTAGAGGTGAAGCAGGTTGTGTGATGGTGATTGCACTTATTAAATTAGTACATCCTTTGGCATCAGTAACTGTAACTGTATAAACACCTGAGGAAAGATTGCTCAAATCCTGGTTTGAATTTCCGTTACTCCAATTATAGGTGTATGGAGAAGTGCCGCCATTCACAGTTAAATCAATTGCTCCATTTGCTCCTCCATAACAGGAAATATTGGATGAAGAAGTAATGTTGCTCGTTAATGCTGATGGCGGTTGCGTAATTACGACTGAAGTTACTTTGGTACAGGAATTACCATCAGTAACAGTTACGGTATATGTTCCGGAAGCAATTCCGTTTAAATCTTTTGCAATTGCTCCGTTTGACCATAAATAACTATAAGGAGTAACTCCACCGGCAACAGTTAAAATTGCCGAACCTGTGCTTCCCGCATAACATGAAACATTTGTAGCGGCAATTGATGCTGCTATATTTGAAACATTAGTAAGCGTTGCTGATTGTGTTGTTGTGCAACCTTTCGCATCGGTAACTGTAACCGTATAGGTTCCTATGCATTTACCTGATAAGTTTTGCGTAGTAGTGCCACCTGTCCACGAATAAGTATAAGCTGCAGTACCTCCGGTCACAGTTAAATTAATTTCACCGTTACATAATCCTGCACATGAAATATTTGTTTGCGTGAGCGATGAACTTAATAAAGCAGGTTGAGTAATTATAACCGATTTTGAAATGGTACATCCATTACTGTTGGTAAGCGTTGCAGTATAAGTTCCGGGCGCGAGGTTGCTTATTGAAGCCGTAGTAGCACCATTATTCCATAAATACGTTTGAGGTCCGGCATAAATTGGTGCCGCTGTTACAATTCCATTATTTAAACCATTGCAACTAACATTGGTTGCATTGATATTAAAATCGGGAGCAACAACATTTAGGCTATATGAATATGTTTGAATACCATTATTAGGACATGAATTATCTTGTACAGTTACTGTAAAAGTTTGCGGTGACAAATCAATGTCAGCCACTGTTGGAGTCCAGCAAAAATGGAGTGTTGGCTTCGCACCTCCGGATATAGTATATGTTCCTGCTGCAATGCCGCTGTTGGTTGTAACAGTTACAGTCTGTCCTGCATCGGCATCGTCACTATAAACATCAAAACAAATTTGCTGATTAGCGCATGCTGTTATTGTATAATTACTTGTATTATTAATTCCCGAAGCTGTAGGGAGATTATTTGCACACACGGTAGTAAACACTTCCATATCGCGAATAACTGAACCTATTAAAACACCGTTACGATATTCTTTAACGCGGATAGCCATGATACCCACCTGCACCATGTTAGGAGTAAATGATATCTGGCCGGTTAATACATTAAGGCTGAAAGGTGTGCTTGATGAAAATGGTGTAGTGGCTGTAAAAGGAGGAATGAAAGTAACATTGCTTGCTTCACTGATTTTAGGCGCAATAAACTCATAGCTGAGCGAATCGCCATTGGCATCTGAAACACCATGATTGTAATTAAAACTTTGACCTGAACAAACGAAGGCTATGGGTATGTTAGAAAATAAAGGTGAACTGTTGCCAGGTGCTGCCACATTATTCAGTGTTGACTCTACGTATATTTCTGTACCCGTTGCACATGGATTCATAATAGTTGTGATTGCACAATTGCGGCAGCAAACTGCATAACTGAATTTCCAGTCGGTGGCCGCTGCCGGTAATGTAACCGTTGCCTGGTAAACAAATTTCCTGATGCCAATGCTTGTGCCACCGTTACATGCGCTTGCAGATGTTGCACAAGGCACAGTAATTTCCTGGCCCGTGCCCGCAATTTTATTTGCTGTTACAGTAAGGTTTTGCCCGAGTGAAGCTGACTTATAAGTAACCGGAACATTTGCGGGTTCGGCAATACCTCCGCAGTCACGGTAAAATGTTACTTCAATTCGGTATTGATTACCACCAAGACAGGTATAGGTCAAATCAGCACCCGCAGCGTGGGTGGCGAATGCCTTATCAATGCCTGTAAATAAAGAGGCTAAAATGAATAAGCCCTGAATTACTTTTTTAAAGTTGAATTTGTTAGATAATTTGGATTTCATAGCAATGAATTTGGTACGCATTTGACTCTTGTTGTAATCAAAACCTACAGAATTAATCTTGTGGTCCTACAAAAACAAATGACAAATGAGTCTTTAAGTAAATTTCTTTTTTCATGGTGTTTATGGGGGAACACCACTGATTACAGCTTATTATTGGGGGATGTTAAAGGGGGAAATCGTGTATTTATATGAGTGAAAAAATTATAACCGGAGTAATTATTTGGGAACAAATATAAACAAAAAAAATCATTCACCTATTATTTTTAAACTTTCACATAAAATTTTATTCATTTTCACCTAAATTTTTGATTTTGACATTGGAAGATGAAATGGTGGAAGAAAAGGATTAGGTGATGATGGAATTGTTTAAGGTTTGAGGCTTCGGGTTTGAAAAGCATAGTGCCTTGGCATTCTGCCAGGAGCCTCAGTATAATGAACGCATGTTTGTATTTGTTCATTTGGTTGTTTGAAACTGCCTCCCGGCACCTACCAAATAGCATTAAAACCTCACCGACTGTACATTCAAAAGTTACCGTTGTTCATTAGTGGTAGGTTTCAGGTTTGTGTTCATAGAATATTTGAGCATTAAACTCATTAACAATTTAAAACACAAAAAATATGAAAAAGTCAAACTTAATTATTGCTATTGGACTTCTGTCCATATTATTTACAAAAAACGTTATCGCGCAGTGGGTGGGCTCTGCACCCAATGTTAAATTAGATGTGACATCAGGGTTTACAAAAGTTTGCATTGGAAATACTAATCCCATCTCAAAATTACAGGTACCTGGTACTACGGGTCTTAATCTTTCTACTGCTCATGGCCTTATGGTATTAGGAAATAAAGGGGCGTTTAATCTAGCATTTGATCCTCAAGATATTCAAGCACGTAGCAATGGTTCTGCTGCTACTCTTTATCAGAATTTTTATGGCGGGGATGTGCAACTGGGAGGAGGTGTTAGCGGAGTAAATCCTTTTATTTATAAAGGCACAAGTGGTTACGTTGGGATTGGATCCGCTTCGCCAACTTCCCCTTTAGACATTGTTAATCATGGTGCATCAAATATTACAAGTTTTGACGGGGGTAATTCAATGTTCATAGCTTTTAAGGAAAACGGGATTTATAGGGGTTATATGGGGTCTTATTCTGGGGCTGCAGAGGATGTTGATTTTGGCACAGGCGTAGGAAATGCAACCGGCAATTTAAATTTAACTATTCAGGCATTACCGAAACTAACTATTAAAAGCGATGGAAATGTTGGAATAGGTACGCTGACACCGGGAGCAAAATTTCATGTATCTGCAAATGAAACATCTACTCATGGTAAAGCAGCAGCAATTGAAATTTCCAATACTAACCCAATCGGTGGTAATTGGTTTTTGCGTGCAGGTGCTCCCGGAACCGCAACTCCGACAAGAGGTTTTTCCATTGCCAATGATAATGGATACTATTTCGTAATTGATTCAATAGGACAAGTAGCCGTTAACACGACAACGCCTGCCAATGGCTACGCATTTTCAGTGGGTGGAAAAGTTATTTGCGAAGAAATAAGAGTGCTATTAAAGGCAAGCTGGCCCGATTATGTTTTTGATAAGGATTATAAACTTAACTCAATAAATGAGCTTACAAATTTTATTAATGAGAATTATCATCTTCCGGGCTTACCCTCAACGTGTGAAGTTGAACAAAATGGAATTGATATTGCTCAAATGCAATCAAAAATTGTTGAGAAAATGGAACAGCTCACCTTGTACATAATTAAACAAAATGAACAGATTAATAAACTAACAAAAGAAAATGAGGAAATAAAAAAGGTACTAAACAGTAAGTAACAATTAAATACTAAAGGCTATGAAAAAGATATTATGGTTACTCATTGTGGCATGTACTGTTTTTGTAAATACTAAAACAGCGGCCCAAAATTTCAAGGAGCTTATGGGTAAAGAAATCCCTCGAAATCTTAATCAGGTAAAAGAAAAACTTGACAAATATTATGCAGACCCATCAAATCGAGAGGAAGAATTCGGGGAAGAAAAAGAAAGCGACTACAAAGCTTATCAACGATGGCTTCGTTCAATGCGTGGCAGCACAGATGCTAATGGCAATATTATAAACGCATCCTCAGTAGTTTTAAATGAATATCTTTCTTACCAGGAAAAGAATCCAAGCTTAAAACTTAATTCAGCAGGTGGTAGCTGGATAAATCTGAATCCTGCATCGTTAACAGGCAGCAATCAAAAGAAATTAGGGCGTGTCAGTTGTATAGCTTTTGATCCGGGTAATGCTAATATTATATATGCCGGAACACCTGCGGGTGGGGTTTGGAAAACCACTAACGGAGGCACAACATGGAATTGTATTACCAACGGAATCCCCCTGTTAGGGGTATCATCAATTTGCGTTGATTTTTCAAACTCATCTGTTATTTATATCCTTACGGGTGATGGTGATTCAGGATATTTATATTCAACAGGCGTCCTTAAAAGCTTTGACGGAGGCTTAAATTGGTTCAGCACCGCCCTTAAGTTTGATGCTACCCAAGTGGTTAGAGGTTATGCTATTACTCAATCAGGTATTGATGCAAACTTATTACTAGCCGCAACTTCAAACGGAATTTATCAAACAACTGATGGAGGACTGAATTGGTCGCTTAAACAAGCAGGTTGGTTTTATGATGTGAAATTTAAACCATCAAGTAACACCACAGCTTACGCAACAACAAACAGTGATTGCTATGTTACAACTACGGGAGGCAGTTCCTGGACAGCTTTGCTTTCCACTGCATACTCTCCTTCAAAACCATCGGGCACAAACAGAATTCAAATTGGTGTTACACCTGTAAATTCTTCGGTCGTATATTTATTATTTGGTCCTGGAACTTCAACTCCCGGTTTTAAAGGGTTATATAAATCAACGAACAGTGGAAGTAATTTTACATTGATGTCAAACACCCCAAACATACTAGGTTCTGATTGCTCAGGGGCAGCAGCCAACGACCAATCAGGATATGATCTAGCTCTTGCTGTTTCTCCAGGAATTTCAACAACACTGATAACCGGTGGAATTAATGTTTGGAAATCAACAAATAGCGGAAGTACATGGGGAGGAAATTCAATTTCATGTTACTATGGTTCCAATTACGTACATGAAGATGTTCATGTAGTTGCCTATAATGGAACAGTTATGTATGCCGGAACTGATGGTGGTTTATCCAAATCAACTGATGGTGGTGTTACCTGGACCTACATTTCATTGGGAATTTTCTCAACACAGTATTACAAAATTTCAGGCTATGACCCTGACAACTTTTTATTTTACGGAGGCACTCAAGATAATGGTGTTTTCAAATATACGCCTGGCGTTTACAAGGATGTCGGATGTTGTGATGCAAGTGAAACATTAATTGATCGCACCAATCAAAATAATGTACTCGCTAATGGATCTAATGCTTTCCTATACAAATCAACTGATGGATATGCAACCGGTGGTGTGGACGTTACTCCCTGGTATGGCTGTGGTTGTGCGGACGCAACTAATGGCATTTTCCTTATTGAGGGGTTGCAACAAGATCCATCAAACAGTAATATTGTTTATTGTTTGATTCGCGATTGCTATAAGTCAACAAACTTTGGATCAACATGGACTCGTTATGTAACCGGAAGTAACAGCCCACAGGCAGATATGGCAATAGCACCTTCCAATTCAAATTATATTTATGCAGTTAACGGAGGTGAATTACGAAGAAGTATTAATGCAGGCGTAAATTGGTCGCTTAAAACAACTCCGGCAGGAGCGTCAGGATTTTTAGGATCAGTTACTGTTTCATCAAGCGACCCAAATAAAATCTGGATTACTTACCAAAATTTTAGTGCCGGAATGAAGGTATTTGCATCAACTGATGGAGGGACTACATGGACATCTGGCAATATAACAGGCTCTCTACCTAATGTAAGAGTATATTGCATCAAGTATCAAAACGGATCAAGCGATGGATTGTATGTGGGTACAGATATAGGTGTTTTTTATCGGGACAATCTTTTGGGAGATTGGATACCTTTTAGCAATGGCTTGCCTAATGTGTTTGTAAGCGATCTTGAAATCAGCTATGCACACGGTACCATTACTGCCGGAACATTTGGACGGGGTATATGGCAATCGGATATATATACCGGATGCCCTTTTTTCGTGGAACATAATGGCGGAATTGGCTCGCCACCCAACATTGGCAGCGAATATTTTGAAGCATCTGATTCAATACATTCTTCATTGTTACTTCAGGGTGGTATAGGAACTGATATAACTTTAAATTCAGGTCGGACGATTGGTTTAACTGTTGGTTTTCAGGTAAAGGCTGGCACCACATTTAAAGGGGAGCTAAACGGATGCGGCAACCCTCTGTTGATGCCTGCATTAGAAGGAAACTATGCAGGTGTATTGACTGGCATAAATGCCAATTCAACAAGCGATGGTTCGTTTCAGGATATGATAACACTTGCGCCAAACCCGGTATCATCGCAAATAAAACTATCATACACAATTGCAAACGATTCTTATATCAACATTTCATTTTATGACATTTCAGGTCGTAAGATCAAAGAACTTAAAGACAATCTAGAACGTAAAAAGGGTTCAGGGGTTTTTGATGTTGATGTTTCTGAATTTGAAAATGGAATCTATTTCTGTACCCTATCGGCTGGCGGTAAAGACTTTTCCAAAAAGTTTTGTGTGATCCATTAAGGAATCATTTTGGTAAAAAATATTCCTTAATAATAAATGAAAGATTTTCCGGTTCAAGGTGGTTTCATTATCAATATACGTACAGTTAAAGTTACTACTCAATTTATTGCTATCGTATTGAAATAAAACACAACCACATTTACATTCAATGTTTTCGGTTTCCATTTGCATTAAGTTTAAGACTTCTGTTATTAAATATTTGAGAATTCACTAACAATTTTAAAAACAAAAACTATGAAAAAGCTTAACTTACTTTTTTCTACCGGTATAATATCTATGCTCTTTGCATCCTATGCGGTTGCACAGTGGGAGCCTGCTGCTGCACCAAAAACTTACCTTCAGGCTGGTTGGTCGAAAGTTGGCATTGGAACCACTGCACCTGTTTCAAAACTGCACGTTGCTGGAACGACTGGTCTTGACCTTAACACTGCACATGGCTTAATGGTACTTGGAAACAAGACCTCATTCAATTTGGCCTTTGATGCTCGTGATATTCAAGCCCGTAACAATGGAACCGGTGCAACACTATATCAGAATTTTTATGGAGGTGATGTACAACTTGGTCCAACAGCTAATCCATTTATTTATAAAGCAGCGAACGGTGGCGTTGGTATTGGAACAGCTTCACCCGTTTCAAAATTGCAAGTTACAAGCAGTTCTGTATTACCCCTTGACCTTAATGCAGATGGTTTGTTGGTTTTAGGGAATAAAACAGGATATAACATCGCTTTCGGGCAGGAGGATATTCAGGCCCGGCACAATGGATCAGGTTCAACGCTCTTTCAGAATTATTACGGGGGTAATGTACAAATGGGGCCAGGGGCGAAGTCTTTATTTTATAGATATGCCGATGGTTATGTGGGTGTTGGATTAAATAACCCTATTTCAAAATTTCAGGTTTCTGGATCAGAATCTTCAGCACACGGAAAAAATACAGCCATTGAAATTTCAAATACTTCATCTCTTGGTGCTAACTGGTATTTAAGAGCTGGAGCAAATGGAACAGTAACCCCAGCAAAAGGTTTTTCAATTGCTGATGATAATGGATACCGTCTTGTCATTGATTCTGTAGGCTTTATTGGAGTAGGCACCATAGCTCCTGCATTTTATTTCGATGTGGAGGGAGCTATTACCGGTCCTTTTGCTGGTGCAGGTATAATTCATGCAAAGGTCAATGCACCAGGAATGTGGGACCGAATAGCAATCAAAGCTGAATCAGAACCTGCAATTGGTCATGGGATTGGAGTAGAGGCACATGGCGGATTTATTGGTGTAAGTGGTACGGTTGAAAATAATAATTCCCCAAATGCCTTTTTCGGTGGTTCTTTCTTTGCAGGTGGTTCCGGATCTGTTGATAAAATAGGTGTTATTGGAGTTGCAAACGGAGGGAGCGGAAACGATTGGGGTGTTTACAGTAATGGAAATGCTTATGCTAATGGGTTTTGGATGGGTTCGGATGCACGCTTTAAAAAAGATATCGAACTATTGCAACATTCTATGGAGAAAATTATGCAGCTCAAACCTTCGAGTTATTTTTTCAAAACGGATGAATACATCTTTATGAGTCTGCCGAGAGAAAAACAAGAAGGATTTATAGCTCAGGATTTAGAAAATGTTTTTCCTGAAATGGTGCGTGAAATACACCAACCTTTAATGGATAAAGGTGTACCTACCAGGGAGTGTTTTACATTTAAAGGTGTAAATTATGATAAGATGATCCCTGTGCTTGTAGCTGCATTGCAGGAGGAGCATCTCAGGAATAATAAGTTAGAAGATAAAAATCAGGTATTAGAACAAAAAGTAAACGAAATGCAGCAATGTCTTGAAACATTATGCAATCAAAATTTATCTTCTTCAAAAAGTGAGGGGGCTTCAATAATTAATTCTGCGACTGAAAATATGCTTTACCAAAATCAACCTAATCCCTTCAATCAGTCCACAGTTATTCAATATCAATTATCAAAAGATTCGAAAAGCGCCCAGATTCTTATTCGCGATTTGAGTGGGAATCTTTTAAAGTCAATCCCTGTTACAGGAGCAGAAAAGGAAACAATAATTAATGCAAATGAATTTGTTCAGGGTACCTATACCTACACGCTTGTTGTAAATAACAGAAGCATTGACACTAAACTTATGGTGATAACTAAATAGAATCATTATTTCAAAATTTTACATTTAAAAATAAAAACGTATGAAAAATAAACTCTTAAAAAGTCTTGCAACAGGTTGTACGCTCAGCATGCTAATCCTTATAAATGCAAATGGCCAAACCTGGAATGTAACAGGCAATACCGGGGTAATAACAGGTCAGAATATTATTGGAATTAAGGACACCACAGGCACAGTTCCCCTTGACATACGTACTCGAAATGCAACACGAATGTTCATTACAAGTACAGGAAAGGTTGGCATTGGCAGCAGCAGCCCTACCTATAAAGTGGATGTTAAAAATGCATCAAATTGTGATGTTAGAATTCAATCATCTTCAACCGGAGGCGCAAGCCTGATACTGGCAAGGTCAGCAACAGCCGGAACTAATTGCCTGGTGAATTATAAAACAGGAACGAATGCATTATGGAACACCGGCTGTATAGGCAATAACGATTTCACCATTCAAAATGCTGTATCTTATAATGTTTTAACCATTGCCGCTTCCACCAATAATATTGGGATAGGAACTACAACTCCCGCTCAAAAGATTCATGTTGCCGGAGGTAACATCAGGTGCGATGCTAATTTTATTGTGGATGGTGCCAATACAAATAATGGCTCACTATCTAATGCGCTTGTATTCGGAGTACAATCAACAGGAGAAGGCATTGCATCAAAAAGAACGGCAGGAAGTAATCAATATGGATTGGATTTTTATACCAATAATCAAAATCGCATGAGCATTTCAAACGGGGGGTTTGTTGGAGTAGAAACAGCTAATCCGGGTTCAAAATTTCATGTGTCGGGAGCTGAATCAACTACTCATGGAAAAAGCGCAGCTATTGAACTTTCCAATACTGCTGCAGGTGGCGGTAATTGGTATCTCAGGGCGGGGGCCAATGGTACAGCAACTTCTGCAAAAGGGTTTTCTATTGCTAATGATAATGCTTATCTTCTTGTAATAGATTCTGTTGGACAAGTTGAAGCAGATGCTACAGGGTACGGATACACAACAGCAGTTACTGGCAAGACAATGAATAGTGGTAATTACAGGGGATTTGGTGTGAGAGGCTTTGGTCAAACAGGGGTATATGGATATGGCGCGAATATAATTGCAAATAGCCAAGCCCTTGGAGGATGGTTTGTAGCTAGCAATTCAGGCGGAGGAACAGGAGATGCATGGGGTATATTTGCTACCGCCTCTGGTAATGTAACAAACAAATGGGCGGTTTATAGCGATGGAAGTTCTTATGCTGTCGCAGGCACTTGGCAGTCTTCAGATGCTCGCTTTAAAAAAGATGTACATGCCTTGCAAAATTCATTATATAAAATCATGCAGCTAAAACCTTCAAGTTACTATTTCAAAACGGATCAATATAATTTCATGAATTTACCTTCTGAAATGCAGGATGGATTTTTAGCGCAGGATTTGGAAAAAGTTTTTCCAGAAATGGTTCGTGAAATAAATCACCCACTAATGGATGATAAAGGCAATCTGACTGAAAAGACATTTGTTTTTAAAGGAGTAAATTATGATAAAATGATCCCTGTTCTTGTTGCAGGTTTGCAGGAGGAACACACAAATACAGTAATGAAGATTCAGCAATTGGAAGAAGAAAACACAGCGTTGAAAAGTACTATTGAAGATATGCAGCAATGCTTGGAAATATTATGCAATCAAAATGCAACTTCTTTTAAGGAACAAAAACTTATCAAACAAGAGGAAAACATTTTATACCTGAACCAACCTAATCCTTTTAATCAAAACACGATTATAAAATATCAACTTTCAGACAATATCAGTTCTGCAAGTATTATTATTCGTGATTTGAGTGGCAACCTTTTGAAATCAATTTCACTAAAAGGACAGGGAAAGAACCAGGTAGTAATTAATGCTAACGAATTTGTGCAGGGCACCTACACATATTCCCTTTTTGTAAATGATGAAACTATTGATACTAAAATTATGGTAATAACCAAATAAATAAAGATATGAGGCAATAAAGCTCTGTTGAATAAACAGGGCTTTAATTTTTTACAGGCATTTCAGTAAAAATTTACCATTAAAATAAAAAGTATATTATACTTACCATTAAATTAATATACTTAAAATTTTGTTGAAAAATTTATTTTCAGTAAGTGCTAAAGAAAAGTACCAGTGCAGCCTTTTGCGCCTCGTGATTTTCTATGCGCTCTTACTTTTAAATTCAATTAATAATTGTTACGGACAAAACGGAGAGCGTTTTATTAATCTTGGAAGCAGAGACGGTATTAACAGTAATAATGCTATTTGTGCAATTAAAGATCAATCGGGTTATGTTTGGATAGGAACAGATAATGGCTTATATCGTTACAACGGTTATGAAATGAAAGGATATTTTAACGATCCGGTTGATTCAACTACATTGTCAATGAACGATGTGAGTTGTCTTGCAATAGATAAAAAAGGAATACTATGGATTGGTACCTGGGGAGGCGGGCTAAATATATTTAACAAGGTAACAGAGAAATTTACGCGCATTAAGCTTCATACGGGTGACGGACTTGATTCATTGGTAAATACTCTCTTCAGCATTTATATTGACAGTTCCAATATTGTGTGGCTTGGAACTTCTAATCATGGTATTTTTAAAATTAATAATGAACGTAATAAAATTGATCACTTCAATTTCATAAACAGACCTGTAATTCATACAAGACCCGATGGTGAAAATTGCGCACAGAGTTTTATTGAAATAACTCCCGGTCAATTGCTCATTGGCACCACAAACGGGTTGATAAAATTTAATAAGCAAACGTGCCGGTACACTCGCTTTAATGCACCACAACACAAAAATTATTGCCTGTATCAATTTGTAAAAGAAAATGATAATGAAGTCTGGATTGCAACATGGGGCAACGGTATAGTTAAGTTCAACAGCAGGGATACATCGTGGACGGAATATAATTTTAATTCTAAATTTAAGGGAACATCAAATATAGTCTGGTCTGTTTCTGAAAAAAATAAAGACGAGCTTTATGTAGCTTCAATAGATTCGGGTTTCGGTGTTTTTAATAAAATATCAGGTAAGTTTAAATTTTTTCGTCATCGCAGCGATAATCCATATTCAATCTGTAGTGATTTAAACGCAAAAAACATTTTTCATTATGACAGTAATAGCGTATGGTTTCTCGGAGCGGAAGGCATTAGTGCGCTAAATAAAAGAAATAATAACTTTAACGAGGTCAGTCTCCCAAAATCAAACGGTTATTATTCAAATTTTCTAAGCCTCAATACGATTATTCAGTCTGATAATAAAAAGGAATATTATGCGGGTGGAGACCTTTCAGACGGGCTATATGTTTTAGATAGTAATTTTAATTGCAAAAAAATATATTCAATAAACAAAGATGAAAGCAAGAACGGAATAAGTTACATTCATAAGAATCCCTTAAATAATGAATACATAATCAACACTTACTATAACGGTTTTCTCACTTTTAATCCGCATAATAAAACTATAAAACCACTTTTTACAAATGCAAGGCACCTTGACACTTTGAATTTTTCATCTAATCACAGCTTTATTGATTCTAAAAATAACCTTTGGTTTGACCGTTCCAGACATGGTATTTATTGTTATTCCTTAAGTGACAGCACTGTAAAAAATTACAGGTTTAACGAAAAGGATATTAAAGCCGTTCGTGGATCAATTTATGGAATACTCGAAACTTCCGATGGCAACATCATGGCAGCTTATAATATAAATGGTTTTGGTATTTTGAGTCAATCTGATTTATCTGTAACCAACATTGCAGAAGCGAATATAAAAGGATACAAAATTAAACTACAGGAGGTTTGTTTTAGTCATGATCATATAATTAATAACCAGGATTTGCTCATTTCGACATTGTTTGACGGAGCTTTTATATATAATATGCAAAGCAGAAAATTTACCAGGAATTTTTCAACTGAGAATGGACTCCCTTCCAATAGGGTAGGCTGTGCAGTCAGGGATAATAGTAATAGCATGTGGCTTACTACAGGTAATGGTTTAGCAGAACTAAACCTTAATGATTATTCCATAAAAAATTATAATGACAAGGATGGAATTGAAGATAAACAGGATCACCAGCTTTTCAACCGGCCCCTATTAAAAGGTGCAGATGGTAAACTCTTTTTAAGTGTTACAGGTGGTTTCTACTATTGGGATCCGAAACATTTTTATAAGGAAACAATTCCTCCTCAAATTGCCTTCGACTTCTTCAAAGTTTTGAACAAAGATTATACTTTAATAAACGATACCAATATTAATTATTTATCAACTGTCACCCTACCGCACGATAGTAATTTCTTTTCGTTTCAGTTTGCAGCCATGCATTTTGTTTTGCCTGAGCGTAATCGTTACTCATATTTCTTAGAAGGCGTTGACAGACAATGGACAAAAAACACATTGCAGCGCATGGCAAATTATACCAACGTATCACCCGGTCACTATACCTTTCATGTTAAGGCAGCAAATTGCGATGGGGTTTGGGGGACTGAGCGAAAACTAAATATTATTATTACTCCGGCATGGTATCAGACCTTGTGGTTTAAGTTTTTGATAGGTTTAATTGCAATAGGAATATTGTATGTAATTTATCTCGTACGGCTGCGCCAGGTAAAGTTGCAAAAAGAAAAAGAGCTTGCTTTGAACACAGCAAGAATGAAAGATGCATTTCTTGCCAGGATGAGTCATGAAATCCGCACTCCTATGAATGCCATCATGGGAATGAACCAGATTCTGCTGGATAAGCAACCGCGCAATGACCAGTTAGAATATCTGAATGCAATTGAAGAATCAACCGTAACGCTTTTATCACTGATTAATGAAATATTAGATTATGCTAAAATAGAATCGGGCAAAATGCATTTGGAAGATACGCCATTCAGCATTAAAGAATGTATTCAGTCGGCAGCTAATACCATTAAGCATAAAGCACTTGAAAAAAATGTTGGTGTTAATTGCCTGGTTGATGATTTGCCTGAACTTGTTATGGGTGACCCGGTTCGTTTAAAACAGATACTCATCAATCTTGCAGGCAATGCTGAGAAATTTACTGAACATGGTGAAATAACTCTATCATCTGAAATCATTGGAAGCGATAATGAATACGTTCAATGCAAATTTACAGTAAGCGACACGGGCATAGGAATTCCGCAGGAAAAATTAAGTTCAATCTTTGAAAGCTTTACCCAGGCAGGGTCTGATATAACACGAAGGTTTGGTGGAACAGGGTTAGGCCTTACTATTTCAAAACAGCTTATTGAACTTCACAAAAGCAGTATAAATGTATCTTCAGAAGTAAATAAAGGCACTGCATTTTCTTTTACTATCAAATACAAAAAGGCGCTTGACAGGAAAGAATCTGACCAAAATCTGAAGAACTATATATATGATAAAGGTGAGCTGCTATCGGGTATAAAAATACTATTGGCCGAAGACAATAAGTTTAATGGAATTGTTGCAATTGATATGCTTAAGAAAATGATTCCTGGTTTGCAAATAGATTTAGCCGATGATGGAACCAAAGCTATAGAGCTCCTGCAAAAAAACAAATACGATTTGTTGCTGCTTGACATCATGATGCCGCAGATGGACGGCTATGAAACCATTGAACATATAAGAAAAAAGTTCAATGAGCCGTTGCGAAGCATTAAAGTAATTGCAATGACGGCTAATGCCACACGTGGCGAACGTGATAAATGTTTTGAAACAGGGATGAACGGATATATTGCCAAGCCTCTTGAAAAAAAAGACGTACTGGACAATTTAATCAAAGTATTAATATCAAATCCTCCTCGCGATGGAAATTAGTAATTACATTGACATATCATTTTTAGATCAGTTGACTGAAGGCAATGCTGAACGCAAACAATTTTATATTTCTACCTTTATTGATGAGGCAGTGCCATTAGTAGAACAGGTAATCAGCGGTAGCACAAACGGACAATGGGACCAAGTTAGAAAGGCAGCCCATTCACTAAAACCGCAACTGCATTACGTGGGCGCCAATCAAACAGAAAAATTAGTAAGCGTAATTGAAGAATTGGCCAATGAGCCTTTACACACCAACGAGTTATTTATAAAAATTAACCAGTTGAAAATGGAAACTGAAATAATTATTTCAGAGTTGCAAAAAGAATTACGTAATTCGCTTAAAGGGTAATTATAGCTACTCTTCCGAAATTACGACTCCTGATTTTAATTAACCACCACTACCAAAATGAAAAATGCAATTATTATTGACGATGATATCTTAAGCGCTAATGTACTGTCAGACTTGCTAACGCCCTACTCTTCCAATTTAAAGATTCTTGAAATATTTACATCATCAGCCAAGGCTTTGGAATTTTTATCACATCATCAGGTTGATGTAATTTTTCTTGATATCGAAATGCCCGAATTGAACGGATTTCAATTATTGGAGCAGTTACCTCTAATCAATTTTGACATCATCTTTGTAACAGCTTATGAGCAGTATGCTTTAAAGGCAATTAAATTCAGTGCACTTGACTATTTGCTTAAACCCTTATCAGTTCGCGAACTTGATAGGGCTATGAGCAAATATTTCGCCCATCATAAGAATCCTGCGGAATACCTGATGATGTTGGAATCGGTTTTTAAAAATGCAAAATACAGTGAACAAAAAATTCAAAAGGTCGCGTTGCCAGCTTCAAATGGTTTAGAATTAGTTGATATGAAAGATATTATTCGCTGCACTGCCGACAGAAATTATACAGAGATGTTTTTATCACAAGCAAAAAAATTAATCATTTCAAAAAATCTTAAAGAGATTGAGGACATGTTAGATGACCGGATTTTTTTTCGGGTACACCAATCGCATCTTATCAATCTCAACTTTGTGAAAAGATATATAAAAGGTGAAGGTGGTCAGGTGCTCATGAACGATAATAGTTATGTGGATGTTTCGCGGAGAAAAAAGGAAGAGTTTTTAAGTCTTATAACAAATAGGCATAAAGGAGAAGTTATTTTCTAAACTTTTAGTTGCTTCTGTTGTGGCTGTATGTTGTGTAACAAATATACTGTCCTCATACGACTTCATTAGATGACTTACATTTTCCCTCCAAAATAAAAAAAGCCGGCATCAACTACCGGCTTTTTGTTTCTGTACTATTTGTGTTTTACAAATTCAAAATAAAAAACTGTAATACATTTTGAACATCCGGGCTGATGGTGCTTTGCGGATTGTTATGAAACGTTGTAAAATAAATCATTCCTGAACCTGATGTTGAACTTACTGTTCTTACTGCCACAGGAACTGAGGCTGCACCGGGATTATTGTTTTGCAAAATAGTTTCAAAAGGTGCATCAACTACTGAAACCACTTCCCATCCGCCAAGGTCATATTCAATATCTATTGAATCTTTTCCTAAAGCAGTTACAAGGTCAGCAGCAAGTACATCAATATTCGTTACCAAACCTGCAGGACCGCTCTTTGAACAACACAATGAAGAGTCGGTCATAAATCCCCCGATCTTAGGAGTAGTGCAAGTTGATAGTATTGAGAACTGACCGGCATGGTCGCCCGATCCTTTTGATTGATTATTGAATGGTGTTCCATAAAGGCGCCAGTTACCATCACCGGTTAAAAATTCAACAGCAAAATCAGATGCATAAATGCTTCCGCCATTCTGATAAAAATTGCCGAGGTTGGTATATTTGAGACTGTCTAATGTAAACATGTTTAACGCTCCGCAATTTAAAAAGATAGCTTCAAAAGTGCCAAGCAACGAATCATTATCAAGATCATTAACCGTTATCGGAAAAGCGCTGTAACCAAGCGAATCGTTAATAATAGTTTCAATCTTATCATAGGCTCCTGCAATGTAAGCCATGTTACCATCTTGTTTTAAAACTGTGGACGTAGCAGGCAATGCTAATTGTTCACCATCGCCAACTGTAATATCCATTTCGGTTTTGAAAAGGTGTCCTTTACCGGTTTGAATAATTAAATGATAAGCACCGGGCTTCACTTCAAGCGTAAAGTTGCCATTCTTATCAGAACGTGTGGAATAACCGCCTGCAATAATTTGAGCTGAACCAATTGGTGTATGGTTATTCTTTGCAACCACTTTACCTGTTATTGTTCCATTAACAGGTTCGGAAGTTTTTTCTTTTTTGCAGGTTATAAAAATTAAAACCATTGCAAAAGCCGAAGCAATAAATAATGCTTTGAATAAGGAGTTTGTTGTTTTCATTGATGTTTAATTTTAAAGTTTAAAGTGATGAAAGGTATTGTTATTTCATTTGTTTTTTTCAATATGCTCAAAATAGTTTTATTGAAATGATAAAATATGACTTGCAGGTATGGGCATTTAAAACCATTAAAGTTTCATTCCATAAAAAATTTTCATGGCCTAATATAACCACACGGATAATTTTATATATCCCAGTCATTTTATATGGGAAACTTAAGAAGTAAGGAAAATCATTAGAAAAATAATAATGAAAAATGCTGCCAGAATGGAAACAGCAATTGGGTTGGAAAAATTAATTGTCCATCCCATAGCAGCAATCCTTTTGGGTGGGAACCATCGTTTATCCTTTGGGTTATAGTAGAATATTCCGGCCCTGTAGTTTGCAGGATCGTCATGCCATTCATCAAGCTTGGCTTGCTCTTCGGGGTTCTTTTTAGTTGTAAGCCGGCTGACGATTTGTATAAACACAAGTGCAAGCACAGTGATAGAGATAACCTGAAACCAGCCTGAATTCCATATCTCAGTCAATAGTATTTTTGAGTTCATGTTGATTTTGATTTGAGATTAATATTCTAACCAGATTTATCATTGAAAATACTGCGAAATTTAACAAGAAAAATTTTGGTTTGACACAGAATAAAACAATTAGAAGGTGTTTATTCATCCAAAATGTTTTACACTTCATAAATCATTTACAAACTTGATGACATAAGAATTTTAAACAGGCTCTTACATTTTGATTTTTTTTGAATTGAAAAGTAAAAGGTGATCATTTATTAATTAGCTTTTATCTAACCTCTCTTAAACGGACGAACAATAATTCGTATCGCACGTTGATATGAAAAATAATTCCACATCCAGTTTACAAAAACAATAATACGGCTTCTGAAACCAACGAGCAACATCAGGTGCAATGCCATCCATGCAAACCAGGCAATGTAACCACTGAGCTTAATGCCGAATGATTGAAAAACTGCTTTATGTCTTCCAATAGTTGCCATGGAACCTTTATCGAAATAAGAGAAAGGTATAAGTGGCTGGTTATTTAAATGCCGCAACAGGTTTTTTGCAAACAAGCCCGCCTGTTGAATGGCTGTGGGCGCTACCTGCGGATGCCCGTTTGGAAATTTTGCATCAGCCGTCATTAATGCTACATCGCCAATTGCAAAAATATTTTCATAACCAGCTATCGTGTTATATTCATCTGTTTTATAACGATTGCCGCGGCCAATTGCATTTGGATTAAGCCCGTTGATGATTTTTCCTTTTACACCGGCACTCCATATAACTGTATCGGTAATGAGTTGTTCGCCTGTATTAAAAGTCAAAATCTTTCCATCATAATTTTCAACCTTGGTATTGAGCCACACTTTTACTCCTAATTTTTCAAGCGACTTTTTTGCTTTTAATGAAAGCGATTCATCAAACATTGTAAGCAATGCATTGCCCGATTCAACCAAATGCACCTGCATATTTTCAGGCTTCACTTCGCGATAATCTTTTGGCAATACTGTTAATTTCATTTCGGCAAGAGCACCTGCAGTTTCAACTCCTGTTGGGCCTCCGCCCACAACCACAAAGTTTAGTATCTGTTTAAGCTCATCAGGTTGCTGATGTATGATTGACTTTTCAAATTCCTGTAAAATATCACTGCGTAAATCCAACGCATCAGGTATTGATTTCAATTGCATGCATGATGCCTCTAAGTTTGCATTGCCATAAAAGTTGGTTGCCGATCCTGTCGCGATTAAAAGATAATCGTAATTCAAATCACCAATGCTTGTTTCAATACAATTGCTTTCGGGCTTAATAGTTAACACCTCTGCCATACGAAAAACCACATTTTTAATAGGACCTGAAATTCTGCGCAAGGGATAACCAATAGCATCGGGTCCTAAACCACCACTGGCCACCTGGTAAAGTAATGGCTGAAAAGTGTGATAATTGTTTTTATCAATCCAGGTAATCTGAAGAGGTTTGTTTTTTAATTCTTTAATAACTTGTAATCCGCCAAAACCTCCACCAATTACAATAAGGTGCGGCTGTTTATTATTCGTTTTAACAGCGTTCATAAAATAAATTTTTAGAATTATACGAATGCGAAATAACACATATAACGCATATCAATTTTACAACATTCCCAATAAACGTAAAACGGATGAGTGATAACAATTGCGAACCTCATAACTTACATTAGGTTTATTTCGTCTCATCAATAGTAATCCTTAGCGGCAAAACTTTTTGCAATAACAATGAGGTCATCATTACCAGAAGGCACCCTATCACATTTAGCCAAAGAAAAGCAGTGAGATCAGTAAGCCATGCAAAGAATATAAAAGCTTCTGAAATTAATGCTGCATAAAAAACTGCCGTGCCACCAACTTTTTTTAAATAAAATGCCACGCAAAATATTCCAAGTATAGTTCCGTAAAAAAGCGAACCTAAAATATTAACTGCTTCAATCAGGTTTCCTAATTTACTTGCATAAAGTCCAACTGCAATGCAAAACAATCCCCAGCAAACAGTGGCAATCCGGGATACATAAAGATAATTCCTGCTGCTTGCATGAGGGTTAATAAGTCGCTTGTAAAAGTCAACCACAGTAGCAGAAGCAAGTGAGTTGAATCCGCTTGCTATTGAACCCATAGATGCGAGAAAAATTATTGCAACTAATAATCCTATTACTCCTTCGGGCAGGTATCGCATAACAAAACTTAAAAAAATGTAATTGGTATCATTCACATCAGCAGCCTTATTATTTGTACTGATAAGATCAATAGCTGCTTTCCTGATTTTTGCAGATTCCTTGTTGTCTGTTTGCAATTGAATTCGTGATGAATTTATTTCAGCATCATTGTTTTTATGAATGGCATTCACAAGTTCATTAACATGTTGTTGTTTTTGTTCATTCAACTGGTGGTAATCTTTTTCAAGATTATTATAATCTTGCTTATAACTGCTATTCACAATGCGTTCTGTTTCTACTTTGTTAAAGAATAGTGGCGGCTGATGAAATTGATAAAATGTAAAAACAAGTACGCCTATCAATAGGATCAAAAACTGCATCGGTATTTTTACCAATCCATTCATTACTAATCCCAGCCGGCTTTGAGTTACTGATTTACCGGTGAGATAACGACCCACCTGTGATTGGTCAGTACCAAAATAAGACAGTTGAAGAAAGAACCCGCCTATAATTCCCGACCATATATTGTAACGGTTATTCAAATCAAAATGCGTATCAATTACATTCATCTTCCCCATTTTGCCTGCGATGTGAAGTGCGTCAATAAAGCCAACATCAGCCGGTAATAAATGCACCATCATATAAGCAGCAATAAAAAGACCGGCAAAGATGATACTCATTTGCAGCAGTTGGGTATATGATACCGCTTTAGTGCCGCCATAAACTGTATAAAGAATTACAATGCCGCCAGTAAATAAAGTGGTGTAAGAAATGTTTAAATTAAGAATAGAAGATAAAACTATTGCAGGTGCATAAATGCTTATGCCGGTTGACAGACCACGTTGCAGCAAAAACAGAAATGCTGTGAGCGAACGTGTTTTTAAATCAAACCGTTTTTCTAAATATTCATAAGCTGTGTAAACATTCAGCTTTCTGAATACAGGGATGAACGTAATGCACAATACCACCATTGCCAGCGGCAATCCGAAATAGAATTGCACAAAGCGAAGTCCATCACTGTATGCCTGGCCGGGTAAAGAAAGAAAAGTAATGGCGCTGGCCTGTGTTGCCATTACTGAAAGCCCAACATGATACCACGGTAGTTTTTTATCTGCAAGCAAAAAGCCATCAATATTCTTTGTATTCCTGCTTTTCCACATTCCATACAGCACTATGAAAAGCAAGGTGATTACAAGAACGAACCAGTCGGTTATACTCATTCAAAATATTTTGTAATGAAGTAAAAAAATATCATCAGCATAACCAGCACTGCAATAACTAACAGATATACGTTATTCCACGATTTCATTATTGGCGGCTTATCTTCTTCCATAAGTTTTACTGAAATTTATAAATGAATTAAGAAATTGCAAGAAGCGCAATTTACTTCCTAATCTTGATTCTGAATGGGCGGAATTGGTTTATATTATATTAAGGGCGGCTCCGGAAATTAGTTTGTTAGCTTTTGTAATTGGTATTATATATTAGTCGTTATTCGCACAAAATATAAATTGCAAGCCAATTTAATGGAGTAACATTCTAATCCCCCTCCCTTATTCTATTTCTTGTTTTTAGTTTGAAAAGCCTCAATTGCCGGTTGGGTATGCACTTTATGATTTGCATTGCCGGCTTAATAAATATCTGAAAAAAAAATTTATCTACATTTATGATAAAGGTTGCAACTATATGATAAAGGTTGTAACTATTTAATTCCCTTAATTTTAAAACTCTAAAAAAAATGAAAAAAAATCCCTTCCGACAAATCGGAACAAAAATCTTCCAGTTGGTATTTATGGTGCCCCTCGCAATTGGCCTTGCATCTGTAAGCTTGCAAGCCCAAACCGTTTCCGTTATTGATGCATTCGTTTCAATGGAAACATCAGCAACTAATCCTGCCTTATTAGAAGGCACTTTTGTAGTTACACTTAGCGACACAACAGCCATAACCAATATACAGGTAAAGCTTGGCACAGATGCCACTCTCACAGATGTAATGTCGCACACCTTTGTTTTCGATATTCAATCGGGTTTGCCTTCCGGGTTTACTTACTCACGTATAGGTAACAGGGTAACACTCGGAATCGGAACATACACTGATAAAAGCACCTTCTATGGCGAAGCGCGCCTCCAAAGCAGCAGCGGGTCATGGTCGCAGCCCTTCCAATTCATCACGAACTAACAATAGTTCGACTACGCTCACTACAAGTCCAATTCTCTAATAACTTCAAACAAATCCTCTACATGAAAAATAAAAAAATACTCACAATAGCTCTCTTCTTAATTTCTCTTTGCGCCATATCACAAATGGCAACGGCAACTAACCGCACATGGAATGGAACGACCAGCACAGCCTGGGGAACTGCCAGTAACTGGACTCCCAGCGGTGTGCCTGGCGTTAATGACTCTGTAACAATAGTGTCAGCCACCAATAACCCTGTACTAAGTGTAAGCGTGTCAGTGAAAAGATTTACTATGACAAGCGGTACTTTAGATTTGAATACCGACACACTAACTATCAGCAATGGTTTTGCAACATTTAACGGGGGTACTATTAACAATGGCCTTGTTAAGCCACGCGGTAGTTCAGCAATTTACGCAGGCACTACCTTTGGTGCTAAGATTGATGCTATTACCGGGAGCAATAAATTTAACGGGAGCACATTCAATAATGTTACAAGTTTTGAAGATACGTCTAATACTGCGGTTAACAGTACCGGTGGGAACACCTGGAATGCTGAGGTAATCATTTACAAAAGCGGAACCGGTGACGGACTTTGGAACATTGGCACCACTTATGGAAATACATTTAATGGCAACCTCACTGTAAAAAACAGTGGCATTAAAGTAATTCAGTTTTCTGATACAGGCAGCAGCGTTTATAATGGAAACATAATTGTAAGCAATACAGGCAGCGCAGGCATTTCTTTTGGTAGTAATTCAGGTGGAACAAGCATACTTGCCACAGGCAAAACAATAACTGTAGGAACTGGATTCTCTGATGGCACATTATTATTGCGGAATTTTTCACAAGCCGGAAGCACAAGCCAATCTATTACATTAACAGGCACAGCAGTTATCAATTTTGTAACAGATACATTTAATGGTGGCATTACCATTACAGCACCCTCGATACTGCTAAAAAATACTGTCTTTAATAATACGGCAAGCTTTACTCAATCAGGTAGCACAGTAACAAGTTCTTATGGAGGCAATCAATTTAACGGAACAACTACTGTAACGGTTACAGGTTCAACGAATTTTCGTCTTGGTGCTACGACAAGCGATTACTTTAACAGTGCAGTTACTTTTAATGGCACCAATGCATCCATCTTACCCGGCTATGGAAGCGAAGTGTTTTTTAAAGGCAACCTAACTTGTAATGGCAGTTTTAATTTTAAAATAGGCACCGTAGGCAAAGCAACTTTTACAGGTATTGCTGCTCAGACTATATACAGCGATGATCAGATACTTTTCGGTCATATAAAAATAGACAAGAGTGCCAATGATGTTACGCTTAGTACACCTGTTAGAGTTGACAGCGTGCTAACTTTTGTCAAAGGAAAAATAATAAGTACATCAACCAACCTGTTTACTATTTACACAGGTGCTTCTGTTACCGGGGCGAGCGATTCAGGTTTCGTTTCAGGCCCGGTTAAGAAAAGAGGCAATACTTCATTTGTTTTCCCAGTTGGTAAAGGCAATGAATACAGGGCACTTGAAATGACAGCCCCATCAGTAAGCACTGACGGGTATATAGCCGAATATTTTAATACCAGCCAAACCCTGGGCACCGCAATGGATACTACGATTGATTACCTGAGTCAATGTAATTACTGGAATTTTGAACGCAGTGTGGGTACATCCAATGTTACAGTAAAACTAAACTGGAACAGCAGCCATTGTGGTATCCTCGATTCGGCCGACTTGCGTATAGCCCAATGGGACGGCACAAAATGGAAAGATAAAAGCTTTGGCACTTTTACAGGTAGTATAAGCAGTGGTAAATTGGCTACACCATCAGCGCTTAATACTTACGGATATTATTGTTTGGCTTATAAAAAGACTGCCCTTCCGACAGCTTTTATTAGTCAAATTGATACTAATATTGAAACCTTTCCCTTTGCAGTTGTTGGAACTTCAAATGTGAGCAAACAATGGTATCCGGACTGGAACATTACGTGCAATACATGCGATACCTTAATTGTTGATACTTTAGAAACGTCTGTACACTTTTATCTCTTAGCAAAAGATTACAAAGGTAGGACCGCAATTGACTCCGTTTTACTTTACACCACAAGAAGACCCTCATCGGCAGTTCAAATTTTACCGCCTCAATTAGATTGGAAGGAGGATGATTGGGCGCCTTATAATACACTTGATTCATATAGTGATCAAACTAAGGAGGAAAGCGGAGATGAATGGTGGTACGGACATGCGAATAGTTATTCTGGTATCCCCCCTACTGAAGCTGACGGCTATATTTGCGCTGGTTATGCAACATTTATTAACACGCCTTATTATGAAACTTACAATGGTTGTGGACAGATTCCGTTAACAACTAGTCCAGAGTGCCCGGATTTTGAGACTTCACTACTTATCCGCGGGCCCTTGATGACTGCGCTTGCATTAAAACCCTTAAATGGCAAAGGCTATCATTGGTTCGAAACCTATGGTTCTGGAGGATTTTTTAATGTTATACAAACTTCTGATGGAGGTTATGTTGCTGTAGGAACATCAAACAGTACCAGAAATGCTGAAGATAATAGTATTAATATTCTTTATAATCCAACAGGCAGTAATAACGACTATTATGATTGTACTACATTTGATCCTGCAGATTATAAACGCAAAGCCTATGTAGTAAAAGTTGACAAAACGGGAGAATTAGAATGGGAGGGTATTTATGCGCCATTTAGTGATATAAATACCACATACGAAATTATTATGCAAGCCGAAAACGTAATTCAAAAAGCAAATGGTGATTTAAGAATAACCGGCTCTTATATTGATGGAAGTAATCACAAGGCATTTTTTGTTGATTTAGATCCAACCTATGGTTATTTGCAAGGGTATTCTGAAATACCAAATGTATTTGGGTTTGGAATAATAACTGATTTTCATGCCTGGGGTATAACCAGTTACCTTAACGGAAGCACGCCCAAAGACATCATATCAGGTTCTGTAGCAGGCACTAATGGTAACCAGGCCTATATTATGCAAATATCTGAAAGTACCCCTACGGCTAATGTAACTGCAGAGTGGTTTAACATATCCGCATTTCCTGCAAATCTTCTAAATCCTGGAATACCTGGAAACTACTATAATACAAACAACTATTATGTGAAAATGGCAACTAATACTGCGCAGCCAGAAATTTTAATGCCTGTTATAGACCACTGCAACGGTACCGCGGCTGGTGAAAATTTTGGTGTAGGAACTATTTACAAGTTTGACGCTGCATCCGGCAACTCAATTACAACAGCCCCTTTTCCATTAAATGTTGGTTCAGTGGGGGCCTATGACTTGAAAATAAATGTTGCACCAAGAGAAGGAGGTGGTTTTGGAGTATTAACTTCCGTTCATAACGTTACTCCCGTATGTTATGCTGACTGCAATGGACTTGACTGCTCTCCTTCCCATCCACCAATACCGGGAAATTTTAACTCTGATGCTTATGTTGCTAATTATACAAATGATGGATATCTTGAATGGGAAACCTGGTGGAATATTGATGATCTTTTACCTCAGGCTTATCCAGGTGATGGGAAAAAGCAAGAATGTTTATATACAATAACACAAGCCGATGATGGGGGCTTTGTTGTGGCAGGTAATACCAGCTATAATTTTGACGATTATTATTTATGTAAGCTGCATAGTGACTGCGAATCGCGTAGCGCATATTCTGCGGACATTTACGATAATACAGATAATATTATTGATATTAACTCAAATACACCCTGGAATTCGAGTCACAAAGTAAAAGGATCTGTGCATATCAAGCCGGGTTATACCCTTACGATTAGCGGAAGTTCTACAGTTATAGAATTTACTGACAGTAAAAAGATATCCACCAACGGTTTTCAAAATCCCATTGAAACAAACATTGTCGTAGAGCCAGGTGGGAAACTTGTAGTTAATGATAATGCTACCCTCACTGTAATTGATAACGGAGGATGCGATGAGCGCACCATGTGGGACGGAATACAAGTATGGGGCGACCCGGCAAGCAGCAATGTAAATGATCAGGGATGGGTTGACATATCTGGAGGAGCCATTATTGAACATGCCCGTATAGGGATATTGGCAGATAAAACCTACAGGAATACAGAAACAAATGAAGCAATTCCATGGGGCACTTTTGGTGGAGGCCGGGTGAGGGTAACTGATAACGTTTATTTTAAAGAAAACCGTTATGGAATTTGGTTTTCACCTTATCCTTACGTTAATAATAGCTGGATATACGACTCTCACTTCGAAAGCAATCAACTACTGCGAGATGAAGATTACAACTACCCCTTTGCAATTGACAAAGGAGTTTATAAATCAGGTACAGTTGATTTTATTCATATAAACAATGCGCTTGGTATTAAGGTTATACGAAATGAATTTACCAGCAGCCTTACCAACGACAATTACCTCCATGGTGTAGGAGTTAGCATGTATGATGCTTCGGCAACAATAACCGGCAACGATTTTAACAATACCGGCTTTGGTGTGCGCAGCCTCCATGCAGCTTTCCCCAATCGTTTAACTTACATTTCTGACAATGATTTTAACAGCGTTAACTATGGTGTGTTTATGCTTGACGGTGCTTATTCCAAGATAGTGAATAATAGTTTTAATGATATACCTGATGGCATACAGGGCTATAAAAATTATGGAATATGGATGCGAAGATCGGGTGGTTATTTTGTAGGTGATGGAAACAGTTTTGGAGGTACTGCTACTCCTGAATATTGTATTGGATTTATCAGCACCAATTCGAATACACTGGGGGGAGAACTTTCGCATAATACCTTTAATTACTTAACAAAGGGGGTGCAGGCTGAAAGAGATAATCAATTTGCTCAATTCAGATGCAATGAATTTAGTAACCATACCCATGCCTGGAACATTTGCCCCAGTGGGGTCGGGTCCTTAGCTAACCAGGGAACAGGTATTCTTCCTAATCAAAAAAGAGCAGGTAATGTATTTAATGATGACTGCCCTTCCCCACCTCCATATACTCATATAAAAACTAACAGTGTAGGATTTACATATTTCGGTAATGATCAAATGGCGGATTGGGTTCCTTGTGCAAATTCTCCAGTGGTTGTCAGTAATGGTTCATTTTCAGATGATGAATCTTGTGACCCTGATGTTGATCCTTGCCCGACTTGTTTAGACGAGATGAGGATTGCTTATGAAAATGAAGAAAACCCTGCACAGAAACAATTATATTTAAATGGAATAATCAGGTATTATTTAAGTGACAGTACCGAGGAGTATTATGGCATTTTCGATTACCTTAAAGGCTTGAGGAGTTCAGAAGCCAATGAAATGTTAATGAGCCTGTACCTGCAGGAAAATGAATTGGACAGTGCGCATAAATACCTGGATTCCGTTTTAACAGGTACTTATTTTGATGAAAGGGTTAAGCAGTTCGACAGCCTGTTGGTAAATTTAGCTGATTCAGGAAAAACATTGCTTCAAATTACTGATGCGCAGGCAGACCTGTTGCTTGAAATTGCAAATGACAATACATCTGATGCACAATCACGCGCGCAAACTGCGCTTGCCATAGCAAGAGATTCTGTTTACTTTTACGAGCCGGAGGATGATGAGGAAGAGCATGAAGAGCGGATGGCCAAAGATGAAATTGCATCCAATAATGGCGATGATATACCGTTAGATAATATTCCTAATCCCTATAAGGATGAAACGGTTATAAGAACAATAATGGCCGAGGATGGTTGCCTGCTTAGAATAACCGATATTTATGGAAAAGAAATTTACCGTAAAAATTTGAATGCAGGTAATAATGAAGTAGTGGTTTCAAGTGCAGGTATAACGTCTGGAATATACTATTACAGCATTGTGAAAAATGGAAGCTCAATGAAAACAAAAAGGATGTGTATAATTAAATAAGACGTATGAAGTTTCTAAAAGTAATGGTTTGTCTGTTTTTACTGAGTTTTGGTGCAACGGCACAGACCATTACTTTCACTAAATACTATGATTTTCAGTTAGAGGAATTTTTTAATGTGCTTGAATTAAGCGATGGATACCTGATGACTGCATCAAGTGGAAGTACAATTTCAACGTTACGTACATTGATTATTAAGACGGATTTTAACGGAGATACAGTATGGATTAAGCAATATGGAGACACTTTGCAGCGTTATGAAATAAGCGGACTATTGAAAACATCAGATGGAAACTATATTACTGGCTCCCGGTTAAGAAGCTATACCTTATTTAAGCAATGTATTTATTTATTAAAGTTTGATAACAATGGAGATACTTTATGGGCTAAAACAATTTTTGCTCCCGGCTCTGACCAGTATTTCGGTTTGTTTTTAACCGAGTGCAGCGATAAAGGTTTTTTGATTGCAGGTCAGCAAACGGATTCTCTTGCTACTGATGGCAATGTATTTATTACCAAAACTGACAGTCTTGGCAATGAAGAGTGGACAAAAAATTTTGGTGGGGCAAATTATGACGCAGCTCTTTCAAGCGTTCAATTAACTGACCAAGGTTTTTTGACATTAGGATGGACTCGCAGTTATGGATTGGGCAGTCGGGATTTATATTTAATAAAAACAGACAGCATAGGCAATTTTAAATGGCAGAAAACTTATGGCACCGCATATTTAGATGGAGCTACAGGTATTACAAAGACCGCTGATGGAAATTATTTATTATCAGGGTATAAAGGAATCTCTTCAACACAAGAAATAAGAAGTTGGTTAATAAAAATTGATACCTCTGGTACCATTATTTGGCAAAAAACATATTTAAATAGCGACAGCGAAATCTGGTGGGCGCATGAATTACAAAATAATACAATAATAGCTGTTGGCGCACTGGAAGGCAATAACGGAATAGTTAATGCCTGGGTAGTTAAAACAGACTCTTTCGGAAACCAATTATGGGACAGAAGTTTTGGCTCCTATAATGATCATTGTTGTTTCAGGGATGTTATTCAAACCAGCGACAGTGGCTTTGCCTGTGTAGGTTTTGCTTATAAAGGTCCGAACGGCAACGAAGATGGATGGCTTATAAAGTTAGATAGCCTTGGTTGCGATAGTTTTGGATGTGCTACCTATACTGAAGTAAATGAAGTAAATTACAACTCTGAATTTTCTGTTTATCCAAACCCTGTTAATGATTTTCTTACTATAAGGTTTTCGTATTCGCTTTTTTCTGTTTGTGATATTACTGTTTATAATATGTTAGGTGAGCAGGTTTATGCAACCAGGACATTTGTTCAAAAACAAACTGCTGTACCGGTAAGCCAGCTACCACCCGGCATGTACTTTTTAAGTTTAAAATATGAGGGGCAAACGGTGGCGAGGAAGTTTGTTAAAAGGTAGTTTTAGTGCGGCTGTGCACACCAAAGGCGGGTTTAGGGTGAGTGTTAGGCAGCATACAACAGATTAAATTGTTTTATCACTACATTTATCCCAAACCTTATCAGAAAATAAAAGAATTGAACAAGTACAAACAGTGCGTTTTCATTTCGGCACAGCAATGGCTCGCAAGCCAGCGGCCTTGCGGCAGCGTTGAAAGAAACGCGGACGCTATGAGAGAGCGGAGAGAGGTGCAATTTACATACTGATGTTGATTCTGAATGGGTGGAATTGGTTTATATTACGCTACTTATTTTGCGGAAGGCTTATTAAATTCACAAACAAGCGATAAGCCCCGGGCACACCTGCGGGCAACTCCCTGAAAAAAACCAATCCTGTGTAAACAAAATTTCCTTTTCCATACTTGCCTATTATCAGGCTGCCTTCATTTGATTTTTCACCGGGGTCGTTCATTGCGATTACAGTTTCATAACCATCCATTTCACTTGTAAAATAAATTCCGCGTTCCTGTATCCAGTTATCAAAATCATTTGCAGTAATCACATTAGGAAAAGTTAATGCTGCATGTGCAGGTTTAACAAACCGTGCTTCGGCCTTTTCATCTGTTACCCGGTCTCTCGAAATCATAAAAGGATAGGGGCCTATTTTTGCCTGCACCGGCCCGATACGGTTATTTGTATTGTACTGCACCACTAAGTTGCCACCGTTCTTCACATACTCCATTAATTTATTGTAATGCACCTGTAGCCGGTCATTGGTATTGTAAGCCCGCACTCCTGTAACTATGGCATTATACTTAGATAAGTCTTCGTTAGTAAGCAAATCATCAGTGAGCATGGTAACATTGTATCCAACCTGCTTAAGGCAGGCAGGCACATCATCTCCTGCCCCCTGAATGTAACCGATATTTGTTCCTGCTTTCTTCAGGTTAACATTTACAAGTTTTGCTTCTGCATCACTTAATATAAATTGGTAGGGAATGTGATCGTATTCAATGCGCTTAATACTTTTTGTGTAAGTGGTGTTATTAATTTTTAAAGATGCCTGCAACTTGCCTTCACTATGATTGCTTCCTGCACTTATCATTGCTTCTATTATCGCTTCATCACCTTTATTGCTTAATTTAAATTCAGGGTTCTTTAAATCAAGCACCCAGCCTGTTGGCACTAATACCTGTAGTGTTCCGATTACGTTATTTGCATTAGCTTTAATAATAAACTGAATAGGTTTGGGAGTAGCATCGCTGAATACATAAACCTTATCAGAAACATTTACCGTGGCGGGCGGGAGCACTTCAAACGGGCGATAAACTTCTCCCTTAACGGGGT